>NZ_JANXCG010000006.1 GCF_025060375.1 Meiothermus sp. | reverse complement strand
GTCCTTGGCTAGGCGCTGGAACTCCTCGTTGCGGGCCACCAAGTCGGTTTCCGAGTTGAGCTCCACCAGCACCCCCACCCGCTGGTTGTGGTGGATGTAGTAGCCGATGATGCCCTCGCGGGCTTCGCGGTCGGCCTTCTTAGCCGCCTTCAGGGCTCCCCGCTCGCGCAGCAAGGTGGTGGCCTTTTCCATATCCCAGCCCGCGTCCTCCAGGGCCTTTTTCACATCGCTCATGCCTGCGCCGGTCTGCTCGCGGAGTTTTTTGACTAGCTCGAGCTGGCTCATAGTCTCTCCCCTAACTCTCCCCAGGGCTCAGGCTTCCGCCACCGGGGCTTCCTCGGCCTCTGGGGAGGTGGCCTCCCGGCCACCGCCTCGGGCCTCTACAATCAGGTCGGTCATCCGGCTCACGATGAGCTGAATTGAGCGGATAGCATCGTCGTTGCCGGGGATGATAAAGTCGCACAAGTCGGGGTCGGAGTCGGTGTCGGCCAGGGCGATGACCGGGATGCCCAGCTTGCGCGCCTCCCGGACCGCGATGGCCTCCTTGGTAGGGTCTACCACGAAGATAGCATCGGGCAGGCGGCGCAACTTCCGAAAGCCCCCCAGGTTTTTCTTCAGCCGCTCGAGCTCGTGCCTGAGCCGAACCTGTTCCTTCTTGACCCGCTCTTTGATCTCCTCCGACTCAAAAAGGGCCTCCAGCTCGGCCAGACGGTTGACCTGAGCGGTGATGGTGCGGAAGTTGGTGAGCATCCCCCCCAGCCAGCGCTGGTTCACGTAGGGCATACCGGCCCGCTCCGCCTCCTGCTGGACAATTTCCTGGGCCTGCTTCTTGGTGCCCACGTACAGGATGGTGGCCCCCCGCATGGCCAGGTCCTGCACGTACTTGAAGGTGCGCTCGAGCTCGAGCATGCTTTTTTGCAGGTCAATGATGAAAATCCCGTTGCGCTCAGCGTAGATGTAGCGCTTCATCTTGGGATTCCAGCGCTTGGTCTCGTGCCCGAAGTGCACCCCGGCTTCCAGAAGCTCCTTGATGGATACGTTCACAGCCATGTGTTCTCCTAACGGGACGGTTGGAGTGGGCGTTTCTTTGGCGCCTTGGCGGACCCCCCGGGCACCGTTCCCTACCCCCCGGGGCCGCTCTCGGCGCACCCAAAGGGGAAGTATAGCCCAAAGCTGCCCTTTACGGAAGCCCAAGGGACTGCTATACTCCCCCCTTGCGGGGGCGTAGCTCAGCGGGAGAGCAGGTCCTTTGCAAGGACAAGGTCGGGGGTTCAAATCCCCCCGCCTCCACCAGAACTCCCCAAGGTTTTCCAGGCTTCAGAGCTCCTGGAAGGCCTCCTCGTATTCCCTTCGGTCCAAGCCCCGTCCGATGACCACCAGCTCAGAAGGCGCCTCGGCCGGGCGGCTGGACTCCTCTAAGCTGAAGATCTCGCGCACCGTTTGGAGGAGGATTTGCCGCTTGAAGCCCCTTACGCTCAGGTAGCCCTTGGCGCGGAGGACTGCGTCTGGCCGACCGATGAGGTAGCGGTCGATGAAGGCGTTGACCCTTTGGCGTTCCAGGGGCCTTGTGGCCTTTAGGGTGAAGGTTTGCAGGTGGGGGGTGTGTAGGTGGTGGTGACCCTGGGGGGTCCAGTCCGGGTGAAAGCTCCGGTGCCCCAGGAGCAGCTCGGGGGCGAGGCGGCCTTTGGCGGTGGGGTAGACCCTGGCCAGGGGGTTTATCCTCTGGACCAGCGCCCGGGCCTCGGCCACCTGGGGGGGGCTGGCTAGGTCGGTTTTGTTCAGCACCACCGCGCTGGCGTAGGCGAGCTGTACCGCTCCTTCGGGAACCTCTCCTAGGGTGCGCTCGAGGTTTCGCGCGTCGGCCACCCCGATGATGCCGTCCAGCTCAAAGCGGGTGCGGGCGAAGGGGTCAAGGATGGCCTGGGCTACCGGCACCGGGTCGGCCAGCCCCGAAAGCTCAATCAGGATGTGCTCGGGTCGCTCCTTCCGGTCCACAAGCCTGAACAGCGCCGAGACCAGGTCCTCGCGCCCCACGCAACACAAGCAGCCGTTGGCTAGCTCAGCTATCCCGTCGGCGTCCACGTTTTCTATGAGCGAGCCGTCTATGCCGGTCTCGCCAAACTCGTTGACGATGATGCCAAAGCGGCGCTTGGCGGTTTGGATAAGGTGGTTGACCAAGGTGGTCTTGCCTGCGCCCAGAAAGCCACCTACCACGCTCACCGGGGTGCGCTTTTGCGCTTCTGCCATGGACTAGTCCTCCAGGTCCTTCAGGAAGCCCCAGCTTGTGACCGCTGGGTAGGAGCCCAGCACCTTCACGAAGGAGGCCCGGCGCAGGAGGGTCAGAAGCGCTTGGGAGGGGCCGGGGTCTTCGGCGTGGCCCTCAAAGTCGGCGTAGAAGATGGGGGAGACGGGCCGGTCGGGGTTGCGGCGGGGGCGGGACTCGAGCTTGGTGAGGTTGATGCCCTGGTCGGCGAAAGCCTTGAGCGCCGCCAGAAGCTCGCCCGGACGGTGGCGGGTGGTGAAGACCACCGAGGTCTTGTAAGGGCCCTCCCGCCGGGGCCAGTCCTCCCGGGAGAGGACGAAAAAGCGGGTGTAGTTGCCGATGAAGTCCTGGATACTTTGGGCCAGCACCACCAGGCCATAGCGCTCCGCGGCCCGACGGCTGGCGATGGCCGCTAGCCCTGGCTCGGGGTTCTCGGCCAGCGCCCTTGCCGCCCCTGCGGTGTCGTAGACCGGAATGGCCTCGAGCTTGTACCGGGCGATGAACCCATCGCACTGGGCCAGACCCTGGGGGTGGCTGATGACCCTGCGGACGTCCTCCAGGCGGGTTCCAGGTGGGGCTAGCAGGCAGTGGTCCACCTTCAAGACCAGCTCCCCTACCACGTGCAGGTCGGTCTCTAGGAGGAGGTCGTAGGTTTGGTTGATGATACCGGCAGTGGTGTTCTCTACCGGAACCACCCCCAGGTCAACCTCTCCCTCGGTTACGGCGGAGAAGACCTGGTGAAAGGTGGGCATCCCGATGGTCTGGGCACCTGGGAAGGCCTTCAGGGAGACCTCCTCGCTGTAGGCGCCCTCGGTGCCCTGGAAGGCAATGCGCATCACGGTTGCCACACCCGCCAGTATACCCGGGCTTGACCAGGGGCCTGCGGCCTCAGGCATAATCAGGCGTGCTGCGGATTGAGCCGGTTTCCTGTGCCGAGGAGTGGAATTCTTTGGTGGCCTCATTGCCCATCACCAGCGCCCTGCAGTCGTGGGGTTGGGGGGAGGTCAAGCGGCTTTCGGGCTGGCAGCCCGAGCGCCTGGCCCTTTACGAAGGGGGTACCTTGGTGGCCGCGGTGCAGCTTTTTCGCCGCCGGTTGGTGGGGCCCTTTTCCATGCTGTACGCCCCCCGGGGTCCGGCCCTGCGGAGGGTGGAAGACCTGCCCAGGGTGGCCCAGGCGCTGCGCCAGGTGGCGCGGGGGGCGGCCTATGTGAAGCTCGAGCCCGAGACCGGCCAGCCAGCCTCGGAGCCAGCCCCGGTTTTCCCTGGGTTGCGCCTGGGCGAGACCATCCAGCCCGAGTACTCGATATGGCTCGAGCTTGGACTGGGTCGGGAGGGATTGCTGGCCCAGATGGAGAGCATGCACCGCCGCAACACCCGCTTAGCCGAGAAACGGGTGGTTGCTCGCATAGAGGGCGAGGAAGCCTTTGAGGAGTTCTGGGTTCTCTTTGAGGAGACAAACCGCCGGGCCAGGCTTCTGCAACACGCCAAGAGCTACTACCAGGCTGTGCTCCGGGAGATGAACCAGCCCCTGGGGCGGGCTTTCATCTCCATCGCCCGCCTAGAGGGGAAGGCCCTGGCCGCAGGGCTTTTCGTGGCCTTTGCGGGGAGGGTTGACTACCTCTATGGGGGTAGCTCCCGCGAGCACACCCATGCCAAGGCCTCCAACGGGATGCACTGGAGGGCTATGCTCTGGGGTGTGGAACACGGTTGCCACACCTACGACCTCTGGGGGGTGCCCCGCAGGCGTGAGGGCAGCCACGCCGCTGGGATTGATAGCTTCAAGGAGGGGTTTGGGGGTCGGCGGGTACGCTTCCCCGCCTATGACCTGCCCCTCTCGCCCCTGTACGCGCCGCTTACCAGGGCCATACGGCTGCGCAAGAGCTGGATCAACTACCGCACCCGCGGAACCCTGCGGGACGTCCTTTAGCCCTACTTCACGCTTCTTAGCTGGCCTGTGCCTACCCTCTAGCCGTGGTTCGTGCTTCCGTTGCCGCTTTGGCGGTGGTTTTGTTGCTCTCGCTCTACCTGGCTAGCCGCCCACTGCCCGCGCCTGCCGCCCCCGAGCGGGGGGTTAGGCTGGAGAATGTCCGGCTCACCCTCTACCCGGAGCAAGACCCTCGGTCTCGCTGGGAGTTTGCTGCGCGGCGGGTTGAGCAGGACCCTGGAACCCGCGAGGCCCGGGTTACAGGCTTGGAGTCGGGTAGGCGCTTCGTGGAGGAGCGGCTGGACCTGCGGCTTTACGCCCCGGAAGTGACCATAGACCGCTCGGACAACCTGCACCTGCCCTACGCCCGGGTGGAGATTCTCAGGGGATGCTACACGGTGCAACTGGGGAGTCCAGGGGAGCCGCCGGTGGTCATAGACCAGCGGGAGGGCTTCCGCGCGCCCAGCGTCCACATCACCGCGCCCAGCCTGGAGGTGAGGGGCAAAGACTTCAGAAGCGACTTTGGCATAGAAAACCCGAGCTGGCGCGATCCCGTGGAGCGGTTCATCTCCGGGGGGGAGCAGCCACCTTGCCCTATCGAAGGGGGTAGTTCATGAGACGCCTTGGCTTTTTGCTTTTCCTCCTGGCCCTAGCCGTTTTGGCCCAGACCAAAGAGCAGCGCATCATTACCATTGAAGCCCCGGGTGGTCAGCGTTCTGGCAACCTGCGGATGGGCCCCTGGGTTTACGAGGCGGGCCGGCCCGGTGGGGTGATCGGGCGGGTCAAGGACCTGGAGATCAGCGCAAATAGGGCCACCCTCGAGGCCCCCCAGGGTAAGACCATGCAGGAGGCCGAGGGAGAGCGGGTGGCCTCGTTCGAGGGGGGCGTGACCGTCAAGCGGGACCGGATGGTTGCGAGCGGCCCACGCCTGGTCTACCGCGAGAGCAACGGCCGGGGGGTGCTGGAGGGAGGGGCGCGCATGCGCCAGGAGCCCAAGGAGAAGGGCAACGACCCGGTGGAGGTGACCGCACCCCGCATGACCTTTGAGGTGGACACCAACATCTCCACCAGTGAAGGGGGTGTGATCCTCAAAAATGGCCGCCAGGAAGGGCAGTCGCAGCAGGTCTACTACGAGGAGGACCGGGGTCTGGCGGTCTTTAGCGACGAGAAGGAGGTGGTGCTGGTCCGCCGCCGGGAGGGGAGAGGAGACCTCGTCATCCGGGCTAAGGAGGTGCGCAGCCTGACCGAGGAGAAGCGGCTTCTGGCTACGGGCGGGGTGACCCTGGTGGACGGGGACATCACCACCACGGGGGTGCGAATGGTCTACGACGACAACACCGGGGAGGCCACGGTGGTAGGGGGGCGGCTGGGCAACCAGAACGTTCCAGCGCGCAGTGTGAACGCTAAAGAGCGCGCAACCCTCTCGGGAGGGGCCCTCCTGCACAACGTGAACCGATCCCAGGTGCGGGTGCTGGCCCAGGTGCCCAGGCTGCCGATGGACGATTTCCGTAAGCAGGGTGAGCCGTAGCCAGCCCCCACCTGGCTCGAGCCCACGCCCTAACCGGTAAACTTGGGCGTAGGGCCTATGGGCAACCGACTTCGCCGCTACTTCATTGCAGGACTGCTCTCTACTCTACCCATCGCGGTAACCCTTTATGTCCTGGTCTGGGTTTACAACTGGGCAAACGGCATCATTGAGGGTATCTTGCGGGCCATTGATGCGGAGCCGGCCCGGTGGATGATGCCCTTCTTGCCTATCCTGGCCATCGTGGCAACCCTGGGGCTGGTGACCTTGGTGGGCATGCTGACGAACAACTACGTGGGGCGGGTGCTGTTTGCAGCCTTGGATCGGAGCATAAAGACCATTCCCCTGGTGCGGGAGGTCTACAACGCGGTGCAGCAGATCGCCCAGACCCTGCTGGGCCAGCCCGAGATGCAGTTTCAGCGGGCGGCCCTGATCGAGTATCCCCGAAAAGGACTCTACACCCTCTGCTTTATCGCCAGCCCCCAGGTGGGCCGGCGGCTCTCCCCCCTGCCGGAGGGCTATACGGTGGTGCTGGTGCCCACCAGCCCGGTGCCCGCTTCGGGGATGGCCATCATCGTGCCCACCGCGGATGTGATTCCGCTGGACATCAGCATAGAGGACGCCCTCAAATACGTGGTTTCGGCAGGGTTCATCCTCCCCGAAAGCCGGGCTCGGCAGCTTTGGGCCCACCCTGAGCAGACCCAGTCTTGAGGACCTCCGGTCTTACAGGTGGGGGTAGCATGGGGGCATGAAGCGATTTTCCCGAACCGGCAAGGCCCTTGGCCGCAGCGAGGTGGAGAAGCTGTACCGAAGCAGGCTGGCCGACCTCGAGACCGCGGCACGGCTGGTGCGAAGCCACTCCAGGGTGTTTGTCTCGGGCAATGCTGCTACCCCCACCCCACTCCTAGAGGCCCTGGCGGCCCGCAAGGACGAGCTGGAGGGGGTGGAGCTGGTCCACGTGCTTCAGCTCGGCGCTGACCCCTTTCTGGCTCCGGAGATGGAGGGCCACTTCCGCCGCCGCTCGCTTTTCGTGGGTCCGGCTGACCGGGAAGCGGTCAACAGCGGGAGGGCCGACTACGTGCCCATCTCGCTGCACCAGATTCCCTGGCTTTTCAAGCGGGGGGTGCTGCCGCTGGATTACGCCTTGGTGCAGGTTTCTCCCCCGGACGAGTTTGGTTTTGTAAGCCTGGGGGTGGAGGTAATTGCCACCAAGGCCGCCATCGAGACCGCTCGGCGGGCCATCGCTCTGGTCAACCGGCGCATGCCCCGTACCCTGGGTGACGCGTTTGTGCACATCTCCAGATTCGCGGCCTTCGTGGAGGTGGACTTTCCCCTTCCGGTACTCCCCCGCGAGCCCTATAGTGAGGTAGAGGCTCGCATAGGCCAGTACGTGGCCGACCTGATTGACGACGGGGCTACCTTGCAGCTCGGCATCGGGGCCATTCCCGACGCGGTGCTGGTCCACCTCACCGGCCGGCAGGAGCTTGGGGTTCACACGGAGATGATATCGGATGGGGTGATGGAGGCTTTGGAGCGGGGTATAGTGACAGGGCAGCGCAAGACCCTCCTGCCGGGCAAAGTGGTGGGTACCTTCGTACTGGGTTCGGAGCGGCTGTACCGTTTTGTCCACAACAACCCCCTCTTTGAAATGCGCCCCGCGGACTGGGTTAACAACCCCTCCGTAATCGCCCGCAACGAGCGCATGGTGGCCATCAACTCCGCCCTGGAGGTAGACCTCACCGGCCAGGTCTGTGCCGATTCCATCGGCACCCGGATTTACTCGGGCTTCGGGGGGCAGCTTGACTTCATCCGCGGGGCTGCGGCCAGTCCCGGGGGCAAACCCATTATCGCGTTGCCCAGCACCGGCAAAGGCGGTAGTGTGAGCCGGATTGTCCCCCTGCTGCAGCCTGGGGCTGGGGTGGTGACCACCCGGGCCGATGTGCACTACGTGGTGACCGAGTACGGGGTGGCCGAGCTGTTCGGCCGCAGCCTGCGCGAGCGGGCCCAGGCCCTCATCCAGATCGCGCACCCCCGGTTTCGCGAGGAGCTTAGCCGAGCGGCTTTTGAGCGGGGGTTGCTGCCCCGGGTCTACCCAGGTTTTGGGGCTTCTTGAGGGCTATGGCTCGAGGATAACCTTACCGGTGTTCCTTCGGCTCAGGATGAACTCAAAGGCCCGGGCAGCCTCTTCCAGCGGGAAGCGCTCCCCCACGATGGGGCGGAGCCGACCGGAGGTGAGAAGGGGGGTTAGGAAGTCGGTAGCCTCCCGCATGGCCTCCGGGTCGTTCAGAAAGGGGGTGAGCCAGACCCCTACCACGCTTTGGTTGCCCTTCATCAGTGCAACCGGGTGCATCTGGGCCAGGCTGCGGGAGGCCGAACCAACCACCAGCAGGCGGCCGCGGTAGGCCAGCATCCTCAAGCTTTGGGCGAAGCCAGCGCCTCCCACCACCTCCATCAACAGGTCCACCCCATGACCACCGGTGGCCGCCTTCACCGCCTCGACCAGGTCTTCCTGGGTGCTCAAGAGGGCCACCTCGGCGCCTAGGCGGCGGCAAAGTTCCAGCTTCTCCTCTCGGCTGGCCAGGGCCACCACCCTAAGCCCTAAGGCCCGGGCCACCTGGATGGCGGCAGTTCCCAAAGCGCCGGCGGCGGCTTGGATGAGCACCCACTCGCCGGGCTGGGCCCGCCCCTGAGTGACCAGGGCGAAAAAGGCGGTCAGGTAGGAGACGGGAAAAGCCGCGGCTTCGGCGGAGCTCCACTGGGGGGGTATGGCGAAGACGGCCTGGGCCGGGGCCAAGGCGTGCTCGGCAAAGGCACCGCTGCCCAGGGCGGCTACCCGCTGGCCTACCTGGAGCCCCTTTACTCCCTCGCCCAGCTCCTCTATTATCCCGGCAAACTCCATCCCCGGCACGGTGGGGTAGCGGGTGCGGGTGAGGTACTCCCCCGCCACGTAGAGGATGTCGGCAAAGTTGAGCCCTGCGGCCTCCACCCGGATGCGTACCTGTTGGGGGCCAGGCCGGGGGATGGGAAGATCGGTCAGCTGGAGAACCTCGGGACCACCGGGCTTTTCTACCAGAATGGCTTTCATGCGATTCAGCATACCCGAGCCCTTTAGGGCTCGAGGCGAAGGTGCTCAAGGCGGTGGCGTTCCTCCGTGCCGTAGACCAAGACTGCCTCAAACCGCACCATGACGTCGTCCCGTCCCAGGAGGTGCAGCACCGAGCGGTAGATGCGGCGGTACTTGGCCGGGGTTAGGGCCTCTATGGGGGTGCCAAAGGCCGCATCGCGGCGCTGTTTAACCTCCACCGCCACGTAGGTCGGTCCGTCTTGCATCCACAGGTCTATCTCCCCGTAGGGCGTGCGGCGATTCCTCCCAAGCAGGGTGTAGCCTTTGCCCAGCAGGTACCGACAAGCCAGCGCCTCGGCCCAATCCCCTTTCATAAGGGGCTCTCCACCGCCAACTGCCCGTTGACCACCACCCGCAGGATTGCGCTGCCCCGGACCACCACTTCCTGGTTGAAGCTCCAGGGCTGCTCCACGGGGCCCTCAAAGAGGGTATTGACGATAACCTCGTCCTGCACGGTAATAACCACCACCGCGTTGGGTAGATTTTCGGGCAGGGTATAGCTCACCACTACCCGGCGCTCTGCTGGGCCGGGGGGGGTCGGGTTGGTTTGAGTCCCTGACCCAGGGGATGGGGGAGGCTCTGGGGGAGGTGGGGCGGCTAGACGGGGTGGGGGGAAGGGAGAGGTCTTGGGTAGGTTGGCGCCTGGCTGGGTGGCTACGATGATCTGGACCACTGACTCCCGGGCTAGGGTTGCCCCAGGGCTGGGTTCCTGGGCGATAACGCTGCCCTCAGGGGCGCCTGAGGGGACCCGGGTTACCTGGGCTTGGAGTTCGGCCACCGCCAGGATGTAGCGGGCCTGTTCCTCGGTGAGGCCGCTTAGGTCGGGCACCAGTGTCTCGCGGATAGGGGAGCGGGCGCCGCTGGAGACCAGGAGGCGCACCCCCTCGCCAGGGCGGATGGGTTGTCCCTCGCGGGGAATGCTGGCGAGCACGGTGTCAGCGGTATCGCCGCTAGCGATGCGGGTAACCCCGGCGACGCGGTAGCCAGCGGCCTCGAGGGCCCTTCGGGCGTCCTCCAAAGAGCGGCCCACCACGGTAGGGACGTTGCCCAGACGGGGCTTGTTCACCACCAGCTCGAGCCTCCGCCCGGGTTTAACCCGGGTGCCGGGGTCAGGGGTCTGCTTCAGCACCCGGTCCTCGGGCAGGGAAGGGTCGCTTCCCTCGGCGAACTCCACCTGGAGGCCGAAGCCCCGCACGGCTTCCAGGGCTTGCCGGGGGGTTTTACCTACCAGGTCGGGCAGCACGTACTCGGGGGGGTTCAGGTAGCGATGGGCCGCCTCAAGGAGGGCCAGGCTGCCCAAGGCCAGCATTAGGAGTCCCGGTAGCCAGCCTATCCAGCGCCTGCGGGCGCCGGGAGGCTGAGCTCCCTTGTGTGCAGGGGGGGGCATAGCTTCCGTTTGGGTTTGGGGTGAGGAAGGTGGATGGCCCACCTGGGGAAAAAGCCGCACTACCCGTACCTGGCCGTTCTCCTCGCCCAGCTCAAGGTCGGCTTCGCTGTAGCCGAAGGGCTTCAGGATTTCCAGGACGGGCTTGAGCCGCCGGGTCTTGAGGAGGCCCTTAGGTCGCTCCGGCCAGAAGGCGTAGTAGCGCCCGGGGTTGGCCGAGACCACCACCCCTTCGGGCAAAAACCCCTGGGTCTCGAGCCTTCGGATGGCGTTTTTGTAGCGGTGGAAGGCGGTACGGGCCTCGGGGGTGTGCACCTCAAACCAGAAGAGCCACCCCTTTTGCCCTCCCGAGGCCTCCACTTGATAAAGCCGCACAAACCCTTGGCGGCTTACCTCAGCCAGGACGCTGAACTGCTCGTCCAACAGTGGCACCACAAGCGATTATACCTACCCCGCTTTAGTACTCGGCCAGGTACTGCTCGAGCTCCCACTGGTGTACGGCGGTTCGATAAGAACCCCACTCCACCCGCTTGGCGTTGAGAAAGTCCTTGTAGACCTGCTCGCCCAGGGCCGCCCGGATTACCCGGTTCTTTTGCAAGGCCTCCAGCGCCTCCCGTAGGGTGCCGGGCATCTCGCTTACCCGGTACTTGCGCCGGTCGCGCACCGAGAGGTCGTAGACGTTGCGCTCAATAGGGGGTGGGGGGGTGAGCTGGTTTTCCAGACCATCCAGCCCTGCGGCTAGAATCACCGCCAGGGCTAGGTAGGGGTTACAGGAAGGGTCGGGTAGGCGGAACTCGGCTCGGGTGCTCGTCCCCCGCCGCTTGGGGACCCGGATCATGGCGCTGCGGTGGGAGACGGACCAGGAGACCGCGGTGGGGGCCTCATAGCCAGGGGTTAAGCGCTTGTAGGAGTTGACCAAAGGATTGGTGATGGCGGCCAGCCCTTCGGCGTGCTCGAAAAGCCCAGCGATGAAGCTGAGGGCGGTCTTTGAGAGCTGGTGGGGCCAGACCTCGAGCTTGCCTTGCGGCTCAAAGAAGGCGTTCGCACCCTCTTTAAAGAGCGAGAGATGGAAGTGTAGCCCTGAGCCGTTGAGGCCGGCAATGGGCTTGGGCATAAAGGTGGCGTGCAGGCCGTAGTGGATGGCTACCCGCTTGGCCACGAACTTTAGGGTGGTGAGGTGGTCGGCGGCCTCCAGGGCGTGGGTGTACTTGAGGTCGATCTCGTGCTGACCAGGGGCTCCCTCGTGGTGGGCGGCCTCTATGGGTAGCCCCATGCGTTGGAGGATGTCCACCATGGCCCGCCGGGCCTCCTCCCCTTTGTCGGTGGGGGCTAGGTCGAAGTAGCCGGCCCGGTCAGGGGTGTGGGGGATGGGCTGGCCCTCGGGGCTGCGGACAAACAGGAAAAACTCCACCTCACTGCCGACATACAGGTTGTCAAACCCCAACCTCTTCACCCGTTCGACCTGCCGCTTGAGCACCTGCCTCGGGTCGCCCTCAAAGGGCTTGCCGTCGGGGTAGGCGATGTCGCAGATAAGGCGGGCGATGGGGCCTTTGGTGGTGGGCTCGAGGTCCTCTGGGTAGACCAGAAAGGTCTGATAGTCCGGCCTGAGGAGCATGTCCGACTCTTCCTCCGTCCGCCCAAAACCCTCTATGGATGAACCGTCGAACATGATCTCCCCGTCCAGGGCTTTTTCGAACTGGTTGGCGGGGAGCTCAACCACCTTGTTCAGGCCCAGAATGTCGGTGAACTGAAGGCGCAAAAAGCGCACCTGTCTTTCCTTTAGCTCCCTTAGAATCTCCTGCTTGGTTCGTGCCATCCTCACTAAGATACCAGTACCCCCAAAGGGGGTTTTGCCGCCTGGATTGCTGGCAGGCATTTTTTTTGCACGCCAGGGGGGTTCGCGAGCAGGACCTTGGCGCTGCTAGAGCCAGGGTTGCAGAGGCTGAGTGGTCTTGCCGGCTCTCACCGTTGCGCTAGACGGTAGACCGTTCCCCGGTGGTCTATTACGTACAGCTCCCCCTCCGCATCCTCGCCGAAGGAGCTGATGTTGAGGTCGGTTTTCAGGAGTTCCCGGCTTTGCCAGCGGCCTCCTTGAAGGGTGGCAATCCAGATGCGCCCGCTCACGTAGTCACCGTAGAAGTAAGCACCCTGGAAGGCCGGCATGGCACGGCCTCGGTAGCGGTAGCCGCCGGTGATGGACTGCCCCTGGCTGTGGGTGTAGGTGATCACCGGCATCACCAGGCCTTCCCGGTTGCAGTTCTGCGGGGGGTTGTAGCAGCGGTCGCCCTCCATGATCCGCCAGCCGTAGTTCTCGCCCCCCTTGCTGCTGGCCGGCTGAAGGTTTACCTCCTCTACCGCGTTCTGGCCCACATCGGCTACCCACAAATCGCCAGTTTCCCGGTCAAAGCTGAAGCGCCAGGGGTTGCGCCAGCCATACGACCAGATTTCGGAGCGGCGCCCGCCCAACACCGGGTTGTCCGGGGGAATCGCGTAAGGACGCCCCCCTTCACTGCGGTTTACGTCAATTCGCAGAATTTTCCCCAGCAGGGTATCAAGCCGCTGTCCTGCGTTGAGGGGGTCGCCCGCTGCCCCTCCGTCCCCTGTGCCGATGTAGAGCATGCCGTCCGGGCCGAAGGCGATCATGCCCCCGTTGTGGTTGGCGTAGGGCTGGTTGATGGTGAGGATGATCTGCGCTGAGTTGGGGTCAGCCCGGTTGCCGCTGGCCCGGTAGCGGGCGACCACGGTGTCGCCGTTGCGGTTGGTGTAGTTGACGAAGAAGAGGCCGTTTTCGCGGAATTGGGGGTGAAAGGCCAGGCCCAGAAGCCCCCGCTCCCCGCAGCAGGAGACTAGGCCTGCTATATCCAGGAAAGGCTCGGGAAGGAGCCTTGTTCCCTGCAGAATGCGGATGGTGCCCCCTTGTTCTACGATGAAAAGCCGCCCGCTGTTGTCAGGGGCGTAGGTCAGAAACAGCGGGCGGCTAAGGTTGCCCACTACGGGGATGAGCTGTAGACTTTGCGCTGAGGCTACGCAGAAGAGGGGCAAAAATAGGCTTAAGCTGCGCATGGGTCAAGTCTAGCTTGGAACAATTTAGGTTGGGTGTGATTGACGTTTGGGCCGGCAGGGAGTAGATTGGAGAGCGGTTTGCCGGTAGCTAAGACGGCAAAGAATGCCTGCAAGGAAGTGAGCTGCGATGGCCAAGCACCCCGTACCCAAGAAGAAGGTTTCCAAGTCCCGCCGGGACATTCGCCGGGCTGTGGTTTCTGCCCTTACGGCGCCCACCCTGGTCCAGTGCGCAAACTGTGGGGCTAAGGTTCCTCCTCACACGGTCTGCGACAGCTGCGGTTACTACGCAGGCCGCAAGGTGTTGGAGGTCAAGGCCTAGGCCGGACGTTGCTGTTTGAACTCGGTTCACGAAAAGGCCCTCCGGCCGCTTTCGGGTGCGCCGGAGGCGCTTCTTTCGGGGCAGGGTGGCTTGGGCCTGACCTGGTCAGGGTGTTATCTTTGGGGGAGTGCCCCACCATGGGGTCTTTTAGGAGGCTGCTTTGAACACCGGTATCCTGGCGCTGGGTTGCTATGCCCCCGAGCGGGTCATGACCAACCACGACTTTGAGAGGATTCTAGATACCTCAGACGAGTGGATTGTTACGCGCACCGGTATCCGCGAGCGCAGGCTGGCCGCCGAGGGGGAGTACACCTCTCATCTAGCTTTCAAGGCGGTGGAGGATCTGCTCCGCCGCCATGGGCCGAGCGCTCTGGAGGGGGTGGACCTGGTCATCGTGGCCACCAACACCCCCGACGCGCTCTTTCCTGCCACGGCGGCTTTGGTACAGGACCGATTTGGTCTGAAGGCGGGCGCATACGACCTCTTGGCGGGCTGTCCGGGTTGGGGCTACGCCGTTGCCCAGGCCCACGCCATGGTCAAAAGTGGCCTGGCCCGAAAGGTGCTAGCCATCGGTTCGGAGACCCTCTCCAAAATTCTGGACTTCTCCGACCGCTCCACGGCGGTGCTCTTTGGGGATGGAGCTGGAGCAGCGGTGATCGGGCCGGTACCCGATGGCTATGGTTTTCGCTCCTTTGTCCTGGGTGCTGATGGTTCGGGGGCTAAGGAGCTCAACCTGCGTTGTCTGGCCCCTAGTCTTCCCGATGGCACACCCATGCGCCAGTACGCCTATATGAACGGCCGGGAGGTCTTCAAGTTTGCTGTGCGGGTGATGAACACCGCCACGCTAGAGGCCATTGAGAAGGCGGGCCTTAGGCCCCAGGACATCAAGTACCTGATTCCCCACCAGGCCAATGCCCGCATCATTGAGGCGGCCCGGGAGCGGTTAGGGCTGCCCCCCGAGCAAGTTTGGGTGAATGTGGACCGCTACGGAAACACCTCCACCGCTTCCATGCTCATCGCTTTGCAGGAAGCTCTAGACGCGGGGAAGATCCATGATGGGGACCACATTCTCCTTGTGACCTTTGGGGCTGGGCTCACCTGGGCGGCCAGCGTGCTGACCTGGTGGCAGCCAGACTAGGCAGTGGGGCTCGAGCCGGAGTGGGTGGGCTAGGGTAGCCCCTGGCTGGAGGGCGATTTTTGACGGAGGTGGGCGTGGTTGCAGCGCTGTTTCCTGGCCAAGGTTCGCAGGAAGTTGGAATGGGAAAAGCCCTTTACGAAGGCTCCCGGGCAGCCCGGGAGGCCTTGGAGCGGGCTGAGGCGGTTCTGCCGGGGCTGCTCAGGCTGATGTGGGAAGGGCCCGAGGAGGAACTCAGGCTCACCGCCAACCAGCAGCCCGCGCTGTTGGCGGTGGGGTACGCGGCCTTCCTGGCCTATCGGGAGGCCCGGGGTCCTCAGCCAGGCTACGCTGCGGGGCACAGCCTTGGAGAGTGGACGGCCCATGTAGCGGCTGGAACCCTGAGCCTAGAAGATGGGCTTCGGTTGGTGCGCAAACGGGGTGAGTACATGCAGGAGGCAGTTCCGGTGGGGGCTGGGGCTATGGCCGCGGTTCTCAAGCTGCCGGCCCAGGCCATCTCGGAGCTGATTGCGCCCATCGAGGGCGTGGAGGTAGCCAACCTCAATGCCCCAGAGCAAACGGTCATCTCGGGTACAGCCCAGGGAGTGGCAAGGGCTACGGAGGTTTTGAAGGCCCAGCGGGCGCGGGTGGTGCCGCTGCCGGTTTCAGCGCCTTTTCACTCCTCGCTCATGCAACCGGCCCAGGAACGGCTGAGGCGCGACTTGGAAAGGGTAGAGCTCAGGCCTCCCCTTTTCCCGGTCTACTCCAACGTGCTGGCCCGCCCACAAAGTGATCCGGAGCGGATTCGGGAGCTCCTTTTGGAGCAGATTACCCAGCCGGTGCGCTGGGTGGAAACCCTGCAGGACCTCAGGGAAAGGGGGGTTACGGCCTACCTCGAGTTCGGTTCGGGAAGGGTTCTGACCGGTCTGGTGGGGCGTACCCTGGAGGGGGTGGAGGCCAGGGCCCTCACCACCCCACAGGAAATTGCCGAGTACCTGGCCCAAAGAGGCTGAACCCAAGGAGGTGGTATGCGAAAGGCGCTGGTAACAGGTTCTTCGAGGGGAATAGGGCGGGCCATCGCCCTCGAGCTGGCCCGCCGCGGCTACGCCCTAGCGGTGCACTACGCCAACAACCCCCAGGCGGCCGAGGCCACCGCTGAGGAAGCCAGGGCTTTGGGGGCGGCTCAGGTGGTGGTGTTGGGCGCTGACCTGAGCCAGCCCCAGGCTGCGCAGAGGCTTGTCGCTGAGGCCCATGCGGCCTTGGGGGGGCTCGAGGTTTTGATCAACAACGCGGGCATCACCCGCGACACCCTGCTCGTCCGCATGAGGGACGAAGACTGGGATGCGGTTCTCGCCACCAACCTGACCGCGGCCTTCCACACCACCCGGGAGGCCATCCGGCTCATGATGCGGGCCCGCTGGGGCCGGGTGGTCAACATCACCAGCGTGGTGGGCTTGCTGGGCAATGCAGGCCAGGCCAACTACGTGGCGGCCAAGGCTGGCCTAATTGGCTTTACCCGCTCGGTGGCCAAGGAGTACGCGGGGCGGGGTATTACCGTCAATGCTGTGGCGCCAGGTTTTATTGAGTCAGACATGACTGCCAAGCTACCCGAAGGGGTGGTGGCAGAGTACCTGCGCCAGATTCCAGCCGGTCGGTTTGGCCGCCCTGAAGAGGTGGCCAAGGCGGTGGCCTTTCTGGTATCTGAGGACGCTGGCTACATTACCGGGCAAACCCTTTGCGTAGATGGGGGCCTGACCCCCCACTGAGCCTGTGGTAGAATCCCGCAGGTGGAGCAAGCCCTGAGCGTGGAGGTTTAATATGGCAATCCTAGACGATGTGAGGGAAGTGATTGTGGACAAGCTGGGGGTAGACCCTGAGAAGGTGGTTCCCGAGGCCCGCTTCATCGAGGACCTGGGTGCGGATAGCCTAGACACCGTGGAGCTCATCATGGGTCTGGAGGACAAGTTCGGTTTGGAAATCACCGATGAGGAGGCGGAGAAAATCCGCACAGTACAGGACGCGATTGACTTCATTCAATCCAAGCAGGCCCGGTGAGCCTGCTTTTTGCGAGGCTGGGTAGCCCTATGCCCGGCCTCTTTTCTTGTAGACACAAGACCCCTTGGGGTGCTATCTTGGGGTGTCTGGGAGTTTCCTAAGGTGGCCCGTGTAGTTTTGCCCCCGGTTCGGTTGCGCAGGGTCTGCGGCCCGGCCAGGAGCAGCCTCTGGGTAGTTCAGCGCCTTAGTCCTGGGCCAGGCGGCCTCCTGGCGGCCTGCAGCAAGGAGCAGTATGCACAAGGGTAGAGTCAAGTGGTTCAATGCGGAGAAGGGCTACGGCTTTATTCAGCGAGAGGGGGGAGAGCCGGACGTCTTCGTCCACTACAGCGCCATCCAGGCCCGTGGATTCCGCACCCTCAACGAGGGCGATGTGGTCACCTTTGAGATTGAGCCGGGGAAGAACGGCAAGGGCCCCCAGGCCGCCAATGTAAGCGTGGTGGAGCCCGCTAAGCGTTACTGAGGGTTTTCTCACCTGGCCGGCCCCCGGGAGAACCGGGGGCCGGTGTTCGGATGGCCCGTGCTCCCCTACCATGGGTTGGAAATTACACCCCTCCCCGTGGGGAGTCGGTAAAATCAGGGCAAGCCTATGAAGGTTTCCGTGCAGCTCGATTTCCTGCCCGTTACCGCCGATCTGGCCCCCGCCGTGCACAGCCTTTACCTGAGCTGCCCCACCTACATCGCCTTGATTGGGGGGGAGACCCCCAGCCTAAACGATATCAGGCGCGAGCTGGAAACCCTTCGCCAAGATACTCGCCGCCAGGCTGTGCTGATCAGGCAGGGTGAGCGGGTGGTGGGCTTCCTGGATTACAAGGTGGCCCACCCCGACCTTCACTCGGCCACCATCAGCCTGCTCCTGATAGAGGAGAGCCTGCAGGGGAGGGGGTTGGGTAAAGCTGCCGTAGAGCAGCTCGAGGTCCTTCTCAAGGAGCGGATGGAGCGGCTTTATGCGGTGGTCTATGGCCACAACGAGCAAGCCAAGCGCTTCTGGGAGCGGTTGGGGTTTGAGCACCTGCGGGATAGCGGTCCTAACCTGAGCTGGTACCTGAAGCGCCTTCGCTAAGTACCCCGCGGGGTGGGGGCTACTCCCTATGTCCGGCTTCCCGGAGCCGGCGCTCCATCTCGTCTAGTTCGGCCTCTAGCCTGGGGTCTTTGGACAAGGCCTGGGCCAAGGCCTCGGCCATACGGGGCTGTCTGAGCCGCTCGGCCTGGATGATGGCGGAAAAGTCGGAGACCGCTCTGTCAAGCTGGTCGTTGACCACGACGTATTTGAATTCCGGGGCCAAGCGGATTTCCTCCTCGGCCCTCAGCAGGCGCTTGCGTATTTTCTCTAGGCTGTCGGTACCCCGCACCAGCAGCCTGCGGCGCAGCTCCGACAGGGAAGGCGGCACGATGAAGACCAGAATGGCCTCGGGCATGGCTTGCTTGACCTGGAGTGCCCCCTGTACCTCGATCTCCAAAAGCACGTCTAGGCCTTTCCTGAGGGCTTCCTCCACCGGTTCTCGCGGGGTGCCGTAGTAGTCGTCCACGTACCGGGCGTACTCTAGAAAGCCGTTTTGGGCCACCTTTTGCTCGAATTCCTCCCGGCTCACAAAGTAGTAGTCCACCCCGTGGCGTTCGCCAGGTCGGGGAGGCCGGGTGGTCATGGAAACTGAGTAGTACATGCGGTGGTACTCCAGCAGCCTTCCTCGAATGGTGCCCTTGCCCACGCCGGAGGCCCCAGTCATCACGAAAAGGTTCCCGAGCGGCATGACTTGGGCATGCTACCAAACCCGGCCCTTTCTGGTAAGGGGGGTTTGTGGTCGGTTTAGGCTTGCTATTTTGCCGCCAAGGTATAGACTGGCTGGTTGTTGGGGATCTGATGGCGCCTGATTGGGTCAAAGACGCGGTTTTCTACCAGATTTTTCCCGACCGCTTCCGCATTGGCCAAGGGCCCTTGGGGCAACCTACGCCAGTCCGAGGGGCTTTTGAGCCTTGGGAGGCCCCACCCACCCTGCGGGGCTTTAAGGGGGGCAACCTTTGGGGGGTCATAGAAGGGCTTGACTACCTGCAGGAGCTTGGCTTCAATGCCCTCTACCTATGCCCCGTGTTCAGCTCCACTGCTAACCACCGCTACCATACCAGCGACTACTTCCAGGTAGACCCCGTGTTGGGGGGGAACGAAGCCCTGAAGAGCCTCCTCGAGGAGGCCCACCGCAGGGGGATGAGGGTCATCCTGGATGGGGTCTTCAACCACTGCGGAAGGGCCCATTTTGCCTTTCAGCATGTGATGGAAAACGAGGCCGCCTCGCCTTACCGGGACTGGTTCCACATCTACAAGTTTCCCTTGGCCGCCTACACCAAGCATCCCAACTACGCGGCTTGGTGGAACAACCCCGAGCTGCCCAAGTTCAACACCTCGAGCCCGGAGTGCCGCGCTTATCTGTTCCGGGTCGCGGAGTACTGGATTGAGCAGGGTATTGACGGCTGGCGGTTGGATGTTCCCAACGAGATAGACGATGACGAGTTTTGGCGGGAGTTTCGTCGGCGGGTCAAGGCCATCAACCCAGAGGCCTACATTGTGGGCGAGATTTGGGATGACGCCAGCCGCTGGCTTCAGGGCGACCAGTTCGATGCGGTGATGAACTACCCCCTGGGTCGGGCGGTTCTGGGCTTTGTGGGGGGCGAGGCCTTGGACAAGGACCTTGCAGCCAGAAGCGGTTTGGGAAGGGTAGAGACCCTGGGGGCCTTGGCCTTTCACCACCGCTTGGCCGACCTCTTTAGCCGCTACCGCTGGGAGGTTGTGACCGCTCAGATGAACCTCATGACCTCCCACGACACACCCCGTATCTTTAGCCTGATGCGGGGTCAGGTGGAGCGGGTCTCCCTGGCTTTTGCCCTGCTCTTTACCCTGCCCGGGGCCCCCATGGTCTACTACGGCGATGAGGTGGGGATGCCCGGGGGGCACGACCCCGACAACCGACGGGGCATGATATGGGACCCGGAGCGCTGGCAAACCCCCATCCGGGAGACCATCCAGCGGATGGCCGCGTTGCGGCGCTCGCTGGTCCCGCTCCGCTATGGGCGCTACCAGTACCTGTACGGACAGGACGGCCACCTGGCCTTTGCCCGCCTCCACGGTGGGGAGAGCGTGGTGGTTGCCGTCAACGCTACCCCTGAGCCCTGGCGCATCCAGATTCCCCTTCATGGAACTTGGTCGCGGGGTGAGCGGGCGGTGGACCTAATCTCTGGTAGGGAAGGGCGCTGTGTGGGGGGGTACCTCGAGGACGGCCTGCTCGAGCCATTCTCCCTAGGGGTTTGGCAGGTTCAAGGGTAGCTGGTTTTTACTGCCCGGTCAGCCTGGGATGGAGGGGTCCAGTTCGGTTGTTGGCGGGTATTCTGAACCACCTTTCCCACGCCCTTGCTTATGAACTACAACATGTAGTAGCATCTTGGCCGAAATCCCCCAGATGTAGAGCAAGTAGCCAGTGGGGGGTTGCTTTGAGGCTGTTCGGAGGACTTATGGGCAGTTTTCAGCCGGCTACTTTTGACGACCACGCCCGCTCTATCGCTAAACGCCAGTACATGCAGCCCGGGGATGGCGATGTCTTCGGGATGTTTCGCCGGGTGGCCAACTGGGTGGCCTTGCCCGAAAGGGAGGGGGAGAGGGCCCATTGGGCAGAGGAGTTTTACCGCCTGATGGCCTCCAAGCGCTTCTGCCCAGGAGGACGGGTCTTGGCTGGAGCCGGTACCCAGCACGGCAACGTGCTCAACTGCTTTGTGCAGGGGGCCACCGAGCACGATCCCAGTAGCTTTGAGGGGATTATGGAGGTGGCCGCCAAACTGGCCCTGGTCACCAAGGTGGGGGGAGGGAACGGGGTGAACCTTGACCCTTACGTCTCCCGCAGGAACGCCGGTTCCCGGGGTACTGTGCGGGGGTTCGCCTACATGAGCGCTGCCCACCCGGATGTGGAGGACTTTATCAGGGGGTTGATGCGGCCCCCCATCAACCCCGATGGGGAGAAAGAGCCGATTACCGTGCGCAACTGGACCCGGGTGGTCTACGGCCTTCTGCGCCCGGAGCTGGCCGCTATGGCCCGCCGCTACGGGGTGATGACGGTGCGGGAGAAGCCCGCGGATGCCCTGGTGGTTCCCGATGATATGCGGGGCATTATTGAGAGCGCCCAGGCTGCCTTGGGCCTGGCAATAAGAGGCCAGGAGCCCCACGTGGACTTCAGCGCCCTGCGCCCCGAAGGGGCTCCCATCCGGGGCTCGGGGGGTACCAGCAGCGGCCCTGTGAGTTTCTTGGTGGAGATATTTGACAACTTCTTGGAGTGGGCTAACCTGGGGGCAGAGAAGGCTGGGCCGGTGGCGACGCTGCGCTATGTCTATGCCCCCGTGCTCCGGGTGGTGCGCCAGGGGGGTACCCGGCGCGGGGCAGGGATGGCCACCCTCTCCATCGACCACCCCGATCTCCTGGACTTCCTCACCGCCAAGGACTTGGATCGTGAGGCTGCAGAGGGCGACATCTCCACTTTCAACATCTCCATCCTGGTTACCGAATCCTTTTGGCAGGCCTTGCAGAACGATGGGCTTTGGCCAGTAGAGCCCGCCGAGGTGCCGGGCAAGTACTACCCCTGCCCCGTCCAGGGGGCCTACACCGGTAAACTCCCCGACCTACCGGAACGGCCCTCAGATGGGGCTCGTCCCATTCCTCTCTTTGGCGGCAAGGTTCCAGCCCGTTGGCTTTGGCACGAGATTGCCTGGCACGCCTGGGCCACGGGGGAGCCGGGGCTCATCTTCGTAGATCGCATCAACGCCCTCTCCGCCTTGAAGGGGTTGGGGGAACGCTACCAGATCCGCTCCACCAATCCTTGCTTTGTCGGCTCCACGCGGGTGCCCACGGAGTACGGCTTGGTGCCCATTGCGGAGTTGGCAAAAAGACCCGAGGGGTTCTTCCTGGTCACGGACAACCGGGCGCCCCTGGGTGGGGTTGGGCGGCCCTTAAGCTTGAGAGGCACCACGGTGCGTCGGGCGGCTAGGGCCTTTTTCACCGGGGTAAAGCCCGTGATCCGCCTTAGCACGAAGGAGGGGTTGGAGCTTGCGCTTACCCCCGACCACCGGGTTCTTACTCCCGAGGGCTACAAGGAGGCCGGCAGCCTGCGCCCGGGCGACCAGATCCTGATCCAAAGCGGGGAGGGCCTTTTCCCGAAGGAACAGGCTTTGCCTGCCCCAGCTTTGGCTGTGGTGCGTGAGCGGGTGGTTGCGGCAAGCGGGAGGGACGGGCTGGGCGGGGCGGATGTCCGGGTACGGTGCGGGAACCTCCCCACTCAGTGGAGCCGCGAGTTGGGTGTGGCCATAGGGTGGCTTTTGGGGAGTGGCTACCTACGGGAGGACGGGGTGGGCCTCTTCTTCTCCAAGGAGGATTACCGGGCTGTGGGCTGGCTTCTGGACCTCCTTGGGGACTGGTTTGGCGGGGGTACCCTACAGGAAACGCCCTTCAACGGGTACCACTTCCACCTCAAAGGCACGCCGGTGGAGTTCTTCCAGGCATTGGGGGTGAAAGCGACCAAGGCCACGGAAAAGCGGCTTCCCGAAAGCATTTTCCGGGCACCGCGGGAAGCCGTGGTGGGCTTCCTCCAGGGGCTCTTCAGTGCCGATGGCGCGGTGCAGGTGAGCCAGGGCAGGCAGGGTGCTTCGCTGCGCCTTGCTTCCCCCAGTCTGGGCTTTCTCCAGGATGTGCAGCTTCTTCTCCTGAACCTGGGCATCTTCAGCAAAATTGGCCGGCGCCGCTCCGTGGGCAAAAAGCCTTTGGCCAACGGGCAGGGTGGTACGAGGGAATACCCCGTGGCGGGGGAGTACGAGCTTGTCCTGGGGGCCTGGAACCGGGACCGCTTTACCGAGGCAGTGGGTTTCTTGCAGGAGGAGAAGCAGGCAAAGCTTCGGAGCTTCCTTCAGAACCCCCCGCAGGGCAGCCACCGCCGGCCCTTCGTGGCGCGGGTGGAGCGCATAGAGCCCTTAGGAGAGCTCCCCGTTTACGACCTCACCGAGCCGGTGACCCACAGCCTTGTTGCCAACGGCTTTGTTTGCCACAACTGCGGTGAAATCCCCCTCACCGTGGGCGAACCCTGCGATTTGGGGGCTCTTAACCTTGCCGCTTACGTCAAGGACGGGGCCTTCCAGATGGAGGAGTTTCGCAAAGACGTCCGGACTGCGGTGCGGTTCCTGGACAACGTTCTAGACGTGAACGTCTTCGCCCTAGAGGACAACCGGGTGGCCAGCCAGAAGCTGCGCCGGTTGGGCCTAGGGGTCATGGGCCTGGCCGACATGCTCATCAAGCTGGGCCTGCCCTATGCCTCTCCCGAGGCAAGGCGGGCCGTGGCCCAGGTGATGAGCGCCCTGCGGGAGGAGGCCATCGCAGCTTCGGAGCAGCTTGCTGAAGAGCGGGGGGTTTTCCCCCTCTATGCCGAGCACGAGGAGTACTTCCGCTCCTTGGGCATTCGTCCCCGCCGCAACGTTGCCCTGCTCACTGTGGCTCCTACCGGCACTACGAGCATGTTGATGGGGGTTTCTAGCGGCATTGAGCCGGTCTTCAGCCCCTTTGTCTGGCGCCGCATTGGGGGGGAGTACAAGCCCCTTCTCCATCCCCTCTTCGTGGAGCTCATGGAAGGTTATCCGCCCCCTCCTGGTTACGAAAAAGGCGGGCGGTGGGATTGGGAAAAGGTCGTGGAGGAAATCCAAAAGGATGGACGGGGTTCGGTGCAGAACCTGTCCTTCGTTCCCAAGGCCATTCGTGAGGTCTTCCAGTGTGCCCACGACGTTTCTCCCCTGGACCATGTGCGGATGCAGGGGGTGGTGCAGACTGCCTTTGATGCAGAGGGCTACGCAGGGAACTCCCTGTCCAAAACCATAAACCTTCCCCACGAGGCTACGGTGGAGGACGTGGAGGCGGCCTACACAGAAGCCTACCGCACGGGGTGCAAGGGGATTACCGTTTACCGGGACGGCTCCAGGGAGTTCCAGGTGCTTTCGGTGAGCAAGGAGGAGAAGTCTACGGAGAAGACCGTAGCCGTGCAGCCCGGGTTGCTCGAGGTGCCCCCGGCGCCGGCCCCAGCCCGCCCCGTCTTTGAGCGAACCGGTCGGCTGGTGGGGTACACCGATATGGTTAAGCTTACCGCGGCTGATGGTACCCGCCGCAGCTTTCTGGTTACGGTGAACATGCAGGGTGAGCATCCGATAGAGGTGATCCTTACCTCGGGCAAGGCTGGGGACGAGGCCAATGCTGATAGTGAGGCCCTGGGCCGCATCATCTCCAAAGCTCTGCAGTACGGGGTGCCCCCAGCCGAGCTGGTCCGGACCCTGCGCGGCATCAACGGGGGGCTGTACGGCAGCTACCAGGGTCGCTTTGTGACCAGCAAGGCCGACCTGATTGCAGTGGCGCTCGAGACCAGTGGGAAGGTTTCTCTTTCAGAGGTCAAGGGCGAGGACCTGGTACCCCAGGCCATGCAGCGGGCCCTGACCCCTCCGCCAAAGCCCGGCTCTCCTTGCCCCGAGTGCGGCGAGGCGGCCCTGGTGCGGGAGGAGGGCTGCGTTAAGTGCTACAGCTGTGGGTACAGCAAGTGTGGCTAGCTCGAGCCTCAAGCCGCCCACGGCCGCGAGGCCGTGGGCGTGTCGCGGGAATTGACAGCGGCTACAACATGTAGTAGTTTTTCGCTCAGAAACCACAAGATGTGGTTTCCCCACCGGTGACAGGGGAAGTGCGGTGCAATTCCGCCGCTGTCGCGCAACGGTGAAAGCCCGATTACCTGCCCGGCTGGGTCTCCTAGTCCTCGCGTCAAGGACGGAAAGGATGGTCAAGGTGAAAGCTCCCCCAAGAAACTAGAGTGGCTCTTGCTTGCCTCTCCACCAGCCCGCAGGCGGGGGTGTGATGCGGCGTCCGGTCGATGCGCCCCTTGGGCCAGCGGGGGGCCTTCTCGGGTTTGAGCCTGGCAGTTTTGCACAGGAGGGAGGGTTTTGTGCCTTCTGGGAAATTGCTCCTGGTCTATGCTTCCAAAACCGGCAATGTGGCCCGCTTCGTTGAGCGCCTGCCCCTGCCAAAAAGGCGGATTCTGGATGGAGGGGAGCGGGTAGAGGTGCCCTGCCTGCTGGTAACCTACACCACCGGCTTTGGCCAGGTACCCCCGGAGGTGGTGCGCTTTGTGGAGGGCAACCGGCCCTTCATAAAGGGCGTGGCGGCCAGTGGCAACCGCAACTGGGGCCAAAACTTCGCCCGTGCCGCCGACCTGCTCTCCGCCCGCTACGGTCTGCCGGTGCTCCTTAAGTTTGAGCTTTCGGGTACAGAGAAGGACCGGCTGCGCTTTTTGGCCGCTGTGGCCGCTTTAGAGGAGAACCATGCGCTACCTTGAGCTGAACAGCGCCCTGTTGCACAAGAGAGATGGTTTTTTCCAGCTGGAGAAGGATCTCGAGGCCGCCCAGGCCTTTGAGGAGGAGGTTCAGAAGAAGCTGAGGTCGTTCCCCGGGCCCATCGAGCGCTTGCGGGCCCTGATCGCTGAGGGCTACTACGAGGACTTCTTCCGGCTGTACCGGGAGGAAGACCTGCTTGAGCTTTCCGACCTGGCCTACAGCTACGGCTTCCGCTTTGCCAGCTTCATGGCCATCTCCAAGTTCTACAAGGACTACGCCCTGAAGTCCGACGATAAAAAACACTACCTCGAGCGCTACGAGGACCGCGTTGTGGCGGTGGCGCTGCACTTAGCCCAGGGCGACGTGGGTAAAGCCCGCGCCTACGTGCGGGCGATGATGGAGGGGCGCTACCAGCCCGCCACCCCCACCTTCTTGAACGCGGGCCGGGCCCGGCGGGGGGAGCTGGTCTCGTGCTTCCTGCTCGAGCTCGACGACTCCCTCAACTCCATCGGCTACACCCTCAACACCGCCATGCAGCTCTCCAAAATCGGCGGGGGGGTGGCCATCAACCTCTCCAAGCTGCGGGGGCGGGGAGAGCCCATCAAGGGCGTGGCCCACGCGGCCAAGGGGGTGGTGCCGGTGGCGAAGCTGTTCGAGGACGCCTTCAACTACGCCGACCAGATGGGCCAGCGCAAGGGGGCCGGGGCGGTCTACCTCAACATCTTCCACTGGGATGTGGAGGAGTTCCTCGACACCAAGAAGATCAATGCCGACGAGAAAAGCCGCCTTCAGACCCTCTCCTTGGGGCTGATTGTGCCGAGCAAGTTCTTCGAGCTGGCCGAGCGGGGGGAGGACTTCTATGTCTTCGCTCCCTACTCGGTCTACCAGGCCTTCGGCGAACACCTCGACGACATGGACCTGGACCGGCGCTACGAGGAGCTCTTGGCCCATCCCGCGGTCAAAAAGCGCCCCCTATCGGCCCGGGCCATGCTCACCCGCATTGCCCAGACCCAGTTTGAGTCCGGCTACCCCTACCTCATCTACAAGTCCAACGCCAACCGGGCCCACCCGCTCAAGGGCCTCGGGCAGATCAAGATGTCCAACCTCTGCACCGAGATATTCCAGCTCCAGACCACCTCCATCATCGGCGACTACGGCGCGGGCGACCAGATTGGCTACGACATCAGCTGCAACCTGGGCTCACTCAACATCGTGAACGTGATGGAGTCCAAGGGGCTGCAGGAAAGCGTGCACACCGCCATGGACATGCTCACCGCGGTGAGCGACCTTTCGGACATTAGGAACGCCCCTGGGGTGCGCCGGGCCAACCGGGCCTTCCACTCGGTGGGCCTGGGGGCCATGAACCTGCACGGCTACCTGGCCAAAAACCGCATCCGCTACGAGTCGAAAGAGGCCCGCGACTTCGCCCGGAGCTTCTTCGCCGCGGTGAACTTCTACTCCATAGAGCGCTCCATGCAGATTGCCCGGGAGCGCGGGCTGACCTTTGAGGGCTTCGAGCGCTCCGACTACGCCAGCGGGGTCTACTTCGAGCCCTATCTAGAGGAGGACTTCCGCCCGCGCACCGAAGCCGTGCGGCGCCTCTTCGAGGGCATCGCCCTGCCCACCCCTGCCGACTGGGCACGCCTTAGGGACGAGGTGCGGGTCCACGGCCTCTACCACGCCTACCGCCTGGCGATTGCCCCCACGGCCAGCATCAGCTACATCCAAAACGCCACCCCCTCCATCGCTCCCATCGTGGATGTGGTGGAGACCCGCACCTACGGCAACGCCACCACCTACTACCCTGCCCCTTTCCTCTCGGAGGAGACCTACTGGTACTACAAGTCGGCCTACCACATCAACATGTACCGCCTGATTGACCTGGTGGCCGAGATTCAGCCCCACGTGGACCAGGGCATCAGCACGGTGTTGTATGTGACCAGCGAGACCAGCACCCGCGAGCTGGCCCGGCTCTACATCTACGCCTGGAAGAAGGGCCTCAAAAGCCTCTACTACACCCGCACCAAGAACCTTTCGGTGGAGGAGTGCATAAGCTGCGCGGTGTGATGGACTTAACAGCTTAGCGGAACGTTTCTCGGAGTACCGGGAAAGGAGTAGCGGTGCCTGTTGCAATCAGCAGTTTGGGTTTTCCGAGGATCGGCTCCAAGCGGGAGCTGAAGTTCGCGTTGGAGAATTTTTGGTCGGGCAAGGCTCCTGCCTCCGTCCTGCTGGAGGTGGGGCGCGGGCTGCGCAAGGCCAACTGGGCCAGGCAGCACGCCCTGGGCATCACCCATATCCCCAGCAACGACTTCTCCTTCTACGACCACGTGCTTGACACCAGCGTTATGGTTGGGGCAATTCCAGCGGTGTATGGGTGGAAGGGCGGGGAGGTTCCGCTCGAGCTCTACTTCGCCATGGCCCGCGGCAGCGAAACCAGGGGGCTGCCCGCGCTCGAGATGACCAAGTGGTTTGATACCAACTACCACTACATGGTGCCGGAGCTCGAGCCGGACCAGACCTTCCAGCTGGCCTCCACCAAGCCCATCGACGAGTACCTGGAGGCCAAAGCCCTGGGCTACGAGACCCGGCCGGTGCTGCTGGGGCCGGTAACCTACCTCAAGCTCGCCAAAAGCAAGGACAAGACGCTGAACCCGCTCGATTGGCTCGAGGGCCTTCTGCCGGTCTACGCCGAGGTGCTGCGCCGCTTGCGCGACTGCGGCGCCCGGTGGGTGCAGATGGACGAGCCGGCGCTCTCGCTTGACCTCGATGAGGCCAGCCACAGCGCGTTCCGCAGGGCCTACACAGCCCTGGCCGAGGCGGCGCCGGGGCTGAACCTTCTCCTGACCAACTATTTTGGCGGTTACGGGGAGAACCTCGAGCTCGCGCTTTCCCTGCCGGTGGCCGGGGTGCACCTCGATCTGGTGCGCGCCCCCGGTGAGCTCGAGGCGGTTCTCCTCAAGGCGCCAGGGGAACTCACCCTCTCGCTTGGGGTGATTGACGGGCGCAACGTCTGGCGGGCGAACCTGCCGGCCATCTTGGATTGGATTGAGCCGGTGGTGGAGGCGCGGGGGGAAGACCGGGTGATCATCGCCCCTTCTTGCTCCTTGCTGCACGTGCCGATAGACCTCTCCTTGGAAACCGCCCTCGACCCGGAGCTGAAGAGCTGGCTGGCCTTTGCGGTGCAGAAGCTGGAAGAACTCTCGATTCTGGGCCGGGCCCTCAACCAGGGGCGAGGGGCGGTAAGGGACGAGCTGGCCGCCTCGGCGGCGGCGGTGGCCGCGCGCCGCACCTCGCCCAGGATCCACGACCCTCAGGTGCAGGAGCGCCTCGCGCGGATCACGCCCGAGATGACCCGCCGCAAGAGCCCTTTCCCGGTGCGCCGAGAGGTCCAGCAGGCCCGCCTTGGGCTGCCCCTTTTCCCCACCACCACCATCGGCTCTTTCCCCCAGACCAGCGAGGTGCGCAAGGCCCGGGCTGCTTTCTCCAAGGGTGAGCTGAGCGCCGCCGATTACACGGACTTCCTCAAGAGCAAGGTGGAGGAGGCGGTGCGCTGGCAGGAGGAAATCGGCCTGGATGTCCTCGTGCACGGGGAGTTTGAGCGCAACGATATGGTGCAGTACTTCGCCGAGCAGCTCCGCGGCTACGCCTTTACCCAGCACGGTTGGGTTCAGAGCTACGGCTCGCGCTACGTGCGCCCCCCGATTCTCTTTGGCGATGTCTCGCGCCCCCGTCCGATGACCCTCGAGTGGGCGAGCTACGCCCAGTCCCTTACCTCAAAGCCGGTCAAGGGCATGCTGACCGGGCCCGTGACCATGCTGCAGTGGTCTTTTGTGCGCGACGACCTTCCGCGCGAGCAGGTTTGCCGCCAGATTGCCCTGGCCCTTCGGGATGAGGTGGCCGACCTCGAGCGAGCCGGAATCCGCGTCATCCAGATTGACGAGCCAGCCCTGCGGGAGGGCCTGCCGCTGCGCCGGGCCGAGTGGGACGGCTACCTGGCCTGGGCGGTGGCCTGCTTCCGGCTGTGCGCCTCGGGGGTGGCCGATGAGACCCAGATTCACACCCACATGTGCTACTCCGAGTTCAACGACATCATCGAGTCCATCGCCGATATGGACGCCGATGTGATCTCCATTGAGGCCTCGCGCTCAAAGATGGAGCTGCTCGAGGCCTTTGTCTCCTACCGCTACCCCAACCAGATCGGGCCCGGGATTTACGACATCCACTCCCCGCGGGTGCCGCCCGTGGCCGAGATGGTGGAGCTTTTGGAGAAGGCCCTAGAGCGCCTAGCCCCCCATCAGATATGGGTCAACCCCGACTGCGGCCTGAAAACCCGCAGATGGGAAGAGGTTAAGCCAGCCCTGGTCAACCTTGTTGAGGCTGCCCGGCAACTTCGGAAGCGGGCAGAATCCCCCCTCAACCCGCAGGAGTCTTTATGAACGGACCCCTCTCCAGCCCACAAAGCCCCTTCAGCGCGGTCAACTGGAACCGACCCGATGACGCCTATACCAAGATGTTCTGGGACCAGAACGTGCGGCAGTTCTGGACCGACGAAGAGATCCCCCTGGCCGACGACAAGCTGTCCTGGATGACCTTGAGCCGGGCCGAGCAGCGGGCCTACGAGGAGGTGCTGGCCGGGCTTACCCTCTTGGACACCCTGCAGGGCGGCGTGGGGATGCCGCGGATTGCTCTGGGGGTGGAGAGCCTTCAGGCTAAGGCGGTGCTTTCCTTCATGGGGGCCATGGAGCAGATGCACGCCAAGAGCTACAGCTCCATCTTCTCTACCCTCTGCACCTCGGAGCGCATTGAGGAGCTTTTTGCCTGGGTGCGGCGCCAGCCTGAGCTGCAGGCCAAGCTGGCCCTCATTCACGAGGCCTACACCACCATTGGCGACAGAGCTACCCTGTACCGGGCCATGGCCGCGAGCGTCCTTCTGGAGTCTTACCTTTTCTACTCGGGCTTTTTCTACCCTCTCTACCTAGCCGGGCAGGGGCGGCTGACCAGCTCGGGGGAGATCATCAGCCTAATCCTCCGCGACGAGGCCATCCACGGCGTGTATGTGGGCCTCTTGGCCCAGGAAAGGGCCGCGGGGATGAGCGATGGGGAGCGGAGGAGGCTCCAAGGGGAAGTGCTGGGGCTGCTGGAGCGGCTGGATGCCCTCGAGGCTCGCTATACCCAGGCCCTCTACGCGCCGATTGGCCTGGAGGAGGCGGTGCGCACCTTCTCCCGCTACAACGCCGATAAGGCCCTGATGAACCTGGGGCTGGAGCCCTTCTTTGGGGTGGAGGCCGAAGAGGTGAACCCGGTGGTGCTGGCCGGCCTGCGCACCGAGACCAAGAACCACGACTTTTTCTCCACCAAGGGCAACGGCTACATCAAGACCACCCGGGTAGAGCCCCTCTCGGACCTTGACTTCTACTTTCCCGAGGAAAGCCCTGACCTGAAGCCGGTGCGGAAGCGGGATGGGCGTGAGGTGCCCTTTGATGAGATGCGCATTGTGCGGGCGGTGGGGAAGGCCGCTGCTGCTGTGGGTGTGACGGTAGAACTGGAGCGGGTTGCGCGGGGTGTGGTGGAGCCCATCAAGCGCAGGGCTGAGCGCCAAAGCCTCTCGGTGGAGGAGATTCAGGACCTGGTGGAGGAGGGGCTGATGCGGACTTACCCAGAGGTAGCCCGGGCCTACATCCTCTACCGCGAGGAGCGGGCCCGGGTCCGGCAAGGAGGGGCATGAGCCGCGAGACCCGCACCGTGCACCTAGTGCGCCCCGGCGATTGCAACCACTACGGCAGCCTCTTCGGTGGCACGGCCATGGCCTGGATGGATGAGGCGGCTTTTGTGGCCGCCACCCGGCACGCCCGGGCCAAGGTGGTCACGGTACACGCCGATGCCATGGATTTCCGCCATCCGGTGCCGCAGGGCTCGATTGTGGAGCTGGTGGCCTGGGTGAAGGAGGTGGGTAGGACCTCGATGCGGCTCGAGGTGGAGATGTGGGTGGAACCCATAGAGCGCGAGGAACGCTTGCTGGCCTGCCGGGCCGGCTTTGTGATGGTGGCGCTGGGGCCGGACGGCAGGCCAAAGCCGGTGGACCCGCTTTAGGGGTTTACCGAGCCGCCTCGGCCTTGCGTTGGGCCTCCTCCAGGGCCTGCCGCGCGGGAACGCCCCCCTTGAGGGCTTTTTCCAGGGCCTCTTCCAGGAAGTTGCGCCAAACCGCGAACTGGGGGGTTCTCGGTCGGGGCTGGGCTACCGCTACCTGCTCGAAGGCCACCTTGCGGTAGGGATTCTCCCGGTAAAAGGGCTCTAGCAGGGGGGTGGCGGACTTGCGCAAAGGCACGTAGTAGCTGGCCTCCACCCAGGCCTTGATGTTCTGGGGCTCCATCAGAAAGCGCCAGAACTCAAAAGCACCGCGCTGCTGTTCCGGGCTGGCTCCCCTCAACACCACGAGCTGGGCCCCCCCCAAGGGTACCTTGCCGCCTGGTTCTCGTGGGACAGGGGCCACGCCCAGCTTGAAAGCAAAGGAGGCGTTCTCGGCGGCGGGCCAGTTGGCGATGGAGGCCATAACCATCATCCCCTTGGTGCGGATGAAGTCGGCCTGCGCGAAAAAACTCTCCGAAAGGTTGCGCACGCTGATCACCCCTTCGCGCCCCAGGCGCTGGAGGAACTCCAGGGTTTCTACGGCCTCCCGGGAGGTGAAGTTGGGCCGTCCCTCCGCCGTGACCAGGTTGCCCCCACGGCTGGTGACCTGGGCTTCAAAGGTCCAGGACTCCGATAAGGCGATGAACCCCTTAGCGCTCCGGCTGGTCAGGGCACGGGCTACCTGCTCAAAATCCCGCCAATTGCCGGGCACCCTAAGTCCCTTGGCCCTCAGCTGGCTTTCGTTGAAGTAGAGCACTGGGGTAGAGGTGTTGAAGGGCAGTCCGTAGCGGCGGTTGTTGATGAGCCCGTACTCCCAGGCGGCCTCGAAGAGGTCGTCGGTAAAGGCCTTGGGTAGGCTGCTGGCCAGCTCGTCAAGGGGCAGCACCGCCCCTTCGGCCACCAGCCTTGGGAAGAGAAGGATCTCGGCCTGGAACAAAACCGGCGCTCCGCCAGTCCGCAGGGCGGCCAGGAGGCGGGTCTCCCCCTCCCGGTAGTCGCCGATAAGCCGCGGGGTAACCCGGTAGCTGCGTTGGGAGGCGTTGAAAGCGTTGGCGAACTGCTGGATGGCCCGCTCGGCGGGGCCGTCCATGCTGTGCCAGAAGGTGACCTCGGTCTGGGCCAGGGCGGTTCCGGTGAGCAGAAGCAGAAGGAAAAGACGCCTCACACATGCCTCCTTGCGGATAGCCTCCATTTTACAGAAAACCATCCGGCTGTCAGCAGCGGGTCAGGCGGGTGCTTCTCGGCTGCCTGCGGGCCTTCTGAAGGGAAAAGCCCCGGCTCGAGCCGGGGCCAACGGTCGGTTTGGTGCTAGCGCCGCTCTACCGCCAGGGCCCGGCGCTGGGCCTCCTCCAGGACCTGCCGGGCGTTGGCGTTGCCTTTGAGGGCCCGCTCGAGAGCGTCCTCCAGGTAGCTGTACCAGATCGTGAACTCAGGGTCTTGCAGCCAGATGTCGGCGTGTTCCACCTGGGCGAAGGCCACCCGGCGGCGCGGGTCTTCGCGGTAGAAGTCTTCAAGCTGGGCCTGCGCAGCCCTTCGCATGGGCATGTAGTAGGTGGCCCGAACCCAGCGGGCGATGTTGGCCGGCTCCATCAGGTAGCGCCAGAAGGCCACCGCACCGCGCACCTGGGGTTCGCTGGCCCCTCGCAGGACCACCAGGGTCCCTCCGGCCAGCGGCACCTTGCCCCCCTCCGCTCGGGGTACCGCCCCCACACCCAGCCGGAAGGGGATGGGAGCCCGGCTCTCAATCAGGGGCCACATGGTGATGGGGGCGACGCCCATGAAGGTTTTGGTCCGCAAGAAGTCGGCCACCGAGAACTGGGCCTCGGCGATGTTGCGACTCTGGGCGATGTTCCTGCGCACCATGTCCTGCAGGAACTCCAGGCTTTCCACCACCTTGGGGTTGGTGAAGTCTGGGCGACCCTGGGCATCCACAATGCGCCCGCCTCGGCTCATCACCAACACGTTGAAGCTGTAGATGTCGCTGGAGAGCGTGTATCCCTTAGCTGCCCGGGTGGTCAGCTGTTGGGCCGCCTGGGCCACCTCCTCCCAGGTGCGGGGTGGGTTCAGCCCGCGGGCGGCGAACTGGTCGGCGTTGTAAAAGAAGACCGGCACCGAGAGCCCGATGGGCAGGCCGTAGGTACGCCCGCGGAACCGACCCGCTTCCAGAAAGCCCGGGTAGAAATCGTTTGGTATGCCACCCAGGTACTCATCCAGGGGTAGTGCCACGTTGTCCTGGGCCATCCGTCCTAGGAAGGAAAGCTCGGCGTGAAAAAGCACCGGGGCTCCACCCGAACGCAGGGCTGCCAGGAGTTTCAGCCCTCCCTCCCGGTAGTCGCCCACAAAGCTGGGCACAATCCGGTATTCCCGTTGTCGGGCATTGAACTCCCGGATCATCTCCTCCAGCGGTTCCTGCCCTGGCGGTCCTGCGGTGTGCCAGAAGGGAATTTCCACTGGGCGTTGGGCTAGGGCCACTCCCAAAACCACCAAAAAGCCTATCCAAGCACGCATGCCTTCCTCCCGGCCCTCTTCAGGCCCCAGATAAGTTTGGCATAGGGCAGATGAGAAAGCTGTTTGTTTGGCTCGAGCCCCCCAGCTCAGCCCTTTAGCCCTTCCTCAAAGGTCTCTACAATGCGGCGCTCGTAGAGCAGGTAGACGATGACCAGGGGCAGGGTGGCGGCCAGGGCTGCAGCGGAAAGCGGGCCCCAGTCGGCGGGGTTTTGCCGCTGCAGGTCGGTAATCCAGGTCTGCACCGTCTTGAGCTCCTTGCTTCCGGCCACGATGCGAGGGTAGAGCACCAGATTCCAGTGGGCAGCAAAAGCCAGCACCCCCGCGGCGATAAGCTGGGGTCGCAGAAGGGGCAGCAGGATGCGGGTCAGGAGTACCCGGTGGCCCGCCCCATCGAGCCTGGCTGCCTCTAAAAGCTCCTCTGGCACGGTGCGCATCCCTTGGAAGAGCAGGTAGACGATGAAGGGGCTTGCCGCGAAGGGCAGAACCAGGGCCCACAGCGTGTCCAGCAGGCGAAGCCCGGCCAATAGACCATAGAGAGGCACCAGCAGGAGCTCCACCGGGATGGCCAGAAGGAGCAGGAAGAAGGGTAGCAAGGGGGCTCCCTCCTTTAGGGCATAGGCGGCCAGGAACCCGGTAAGGAGCTGGAGCAGGGTCACCCCTCCGGTGAGGAGGGCTGAGAAGAGGAGGCGCCCCCAAAATCCATCCCAAAACCCTTCCTGGCTCAGTACCCGGAAGTTTTCCAGGCTGAAGGCGAGCTGGCTGAAGATGTCGCCGGTAAAGATGAGTTGGGGTGGGATGAAGGCGGCGTAGGCCATCCAGATGAAGGGCAGGGCTACCAGGAAGACCACCACTCCCACAAAGGCATGGCCGGCCCAGCGCATCAGGCCCACCTCCTGTCCAGCAGCAAAGACCGCCCGCTCATTTCTCCTCCCGCAAGAGCCGTACCTGGGCCGCAGCGAAGAACAGGGTCAGCAGCAGGATGACCACCGTGAGCGCTGCGGCGTAGCCCAGCCGGCCCACCTCGAAACCGGTCTTGTACAGGTAGTAGCCGAGCACCTCGGTGCCTCCAAAAGGCCCCCCCCGGGTCAGCAGGAAGACCGCTGTGTAGGACTGGAGCGAGAGCACCGTGCCGATGACCAGCAGGTAAGTGATGGCCGGCCGCAGGAGGGGCAGGGTGATGAAGCGAAAGGTTTGTGCGGGAGAAGCCCCGTCCACTGCGGCGGCCTCGAGCAGCGTCTTGGGGATGGCCTTGAGCCTTGCCGAAACCACCAGCACCCCGTATCCGATGTGTCGCCAGATGGTGAAGAGGCTCACCAGTACCAGGGCCCAGAAGGGACTTTGGTCCCAGCGGGGTACCGGTACCAGCGAGGCCAGGGCCCCGTATTCGGGGCTGAATAGGGTGTACCAGGCCACCGTGGCCCCCCCCAGGGTGACCAGCCCAGGCAGGAAGAGCAGAGCCTTGACCGGGCGTTCGTAGGGCTGGCCGTCTAGGGCCAGTGCGAGCAGTATGGAAAGCAGGATGAAGGGGAGCAGGGTCATGGCCCCGAAGACCAGGGTGATGCGCAGGCTTTTGTAGAAATCGGGGTCTTGGAGGATGTCCCAATAGTTTTCAAGGCCGATGGGCCTGGGCTCGGAAAGTCCCGACCAGTCCCAGGTGGAGAAGCGCAGCACGTCCAAAAAGGGATAGAGCAGAAAGAGCCCCAGGAATCCCACCGCAGGAAGGGCGAACCAGTAGGCGGACCTCCGACCCATGCGCAACCTCGTCTGCCCAAAAGGGCAAACGCTCCCAGGTTACTATACCGGCGGCCTGCTCCGGGGTTTGCAGGGCCTGAACCAAGTTCAACCCGGGCTCACAGGGGCGGCTCGAAGCGTCCGTCTATCGCTGTCCAACCGCCATCTACAAAGAGCACGGTGCCGGTGATGTAGGAGGCGGCTGGGGAGGCCAAGAACACCACCGCAGCCGCCACCTCCTCCGGTCGGCCCCAACGCTTGAGGATGCTGCGCTCGGCGTAAGCTTTGTACCACTCAGGCCTTTCCTTTATGGGGGCGGTAAGAGGGGTATCGATCACCCCGGGGGCGATGGCGTTGGCCCGCACCCCCCGAGGTCCCAGTTCTGCGGCCAGGCCACGGATGAGCTGAACGGTACCGGCCTTGGTCATGGCGTAGACCGACTGCCCTGGCTCCACCACCAAGGAGCGGATAGAGGAAAAGGCAATAAGGACGCCTGAACCCTGTTCCGCCATGACCCGGCCAGCCTCGGTTAGGAGATGGAAGGTTCCCCTAAGGTTGACCCCCACCACCCGGTCAAACTCCTCGCTGCTGTAGCTCAGGGCAGGTTTGCGGATGTTGATGCTGGGGGTGGTCACGGCAATGTCCAGCCGGCCATACCTTTCCCAAAGGTCCTGGATGAGCCTTTGGACTTCGTGGGCGTTGGTGAGGTTGACCTCCTGGGCCTCTGCCTGTCCGCCCTGGGCTTGGATCTTGGCCGCAGTGTTGTTTGCAAGCTCGGCCTTTAGGTCGGCCACCACTACCGCGGCCCCTTGGGCAGCCAGAGCCTCGGCCGAGGCCTGCCCGATACCCGAACCACCCCCCACCACCAAGGCCACCTGCCCGTCTAGTCGGAACATCTCTGCATAGTTCATGCCCACCCCAGCATAGGGCCTATCGGCTCTGCCTTCTAGGGTCAAGGTAGTCCCGCAGGCCGTCGCCCAGCAGGTTGAAGCCCAAAACTGCAAGCCCAATGGCTAGACCCGGGAAGACGACCGGGTAGGGCGTGAGCTCCTGGTAGCTCTGGGCTTCCCGCAGCATCCGGCCCCAGCTCGGGTCGGGGGGCTGGGTGCCGAGGCCCAGGTACGAGAGCGCGGCCTCAGCCAGGATGGCCACGGCAAAAGCCAGGCTGGCCTGCACCACCAAGGGCCCTAGGATATTGGGCAGGATGTGCCTCAGCACGATGCGCCCGCTGCCCGCTCCTAAGGCCCGGGCCGCCTCAATGTAAGGGAGGTTTCTGACCGCCAGCACCCCGGCTCGAGCCACTCGAGCAAAGGCAGGCACTGCCGCCAGCCCAATGGCCACCATGGAGGTGGTCACCCCCGGGCTGAAGACCGCTGCCAGCAGGAGGGCCAGCAGCAGGGCGGGTAGGGCGTAAAGGGCTTCCAACAGCACGGAGAGGGCCTGGTCTAGCCAGCCCCCCACATACCCCGCCAGAACCCCCAGGGCCATTCCCAGCGAGAGCCCGATGCCCACCGCCACCAGGCCCACGTAGAGGGCGTTTTGGGCCCCAGCCAGCACCCTGGCTAGGGTGTCGCGGCCCAGGATATCGGTGCCCAAGGGGTGTCCTTGGGAAAAAACCGGGGCCAGGCGGTTCGGGGTGGTGGCGTTGGGGTCGGTGGGGTTGAGGCTGCTCGCCAGGGCCATCAGCAGGACCAGACCGATCAGGAAGGCCCCTAGCCTTAGGGAAAGGGGCAGTTGCCGCCATCTCTTCCTACCCATAGCTCACCCTTGGGTCCAGCAGACCGTAGAGCAAGTCCACCAGCAGGTTCATCAGCACAATGAAAGCTGCGATGACCAACACCAACCCCTGCACCAGTGGGTAGTCGCGGGCGCTGATCGCGGTGAGCGATAGGGAGCCTAGACCGGGAATGCCGAAGACGGTTTCCACCACCACCGTGGCGATGAGTAGGTTGGCGAACTCGAGCCCCAGCACCGTGACCACAGGCAAGGAGGCGTTCCGGAGGGCGTGCTTGTAGAGCACCACCCGTTCGGAGAGGCCCTTGGCCCGGGCGGTACGGATGTAGTCCTGCTGCAAGACCTCGAGCACGCTTCCCCGCACCAGCCGCACCAGGAACGAGGCGCTGGCCAGTCCTACCGTGAGCACCGGCAGCACCAGCGCGGCCAGGGCCCGCTCGGGGTTCCCCCAACCCTCAATGGGGAAACTGGTGGGCAGGGGTAGCTTGAGCCAGACGATGAAGATGTAGATGAACATCAGCCCTACCCAGAACGAGGGCAGCACGATGCCCAAAAGCGCCCCCAGCGAGACCGCAAGGTCCACCAGGCTTCCTGCCCGCCGGGCGGCCAGAATGCCCAGCGGAACAGCAATTAGGGTGGCCAAGAGCAAGGAGGCCGCCACGATGGGCAGGGTGATGCCCAGCCGGGCCGCAATCAGCGCCGAGATGGGCTGCTCGTAGCGGATGGACTGGCCCAGGTCGCCCCGCAGCACCCCTCCCAGCCAGCCCAGGTACCGCTCGAGGGGGGGGCGGTCTAGGCCCAGCCGGGCCTCCAAGGCCGCCACATCCTCAGGGGTGGCCTCGAGGCCGAGGATGGCCTGGGCTGGGTTGCCCGGGATTAGGAGCAGGGCCCCAAAGACCAGCAGGGTAGCCAGCCAGAGGGTGACCAGGGCGAGGGCCAGACGCCTGAGGGCGTAGGAAAGCATAAGGACAGCCGCAGCTTACAGCAGAAGACCGGTGGCCAAACCAGCCTGACCACCGGTTGTCTACCTCATTTGGCTACCGCACCCAGACCTCGGCCAGGCTGATGCCAGGGGAGAGGAAGCCCTCCGGCCAGTTCTGCACCCGAGCCCGATGGGCTCCCAGCGCAGGGAGGCTCATCACCCACACGCTGGCGGCGTCCTCGGCCAAAAGGCGCTGGGCTGCGGCCAGGGCCTCGCAGGCCCTGGTCTGGTTTGGTGCCCGCAGGTACTGGGTGAAAAGCTGCTGGAAGCGGGGGTTGTTGTAGCGCCAGTAGTAGCGGGGGTTGGCGTAGTTGCCGATGTCGTTGGCTTCCACGTGGCCGATGATGGTCATGGCGTAGTCGGCCTGGGTGAAGACTCGCTGAATCCAGGTGTTGAAGTCGGTCACTTGAATGGTTACCTGCAGGGGCCCCAGCCTGTTGAGCTGGGCCACCAAGGCCTCGCCAATGCGCCGCTCGTAGGGGAACTCGGCGGCCAGGTTGAAGGTGAAGCGCAGGGGGTTCTGGTTGGTGAAGCCGGCTTCGGCTAGGAGGCGGCGGGCCTCGTCGGGGTTATAGGCGTTGACGTTGGAGAGGTCAACGGAGCAGGCCTCGCCGGGCGAGCGCATGGAGCCGATCTTGGTACCGTAGCCCAGCATGGCCCCCTGGATGAGCTCATCCTTGTTGATGGCCAGGGTGATGCCCCGGCGCACCCGTACGTCGTTGAAGGGGGGGCGGCTGTTGTTGAAGCCAGCCACCGCCTCGGCGGTGGCCGAGCCGGAGAACACCCTGAAGTTGCTGTCCCGCGAGAGCACCACCGCGTTCTCGGGCAACAGGGCGTAGGCAATCACGTCCAGGTCGCCTGCCCGCAGACCCGCAAGCTGGGCATCCCCGTCCCCCAGGAAGCGGAAGTTGACCCGGTCCAGGTAGGGCAGGCCCGGCAGGTAGTAGTTGGGGTTGCGCTCGAGCCGCACCGCCACCCCCCGCTCCCAGGCGGCAAAGCGGAAGGGCCCGGTGCCAATGGGCTGCACCCGCTGTTCCGCAAGGGGCCGCTGGCGCGGGCCAATCAGCGACTCAGGGCGCGAGAGGATGAAAAGGAAGTCGTTGTTGGGCTGGCGCAGGCGGAAGACCACCGTGTTGGGGTTTGGGCTCGTGACCTCGGCGATGTCGCGGTAGAGGTCGGGGCGCAGATGGCCCGAGGCCCGGGTGTCGGGGTTTCTGGCCCGGTTGAACTTGGCCAGCACGTCCTGCGCGGTGAAGTCGGAGCCGTCGTGGAACTTCACCCCCTGGCGCAGGGTGAAGGTGTAGGTGAGCCCCGAGTCCGAGACCGTCCAGCGGGTGGCCAGCGAAGGCACGATCTCGCCCTTAGGGTTGCGCTTTACCAGTCCCTGGAGCACGTTGTCGTACACCACCCGGGAGATATCAGCCCCGGCCACCTGGGTGGGGTCCCAGGCCGCGGGCTCGGTCTGAAGGGCGATGGTGATGGAACCCCCCCGCTGCTGGGCCAGGCCCAGCCCAAAGAGAGCCAGCAAACCGACGAGCAACCAACGCTTCATCACGCTTCCTCCTTGTAGTGGGAAAAATCGCGATTTATGGTCGCGCCGCGCGGGTGGGCGAATGCCTCACCGGTGTGCTGGGTCGGGTTTTCTCCACCCTTCCCACTCCGAAAGAAGCCCAGCAGAGCCTCCTTCGGCCTCGCTCGTAATTGCAACCATAACACGGGGTGCCCCGCCTTGGAAAGCACCCTCGAGCCAAGGCTTTCTCCTAGCCAGACCTTCCCTCGAGGTCTACCCTATAGGCATGTCGGAGGCCCGGTCGGCCGCTGAGATCATCCAGAAAATTCTGGAGCAGAACCCCTTTCAGTCTGGCCTCCAGCGAGGCCGAGTGCTTTTGCTATGGCCTCGGGTGGTAGGGCCCATCCTAAGCGAGATGAGCCAGGCCGAGCGGTTGGAGGGTGGGGTGTTGTTTGTGCGGGTGCCGGACTCGGTGGTGGCCCATCAGCTTACCTACCTAAAGGAGGAGTTGGTCCGGCGCTACCAGGAAATGCTCCCCGGGGTAGTGCGGGAGGTGCGGTTTCAGGTGGGGGCCGTTTCCAAAGGGAAGACCAGGGCTGAAGACCCGCCCCTCCCGCCTATTGCCCCTGCTGAAGAGGCGGACCTGCAGGCGTTGGCGGAGAGGGTGCATCCGGCGCTTCGCCAGGCTGTCATGGGCGCGGGCAGGGCAGTGCTCCGAAAGCAGAAGGCCAGCCCCCACCCCCCGTGCCCGGTGTGCGGGGCCTCCAGTCCGAAGCGGCCCTGCGCTTCCTGCGGGCGCTTGCTGGCGCAGCCCTACGTGCAGCGGGAGGCTGCTCGGCTGGTTTGCTTTCCGCTCCGGCCCAGGCTCGAGGGAGAGCCGCTCGAGGCGGCACGGTACCTGGCTCAGCAAAGGCTTTGGGCCCAGCTCCAGGAACTCCTGCCTGAGGCGGTCCGAGACCCCGAGCTCATCGCCATACTGCGGGATACCGCACGCCGTTACCTCCAGCTTCGCACAGGGCAGCAGGAAGTTCGGTCCTACCGCCACTTGCTGCCTGAGGCGGTGCTCTCCTTGCTAAAGGAGATATGATGAGCCATACCGCCCTCGGCTTAGCCTGTTGGGCGCTTGTCTGGAGGAATTCATGTCCACCGAAACCCGACCCAAAATTGGCGGCGATAGCAGGATAAAGGCGGGGCTCATTTGGTTTAACGGGCGGCTGGTCCCTCAGGAGGAGGCTAAGGTCTCGGTGCTGACCCACGCGCTTCACTACGGCACCAGCATCTTTGAGGGGCTTAGGGCCTACGAAACCCCCAAGGGCCCGGCCGTTTTCCGCTTACGGGAGCACACTGAGCGCTTCTTTCACAGCGCCAGGGTGATGCGTTTTGAGATGCCCTTCGGTCCTGAGGCTATCAACCAGGCCATTTTGGAGGTGGTCCGGGCCAACGGCTACAGGAGCTGCTACATCCGTCCGCTGGCCTGGATGGGGGCCCATACCCTGGGGGTAAACCCGCTGCCCAACAACCCTGCCGAGGTGATGGTGGCGGCCTGGGAGTGGGGCACCTATCTGGGGGACGAGGCAGTGCGCAAGGGGGCCCGGCTGATCACGTCCTCTTGGGCCCGTTTTCCCGCCAACGTGATGCCCGGTAAGGCCAAGGTTGGGGGAAACTATGTCAACAGCGCTCTAGCTCGTATGGAGGCGCATCAGGCAGGGGCCGATGAGGCTTTGCTGCTGGACAAGGAGGGCTTTATCGCTGAGGGGTCGGGGGAGAACATCTTCTTCTTCCGTGGAGGGGTGCTCTATGCCATCGAGCACTCGGTTAACCTGATGGGCATCACCCGCGACACGGTGATAGTCCTGGCCCGCGATCTGGGCTACGAGGTTCGGGAGGTGCGGGCCACCCGCGACCAGCTCTACATGGCCGACGAGGCCTTCATGGTGGGCACCGCCGCTGAGGTCACCCCCATCTCCTACCTCGACCACCGCCCCATTGGAAACGGCGAAGCCGGCCCCCACACGCTCCGCCTTCGGGCCGCCTACATGGAGGTGGTTCAGGGCATGAACCCCCGCTACGAGGGCTGGCTGACCTACGTGTGAAAAGGCCCTGCAAGGCCGCAGGCGACACCGCCTCTGGCCTTGCGGCTACTCTAGGCCCGCAAGCTTGCGGTTCTTGGCGATGTAGTCGCGCCACTGCTCAGGGACGTCTTCCTCAGGGTAGATGGCGGACACCGGACAGGCGGGGACGCAGGCCCCGCAGTCAATGCACTCGTCGGGGTGGATGTAGAACTGGTCTCCACCGTCGTAGATGCACTCAACCGGGCAGACCTCTACGCAGGACTTGTCCTTGGTTCCGATGCAGGGTTCGGTGATCACGTGGGGCATGGCTTCCTCCTCTTTGGCAACGGGCCGCTTGGGGCGACCTTGGGCCTAGCTACCTATTCTAGGGGAATCTGCGAAAAGTCAAGGCGCCAATATACTGGATTCACGAAGCGCCCCTGGGCGCTCTTCGTGTGCGCGTATGGAAGCGGTGGAGTTTTTGCGGGGCGCTCTGGAGATTCCCTCGGTGTCGGGCCAGGAGCGCGCGGTGGCAGAGTACCTGGTTGAGGGTATGCGTCGGCTGGGCTATGCCAAAGCCTGGGTGGACGAGGCCGAAAATGCCCGAGGGCAGGTGGGAACCGGACCGTTGCAGGTGGTGCTGCTCGGGCATATCGACACGGTACCGGGGGAGGTGCCGGTGCGGTTGGTGGGCGACAAGCTCTTTGGGCGGGGGTCGGTGGACGCCAAGGGGCCTTTTGTGGCTTTTGTGATGGCCGCCTCGAGCCTACCGGCCTCGGCCCTGGAGCGGATGACCCTTCACGTGGTGGGGGCCACCGAGGAGGAGGTGCCCAGTTCTAAGGGGGCCCGCTACGTGGTGGACAAGCTTAGCCCAGACTTCGTGGTCATTGGGGAGCCCTCTGGCTGGCAGGGCATTACCCTGGGCTACAAAGGGCGCCTGCTGGTTCGGGTTCGCAGGGAAAAGGACAACTTCCACTCAGCTCACCACGAGCCCAACGCGGCCGAGGAACTGGTGAGTTACTTTGTGAGCATCAAGGCCTGGGCTGAGGCTATGAATGTAGGTCAGGGTCCCTTTCACCAGGTGCAGTACAGCCTGCGGGAGTTCCACATCGAGAACCCCGACAATCGCCAGCGCGCCGAGATGAGGTTTGACCTGCGCCTGCCGCCCAGGCTACCGGTGGAGGAGGCCATCCGCCACCTCACCGCCTATGCTCCCCCCACCCTTGACCTGGACTTCTCGGGGCGCGAGGTGCCCTACGTGGGCCCCAAGGACACCCCTCTGACCCGGGCCCTCCGTGCGGGTATCCGCGAGGTGGGGGGTGAGCCGGTGTTTAAGTACAAGACCGGAACCTCGGATATGAACGTGGTGGCCCCGCACTGGAGGGTACCGATGGTGGCCTATGGGCCTGGGGATTCCACCCTTGACCACACCCCCACGGAGCACCTGGAGATCCCCGAGTTTCTCAAGGCCATCGAGGTCCTGCGTCTGGCCTTGGTGCGTTTGGCGGAGCAGGCTGGAAAACCCTCGTCTTAGACTTGTGGGTTGTTGGGGGAGCGCTTAGGCTTTGGGTATGAAAATCCGCTTGCGGGAGAATGGGTCGCTGGTGTTGGACCTACCCGAGGGAAGCCGGTACCTGCTCAACGGGGAGGAGAGGCGATTGGAGAGGGCTAAGCTGGCCCTGTGCCGCTGCGGTTGGTCGGGTGCCAAACCCCTTTGCGACGGGAGCCACAAGCGGGTGGGCTTTCAAGCGCCGGCGGGGGAGATGGAGTTGGAGGCTGAGCTGTAGGCCATGGGCGTGGTGGTGGTAGGAAGCCTGAACATGGACTTGTTGGTGCGGGTCAGGCGGCACCCCCATCCTGGGGAGACCGTTTTGGGCTCGGACTATGAAACCCACTGCGGGGGCAAGGGGGCCAATCAGGCCGTGGCGGCTGCCCGGATGCTAGGGAAGACGGCCCCCGCCAAGGCCAGCGGGGCCCCTGCCCAGCCCCTTGTGCGCATGATCGGTCGGGTGGGGCAAGACGAATTTGGTCAGCGGCTCCGCAATGGCCTCAAGCGTGAGCAGATCAATGTCCACGCCGTCCTACCCATTCCCGCTCCAACCGGCGTGGCCTTTATCGCGGTGGACGAAGAGGGAGAGAACACCATCATCGTATCCCCCGGGGCCAACCATCGCCTTCGCCCAGAGCACCTGACCCCGGCGGAGTTTGAGGGCGCTAGAGTGGTGGTTTTGCAGCTCGAGATCCCCCTGGACACCGTGCGCCGGGCTGCGGAGCTGGGCCGCTCGGCTGGGGCCCGGGTGGTCTTGAACGCTGCCCCTGTCCAGAAGCTTCCCGAAAAGCTTTTGGACCAGGTGGACGTTCTGGTCATCAACGAAAGCGAGGCGCTGGGTCTGACCGGCGTGGCGCCGGCCTCACCCGAGGCGGCCCTCGAGCTGGCCCAGCAGTTGAGCCAGAAGGTGGCCAGCGTGGTGATTACCTTGGGCGAGCAGGGAGCGGTCTGGGCTGGGCCGGAAACTTCGGGCTACCGGCCTGCCCTCAGGGTGAAGAGCGTGGACAACACAGGGGCTGGCGATGCATTTGTGGGTGCCCTGGTAGCAGCCCTGTACGAGGGGCGCGATCTGGCCGAAGCAGTGCGCTGGGGAGTGGTGGCCGGTGCCCTGGCCACCACCCGGATGGGGGCCCAGTCAGCCCTGCCCTGCCGGGCCGAGGTGTTGGAAGGGGTGGCCCAGCTTTCCTAGAGGTGCTCCAAAGCCTCCACCTGGACCGAGACCCGAAGCTGCTCCAGACCCCCGCCCCGGCGCTGGCCCCGCAGGGGCGGGCAGTCGTCGTAGTCGCGCCCATGAGCTTTCTTCACGTAGGCCTCGCCGACCACGCTGTTGTTGGTGGGGTCGTAGCCGAGCCAGCCTGTCCCCGGCAGGAAGACCTCTACCCAGGCGTGGCTGCCCTCTGCACCAACCCCGCCGACCAGATAGCCCGAGACGTAGCGGGCTGGAATGCCCAGGCTGCGCAAGGCCGCCAGCATGGCTTGGGCGTAGTCTTGGCAGACCCCAGCCCGGCCCCGCACCACCTGGTGAAGCGGTGTGTCCAGCCGGGTGGCCTCGGGGTCGTAGGTGAAGACCTGATGGATGTGCTGGGTGACCTCGAGCAAGTAGGCGTGCAACCCTTCCTTTGGGTGGGGCTGGCGGAGGTCCAGGAGCTCGAGCCAGGGGTGGTGAAGCGGGATACGAGGGGTGGGGGTCAGGTAGTCAAAGAACCGCCCTTTCAGCGGGTGGAGGGCCTGAAGGGCTACCTCGTGGGGCTGGGGGGAAGGAAATGTGACCACCCGGGCCCGCGCCTCCACCCTTAGCTGCCGGTGGGGCTGGGGGATGTGGAACTGGTAGACTCGGTTTTGAAAGTAGTCCCGGCGGCTTTGGGTTCGGGCAGGGGGGGTGATGTTGAGGCAGAACTCGAGGAGCCCCTGCCGATGGTCGTCTGCTGGGCAGAGCCAAAGCTCGTTGTAGGAGTCCTTGGCTGCTTCGGGGTAGCTGTACTCGGTCAGATGGTAGACCGAAAGGAGCACAACCCCAAAGTAGCACAAGGAGCCCTCTAGGGGCTCCTTGGGGTGGGCTCAGCTCAGTTGAGGCCCTCGCCTACGGCCTCCTCAAACATCTTTCGGGCCTCCTCGGGGCTTATCTCCAACACCTGGGAGATTTCCTCGGCCAGCAAGTGCAGGGCCCTTCGCAGGGCCTGACGGTCTAGGTCGGGTAGGCCCTTTTCCAGCTCCCAAGCCCGGAGCTGGCCCGCCAGGGTGGCGATGCGGAAGGGGTCGCCTTCAGCCAGAATCTCGGTGGTTTTGCGATGCCGAGCGGCCCACTGCCGGGGTAAGGGCAGGCGGCCATCGCGCAGCAGGGCTAGGATCTCGCTTACCTGGTCCGGCGACAAGGCCCGGCGCAGGCGGGTGCTTTGGGGGGACTCTACCGGCACATAAGCCTTAGAACGGGTTCCGGGAAAGTCAACTTGATAGTAGGACTTGTCCGCGCCGGCCACCGAACGTTGGGCTATCCCCGCCACCACGCCTACGCCATACGGCGGCAGAACAACCTTATCTCCTGGACGGTACTCGCTCACAACGCCACTCCTTTCAAAAGGACCTCGAGCAGGTGCTCGAGGTAGGTTTCCCGCGGAAACTCGAGCTGCGGGCTGCAGGCCAGGGCGGCGATGCTGGCAGCGGTGAGGCTCACGTCGAGGTCAGGCCGCACCTCGCCCCGGGCCTGGCCGTCCCGCACCAGCCTCTCCAGCAGGTGCTGGTAGTGTTCGTGCATACCCCGGAGCCATCCGCTGGTGTCGGTTGGATGGGCCTCCCGCGCCACCGCTGCCCAAAGCCCACGCCATTCCTCCACCCAAGCGATGCGAAGCCGCACCACCTCGGCCAGCCGCTGGCGGAAGGAGGCCTCCTGGCGCACCACGCCTTCCACCTTGCGGTAGTAGGAAAAGGTGTGGTGCTCCACCAGCGCTTTGAGCAGGTCCTGTTTGTCTCGGAAGTAGAGGTAAACCGTGCCCTTTCCGACCTCGGCCTCCCTAGCCACCTCCTCGATTTTTAGGCCCGACAACCCTCGGTCCCTTAGGACTCGGATGGTCGCCTCGAGGATTGCCTCGCGCTTGGGGGCACTCCGAGCCTCCACGGTCACGAATATATAGTCTAACAGAGGGCCGGGTGGTGTGGATGAGATGGGGCCTTCCATCTGCCAAGTACGCGGTTTTTTGCAGGTTTCCTGCGCTTAGTTTTCCCCGATTTTTATGCAACCGGTGGCCGCTTTGTCTTCTGGAGGCTAGACTAGCCCTGTGCCATCGGGACGGGTACACGAGGCCATCAACCTAAGCGTGCTGGGCTTGGCCGCCGCCGCTTACTGGGCCTATCGGGAGCAGCTTGCCCTGCCGGAGCCGGTGGCGGTGGCCTTCGTGGGGAGCTACCTGGCGGGCACCTTCCTTATCACCCCCGACCTGGACCTAGCCGAACGGAGGGTGCGCTCCAAGAGCCGGTGGGGCTGGCTGGGCTGGCTTTGGGTGCCGTATGGGTGGATGTTTCCCCACCGCGGTCTTTCCCACACCTGGGTTGTGGGACCGCTCACCCGGCTGCTCTACCTGGGAGGGGTAGGGCTGGTCCTGGGCTGGGCTGTTCAGGCCTTGTTCGGCTACCTGGGGCTGGGCCTGGACCTGAGGGCGAGCGTCCAGGCCCCCCCGCAGGAGGTCGTCTGGGCTTTGGTAATGGGGTATTATGCCTCCCAGTGGCTGCACCTGCTGGCCGATGGGATCTGGCCTGATCCCAGCCCGCTGTGGCGGGCCAAGCGCCGCCGTTGAACTATGCGAAGTGCGTCGTTTTGGATAGAGAGGCTCGAGCTGATCCGCCACCCCGAAGGAGGGTACTACCGCCAGACCTACCGGGCCGCTGAGGAGCTGGACGGCACGGCCTTGCCTGCCCGTTACGGAGGGAGCCGGCCCTTTTCCACGGCGATTTACTACCTACTGGAGCACCCCGATTTTTCGGCCTTTCACCGCCTGCAAAGCGACGAGGTATGGCATTTCTACCTGGGGGCTCCCCTTACCCTCTGGCTCATCTCCCCTTCGGGGGAGCTGAAGGTTTTTTCTTTGGGGCCCGACCCCACGCGCGGCCAGCAGTTTCAGGCCGTGGTTCCCGCGGGCCACTGGTTTGCGGCGAGCCTCGAGGAGCCCCGTAGCTTTGCCTTGGTGGGCTGCACCGTGGCCCCTGGCTTTGACTTTGCCGACCTCGAGCTGGCCGAACGGCATGCCCTTATTGGCCGCTTTCCCCAGCACCGCGCGCTTATAGAAAGGCTCACCCGATGAACAGGGAGCACCTTTTGCAGGCCCGCTTGGCCATCTACCTGGTCTTTTTTGTCTGTGGGTTGCTTGTCGCTGCCTGGGTCTCCCGCATCCCGGCCATCAAGCAGAACCTGGGCCTCAGCACTGGAGAGCTGGGCCTAATCTTGCTCAGCGCCCCCTTGGGCCTGGTGCTAGCCATGCCCCTTACCGGAGGGCTCATCGTCCACCTGGGAAGCCGGCCTGTGCTCATTGGCTCGGCCCTGGCTAACTGCCTGGCCTTGCCCCTGCTGGCCCTGTCGGGCAGCGGGGGAGTGCTGGCTCTGGCCCTTTTCTTCTTTGGCTTCGCCAATGCAGCCATGGACGTTTCCATGAACGCCCAGGCTGTGGAGGCGGAACGGCGGCTGGCCCGGCCCGTTATGTCCGGCTTCCACGCCTTTTTCAGCTTGGGAGGCTTGGTGGGGGCAGCCTTGGGTGGGGCTGCTGCAGGGGTAGGGATGGGGCCCCTGGCCTTTTTTGGCTGGACTGCGGTGGGGTCGGCGGTCCTCCTGTTCTGGGCCAGCCGTCACCTGCTGGAGGCCCGGCCTACTACAGGGGGGCCGCGGTTTGTCTGGCCCCGGGGTGTACTTCTGGGCCTTGGCCTGATCGTGTTTTGCACGGGCTTGGGCGAAGGGGCGGTGGGCGACTGGAGCGCGGTTTTCATGAGGCAGGTGCTGGGCAGCAGCGAGGCCGTGGCTGCCCTGGCCTACTCGGCCTTTTCTCTGGCCATGGTGGTGGGGCGCCTGAGTGGGGACGCCCTCACCCACCGCTTCGGCCCGGTGGCCCTGGCTCGAGCCGGCGGCCTGCTGGCGGCCTCGGGATTTGGGCTGGTCCTGCTGACCGAGTATGCGGGGGTGGCCCTCTTGGGTTTTGCGGTGGTGGGGCTAGGGTATTGTACGCTTTTCCCTCTAACCTTCAGCGCAGCCGGGCGGGTGCCAGGGGTACCGGCCGGGGTGGCCCTGGCCTCGGTGGCTACCATGGGCTATCTAGGCTTTCTGGCCGGGCCACCCGTAATAGGGCTTATCGCTGAGGCCACTTCTTTGCGGGTTTCACTGGCTTTGGTGGCGGGGCTGTCCTTGTTGATTGCCGCAATGGCGGGACTGCTGCACCCCCGCAGGGCCGGTTAGAGGGCCAACACCTTGGCTAGCTCGAACTTTTCATGGCGGATTTCTTTGCGCCGCTCAATGGCTTCCCTAAAGGGGGTGAGGCGAATTTCATCGTTTACCTCGCCCACCGCCACCCCGCTGGCCCCGCGGAGCAGGGCCTCCACCGCTGCTGCGCCCAGCCGGCTGGCCAGCACCCGGTCCTTGGCAGTGGGGCTGCCGCCCCGCTGGATGTGCCCCAGGACCGAGACCCGACCCTCAAAGCCGGAGTACTGGCGCACGTCCTTCTCCAGTTGCTCGGCCCCTCCCTCATAGCCTCCCTCGGCCACCACCACAATAGAGGAGCGCTTGCCCCTTTCGGCCGATTTGTTGATGACCTCAGCGCAGGTTTTGGCGTCGGTGGGAATCTCGGGAATCACGATGACCTCAGCTCCGCCGGCGATGCCCACCTCGAGCGCGATGAAACCCGCATGGCGGCCCATTACCTCGATGAAGAAAACCCTGGAATGGCTGGCGGCGGTGTCGCGGATACGGTCGATGGCCTCCAGGGCGGTGTTTACGGCTGTATCAAAGCCAATGGTGTAGTCGGTGCCGTACAGGTCGTTGTCAATGGTGCCGGGGGCGCCCACCACTGGGATGTGGTGCTCCTCAATCAGCTTGGCCGCTCCGGTGTAGGTGCCGTTTCCGCCGATGGCGATCACCCCGTCTATCCGGGCTTTTTTTAGGTTCTCCGCGGCTCTGGCCCGGCCTTCGGGGCTCATAAACTCCTTGCTGCGGGCAGTGAGCAGGATGGTGCCCCCCCGCTGAAGGATGTTGGCCACGTCCCGCGGCCCCAGGGGCACAAAATCGCCCTCTATCATGCCTCGGTAGCCGTTGCGTATGCCGATGACCTCCAGGCCGTGGGCAACCCCGCTGCGCACCACCGCCCGGATGGCCGCGTTCATTCCCGGGGCGTCCCCTCCACTGGTAAACACTGCGATTCGCTTCATGCAGGCTCCGCAAAAGGACTCAGGAACGACAGGCCAAAAGCCGCCAGTTAGTTTACCGGGAAACCGCGCGCTTATGTCAGGTGAGCCAGGGCGTAGGCCTGGTTGCGGGGTACACCGGCTTCCACCAGGGCCTTGACCAGCGCTCTGCCCTTTAGGCCTTGGGCCCGGAGCTGGGCGGCGAGCTCCGTGGCCTCGGGTTGTTCTGGGGTGGGCTTAGACCCTTTGGGCCCCACCACCAGGACGAACTCGCCTCGAGGTTCTCTGAAGCGCTCCAGCGCCGCCTGCAGGGTGCCCCTCCAGAGCTCCTCGTGCTTTTTGGAGAGTTCTCGGGCAACGGCAATGGGGTGTTCGGGGCCGTAGAATTCAGCCAGGGCTTGCAGGGTGCTCCGCAGGCGGTGGGGGGCCTCATAGAGCACCAGCGTGTGGTCGGGGGCAAGCCGTGAAAGCCGCTCCCTCTGCTCCGAGCGCCTTTGGGGCAGAAAGCCCTCAAAGGTGAAGCGAGCGGTGGGCAGACCCGAGGCCACCAAGGCGGGAACGAAAGCGGTGGGTCCGGGCAGCACTTCCACCTCCCAACCCTCCCGCAGGGCCAAGGAGACCAGCTCAGCCCCAGGGTCGGAAATGCCCGGGGTGCCGGCGTCGGTGGTGTAGGCCACCTGCCCGTAACGCTCCAAGAGGCGTTTGGCCTGGCCCATGGTGTGCTGGTCAAGCCTTATGGTGGGCTTGGCAATGCCGAAGTGCTTGAGCAGTATTCCGGTGCGCCGGGTGTCCTCGCAGGCCACCACATCTGCTTCCCTGAGCACCCGTAGTGCCCGTAGGGTGATGTCCTCGAGGTTGCCTATGGGGGTCGGCACGAGCACCAAGCGCACACCACCAGTCTAGTGCTTCTAGGGGGTCGGCCGTTGGGGTTTGCCTCTGAGGCTCCCATGCCCTGATGTAACATAGGCTGGATGTTCTCCCGGACCCTCAAACTCCCCTTTCGTCCACTGGGTATACCCCTATCGCTTGATCTGAGCTTCCTGGTGGTGCTGCCGCTTTTGGCCTTTCTGATAGGCAGCCAGCTCCCTTTGTACCTTCGCCTCCTGCGAATAGAGCCTTCCCCATGGCTTCTTGAGGGGGCCACGCCCTACCTGCTGGGGTTGATGGCAGCTCTAGGGCTTTTCCTGAGCGTGCTTTTGCACGAGCTGGGCCACGCCGTGGCGGCGCGGGCCTATGGGGTGAGGACCCGCGAGATAACCCTCTGGCTCCTGGGGGGGGTGGCCCAGCTCGAGGCCATACCCCGGACCCGGGGGGCTGAGGCGGTCATTGCCATCGCTGGCCCCATCGTGAGCTTTCTCCTTTCAGGGGTGAGCGCCTGGTTGCGGGGTTTGGTTGAGGGGACGATAGGGCAGTTTTTGCTGGGATACCTAGCCTTCATCAACTTGAGCCTGGCCCTTTTCAACCTGTTGCCCGCTTTGCCGCTGGACGGCGGGCGTATTCTGCGGAGCCTGTTGGCCTTGTACCGCCCCTACCTCGAGGCTACCCAGACGGCTGTTGCGGTGAGCAAGGTGCTGGCTTTTGCCCTGGGCTTGTTGGGGCTTTTGATTGGTAACCTCTTCATGCTTCTGGTGGCGTTTTTTGTCTACATGGCGGCCAGCGCTGAGGCGGAGCAGTCCATCCTGAACCGCACCTTGGAAGGTCTTAGGGTGGGCGATTTGATGACCCGCCAGGTGAGCACGGTCCCTCCGAGCCTGAGTGTGGCTGAGCTTTTGGACAAGATGATGCAGGAGCGGCATGTGGGCTACCCCGTGGTGGAGGAAGGGAGGCTCTTGGGCCTTATCAGCCTGGAGGACCTACGCGGGGCTACCCCACAGACCCAGGTGCTGGAGCGCATGCGCCCACCAGCACAAATAGGCCCAGAGGCGGAGGCCCTCGTTGCCCTACAGCGCATGGCCCAGGAGGGCTTTTCTAGGTTGGTGGTGGTGGACGAGGCGGGCAACCTGGTCGGCATCCTGAGCAAAACCGACCTTCTGAGGGCTCTGCAGCTTCGCTCAGCGCAGATGAGCCTAGTGGGGGGGCTTGACAGGCCACTGGGGGGCCGCTAAACTTCTCGTTGCGCTGCCGGAAGGCGGCGGGGAACCTTGACAAGGGAAGGCCAGTGAAACCGATCCTCACGTGGTCTAAGCCACGTTGATTTTTTTGGAGAGTTTGATCCTGGCTCAGGGTGAACGCTGGCGGTATGCCTAAGACATGCAAGTCGAACGGGCTGTTTTTGCAGCCAGTGGCGGACGGGTGAGTAACACGTAGGTGACCTACCCCAAAGACTGGGACAACCAGGAG
>NZ_JANXCG010000068.1 GCF_025060375.1 Meiothermus sp. | reverse complement strand
GCCAGGCTGTGCAGCTCCCCTCAGGACCGCAGATCAACCCAAGCCTTCTACAGGTCAGCCTGGCCGCCTTTGGGACCTCCGCAGGACTTTTGCTGGCTTCGGTCTGGGCCCTGCGCTGGCTGAAGCGAGCCTGGACCTCTGCCCCTGCAGGGGCCTCGCCTAAAAAGAGAAAGAAGCACAGGTAAAAAAAGGGCCAGGAGCACCCTGGCCTCTCCCTCTGGCGGAGGAGGGGGGATTCGAACCCCCGATAGGGAATTTATTTCCCTATAGCGGTTTAGCAAACCGCCGCCTTCAGCCACTCGGCCACCCCTCCTTGGGGCGGTGTTCTGGGGATAGCCCAGAACCGCACACGACACTTTAGCACAAAAACGGCTGGTTTGAAGTACCTGGCCCTGGTGGCGGAGGGAGAGGGATTCGAACCCCCGGTAGGCTTGCGCCTACAACGGTTTTCAAGACCGCCGCTTTCAACCACTCAGCCATCCCTCCACGGGACTAACTATGGGTTGGACTAAGGAGCTTGTCAAGCGCCAACCTATGGACCTCCCAAGCCTCCTCAGAAGGACATACACTTGGGCCATGGGCCCCTTGGTAGACGTGGATTGGCTGCGCCGACACCTCCACGACCCCGAACTCCGCCTTGTGGACTGCCGCTTCTCCCTACAAGACCCACAAGCAGGCCGGCAGGCCTTTCTGGCTGGGCACATCCCAGGAGCGGTCTTTCTCGACCTGGAGCAAGACCTCTGCGCCCCCATGCGGCCTGACCGGAAGGGAGGACGGCACCCACTGCCCGACCCCGAGGCCCTGGCCACCACCCTAGGGCAGGCGGGAATAGGCAATGCCCACCACGTGGTGGCCTACGATGCCCCTCCTGAAGGGGGCATGTTCGCCCCCTACCTGTGGTGGCTGCTGCGCTGGCTGGGGCACGAGCGGGTCTCGGTGCTGGATGGAGGTATCACCGCTTGGAAAGCCGCCGGTCTGCCGCTCAGCCGCAGGCCCACCCCGCCCCCTCCAACCCTCTTCACCCCCAAGCCCCATCCCGAATGGGTGGTGGATGCGGAGTTCGTGGCCCACCGGCCCGAGGGAACGGTGCTGGTGGACTCACGCGCCCCCGAGCGCTACCGGGGTGAGGCAGAACCTCTGGACCCCGTGGCTGGGCACATTCCCGGGGCTGTCAACCGCTACTGGCAGGAAGCTCTGGAGCCCTCCGGTCGCTTCAAGCCAGCCGAGGCCCAAGCCGATCGCTTCGCTGGCCTGGAAGGCGAGTTGGTGGTGTACTGTGGCTCGGGGATTTCAGCAGCGGTGAACGTACTGGCCTTGCAGCTCATCGGAAAGCCCGCCCGTCTGTACAAAGGCTCTTGGAGCGACTGGGTCTCGGTCCCAGGCCGGCCGGTGGCCCAGGGAGAGGGTTAGGCCCTATTCCGGGCCGGGCCACCAGGTAAACTTGGCACAGCGTATGCTCGCCCTAACCCGCCTTAGAACCTACCTGGAACTGGTGCGCTTTGAGCACACCCTCTTCGCGCTACCCTTCGCCTACGGGGGAATGCTGCTGGCCGCCCGGGGCTGGCCAGGCTGGGACACCTTCGCCTGGGTCACGGTCGCCATGGTGGGGGCCCGCACCGGGGCCATGGCCCTCAACCGCCTCATTGACCGCCACATTGACGCTGCCAACCCCCGTACTGCCGGGCGTCACCTTCCCCGAGGGCTGGTGCAACCCCTCGAGGTGCTGGGCCTAGCCCTGGCAGGTCTGCTCCTTTTGGGCCTAGCCGCCTTCAACCTGAACCCCCTCACAGCCCAGCTCCTTCCGGTGGCGGTGTTCTTCCTGGTAGGCTACAGCTACACCAAGCGCTTCACCTGGCTGTGCCACTTCTGGTTGGGCCTCACCGTCGGAGCAGCCGCTGCCGGGGGCTGGATTGCGGTCACGGGTGCGTTCGAGCCCGCGCTTCTTGCGCTGTGGGCCGGCACGGCTTTTTGGCTGGCCGGCTTCGACATCCTCTACGCTACGCAGGACTACGAGTTCGACCGAAGAAACGGGATCCACAGCATCCCAGCCCGCTTCGGCATTCCCGCTGCGCTGCGGATTGCCCAGGTCTCCCACGGGCTTACCTTTGGGTTTTTCTTGCTGACGGGCGCGCTAAGCGGAGCGGGCTGGGTCTACTACCTGGGTGTGCTGGGGGTAGGCGCAGTGCTCTGGTACGAGCACCAGCTGGTAAAACCCCACGACCTCAGCAAAGTAGATCAGGCCTTCTTCCAGGCCAACGTGGCGGTGAGCCTGGGCATGCTGGCTTTCATCCTGCTCGACACCCTGATTTAGACCGCTCCTCACCCACGTTGAGCCGCTGGGGCTCGATAGGCAGAAAAAACGATCGGAAGCCTTGGGGGCTGTCTTTTTGAACCTTATGGCACTCCCTTCGGTCGGGTTGGCCGTTGTTGGGCGATGGACCAACCAAGCCTGGTGTGAGATCAGCAGTCCACGTTGAAAGACAGCATGGGAAGATTCTGGCACCCAGAATGCCTCTCTGGGAGCATGCAAGGGCCTCCTACGTCCCGAGTGGAGCTCCACAGAACCGGGGTTGAGCAAGCGGGAGCGGCACATGGGCCCCACCTTATCGGGCGCGGCCCTGGGGATTGGCGCCTTTGTCAGTCAGTGTGACAGTGCACAATTTCCCTTTTGTAAGTAGTTTACATTTTTTGTCTGTCAATAAGGAGGAAGGAGGGCAGGTCTATGAAAAGCTGGTCTGTTCGCGCAGATGCAGCCCAGAAGCTCGGCGTCAGCCGCAGGGAACTCATGCGTCTGGCTGGCCTCGGGGGGGCGGCCTTGGTCGCGGGCCTGGGCCCGCTGGCTCCTAGGGTGCTAGCCCAGCAAGCCCAGCAGCGGCGGGTGCACGTAAAGTCCGATGCCAAGCTCTTTGTGCCGGCTTCGGCCACCAACCGCTCGGGGCGCTACTGGGAATACAACAGCTACATCACCCCGGTAGACCGCTTCTACATCCGCAACTACGCCGCCACACCGCTGGTGGATAAGGCCCAGTGGCGGCTTCGGGTCTACGGCGACGGGGTGGGACGGGAGCTCAACCTGACCTACGACGACCTGCTGAAGCTGCCCACCGAGCGGGCCATCTACTACCTGGAGTGCTACGGCAACGGCCGCACCCTCTACTGGGAGCAGCAGAACCAGACCCCCCGCGGCTCCAACTGGCTTCTGGGCGCGGTGAGCCAGGCCGAGTGGGAGTACGTGCCGATTGGGGTGATTCTCGAGCTGGCCCAGGTTGACACCAACAAAGTGCGGGATGTGCTCTTCTGGAGCGGGGTGGACACCCCCTTTGTGGGCCGGCCCATCTCCATCCAGGAAGTGCTCAACCGTCCGCGGGAGATCGGCATCGCCTTCAGCATGAACGGCGACGAGCTGCCCCCCGACCACGGCGGGCCGGTGCGGGCGCTGGTCCCGGGGTATGGCGGGGCGGCCAGCACCAAGTGGCTCACCGAGGTCTACTTCAGCGCCAAGCGGGTCTGGGTGCCGCTCAACTCCAACGACCAGGTCGCGGTGGGCACCGAGTGGCCCAAGCCCCAGCCCGACCCCCAGAACGACTTCTTCCGCGAGGTGCAGCCCGAGCAGGTGGTGGGCCTGCCCCTCACCTACCAGAACGTCAAGAGCTTCATCAACCTGCCGCTGGTGATCCGGCGCTCCCCAGCCTTGGGCAACTACCCCTTGCAGCAGAACCAGCTTCCCCAGCTGAGCGCCGGGCGCCACACCATGCGCGGCTACGCCCACTCCCCCTGGGGCGTGCGGCTGGTGGAGTACCGCATCGACGGCGGCCCCTGGCGCCGGGCTACCCTGCTCCCGCCCAACCTGGGCCGCTACACCTGGGTGCGCTTCCAGTTCCCCTTCGAGGCCACCCCTGGGGTCCACGTCATCGAGACCCGGGCCACCGACAACCACGGGAACGTCCAGCCCACCCGGGTGCCCTTCGACGCCCTGGGGCACATGAACAACTCCATTCCGCGCTTCGAGGTGCAGGTGGTCTGATGAAGAAGGCTGCTGTGCTCCTTGCGCTGGGCCTCCTTGCCCTACCCGCCGGCTTGCAAGCCCAGCAGGCCCCCACCCCTCAGGCCCAGCAGCTGGCCCTGGGCAGCCAGGTCTACCAGGCCCAGTGCGCCACCTGCCATGCCCAGGGGGCCCAAGGCCTGGTAGGTAGCGCTCCTCTGAGCCGTCTGACCCGCTACCGCACGGCCCAGGGGCTCTACGACTACGTGACCCTCTCGATGCCCCCCACCAACCCCGGGGGCCTTAAGGACGAGGAGTACTGGGCGGTGATTGCCTACATCCTAAGCGAGAACAAGGTTCTCCCCGCCGGCACGGTGGTCGGGCCGAACAATGCCCGACAGCTCCCCATCCGCCTCCCTTCGAACTGAGCACCCCTCGGAAAGCCCGAGGCTAAACCGGCCAATTCCAAGCCCCCTGGTCTTGCGGGGGGCTTCCGCTTATTTGCGGAACTAGGACCGGGTACTGCAGCAGCACGGAACAACCTCGCCCGCCGCTAGGCTGCGCCAGGTTGCCCCTGGGCCAGGCAAGAGCGCTGTTTCCCTGGTTGAGGCTGAAAGCTCCGCGCTCGAGCCATTGCCCTGCCGTGGCTAGGCAGCGGACGAGGGCTTCCTCGGAGCTCTTTTTAGCGCAAGGCCGCACCTACCCCACACCTCGGCCCATACGAATCCAATCCCAAAGAGGTAGGGCAAGCCTGTGGATCCTTGACAATTTCACTCACAATCGCTTACCATCGCGCAAAATGCCCCTGGCTAGTTTGAGGCACCAAAACCTCCTCCAACTGATACGTCAACATGGAGGGATGAGCACCAAGGAGCTAGCCCACCACCTGGGCGTCTCCGAGGCCACGGTGCGCCGGGACCTGGCCGCCCTGGCCCGGCAGGGCCTCCTCCAGCGGGAACACGGGGGGGCCATCGCCCCCGAGGCCGAGCCCCCCTACGCGGAAAAGCTCGCCCGGAACCGGGAGGCCAAGGAGGCCATCGCCCAAAGGGCAGCCCTCCTCGTGCCCGATGGGGCCACGGTGGTCCTGGACTCGGGGACCACCCTCCTGGCCCTGGCCCGGCTCCTTTCGGGGCGGCCCCTGAGGGCCATCGCCCTGGACCTGCCCATCGCCCAGGCCCTGGCCCAGGGGGAGACGGA
>NZ_JANXCG010000071.1 GCF_025060375.1 Meiothermus sp. | reverse complement strand
CAGGAAGGCCACCGTCTGCTCCATGGCCACGGAGGCCAGGCTGATGCTGAGGCCCACGGCCAGCAGGGGCAGGACGCGGGGGTCCCGCCAGGAAAGCCGGGTTGTGGTCTCAGGGCGGGCTTCGGGGCGGTGCGATTCGGGCAAGGCCCACCCCACAAATGCCGCGTTGAGCAGAGCCAACCCCGCTGAGAAGACCACCGGGGTGAGGAGACCGAACTGGGCCAGCCCTGCCCCGATGGCTGGTCCGAAGATAATTCCGAGGCCGAAAGCCGCTCCCAGGACAGCAAAGTTCTGGGCTCGGTTCTCACGGGGGGTGATGTCGGCTAGGTAGGCCTGAGCGGTAGGCAAGGTGGCCGAGGAAAAAGCCCCTCCCAGAAGGCGAGAGAGCAGCAAAAGAGCAAAGAGAACCGGTTCTGAGAGGGCTTTTTTGTAGCCTAGCCAGGCGAAGAGGGCGAACAGGAAGAAACTGGCCGAGAAACCCAGGATGCCCACCAGCAGGATGGGCTTGCGTCCCGCGACCTCGCTTTTTCGGCCCCAGTAGGGTGAGAGCAGGAACTGCATGAGCGCGTAGCCAGTGGAGAAGAGCCCTACTTGCAGCTCGCTGAGCCCCAGCTCCCGGGCTAGGGGGCCCAGGACCGGAAACAGGATAGACAGCCCCAAGATGCTGTTGAAAAGGGTGAGAAAGAGCAGCGAAAGCGGCCTCACTGGGGAACAGTCTACCGTGCAAGGGGGCCTTGCGTTGCATTGCTGGATTGGGGTAGCCTGGGGGGGCGATGAGGATATTTGCCGCTTGGGGGTGGTGGCCTGGGTAGACCCCAGGGCGGCGCCTTTGTGTACCCCTGGGGCCTACCCCGGGGGTTTCCCTTTTTGCTGGAGCGTGTCAATGGAGCGGACTTTGCCGATCAAGAAAACCCTGCTGGCCGACCTCGAAACCCCCGTTACGGCCTACCTAAAGCTTTCCGAGAAGGCTGCCCCGAGTTTCTTGCTGGAATCGGTAGAGGGGGGCAAGGCCTGGGCGAGGTGGAGCTTTGTGGGGGTGGGAGCGAAGAACATCTGGAGGTTGAAGGACGGGGTTTTTACCCTAAACGGGGAGGTGGTTCCCACTCAGGACCCCCTTCGCACCCTCTACGAGGCTGTCCACCGGCCCGTGGCCTTCGACCCCGACCTGCCCCTATTCTGGGGAGGTGCGGTGGGGTATGCGGCCTACGATCTGATTCGCTACTACGAGCGCCTTCCTGCGCTGAAGCCCGATGTCCTGGGGATTCCCGACCTCCTCTTTGTTGAGCCCGAGGTGCTGGTGGTCTTTGACCAGTTCAAACAGCAGCTCCACATCGTAGCCCCTGCCTGGGAGGGGCAGAAGGCTGAGGCCCTGGAGCGCATTGCCTGGGCCGAAAAGAAGCTCAGAGGCCCCTTGCCGGGGGTGCCGGGGGAGCGGGCTGGTCGGCGCATGGAGTTTACCCAGAATCTTTCCAAAGCCGAGTACGAGGCCCTGGTGGGGCGGGCCCTGGAGTACATCCGTGCGGGGGATATCTTCCAGGTGGTGCCCAGCCTGCGCTTCTCCGCGCCTTTGGGGGTGCATCCTTTCGCCGTTTACCGGGCTCTTCGCTCGGTCAACCCCAGCCCCTACATGGGCTTTCTGGACCTGGGCGAGGTCACCCTGGTCTCCAGCAGCCCCGAGAGCCTGCTGCGCTCGGACGGGCGCAGGGTGACCACCCGGCCCATCGCGGGCACCCGCCGGCGCGGGCGGGACGCCGCTGAGGACCAGGCCCTGGCCGAGGAGCTGCTCCAGGACGAGAAGGAGCGGGCTGAGCACGTGATGCTGGTAGACCTCTCCCGCAACGACCTGGGCCGGGTCTGCCGCTACGGGAGCGTGCGGCCAAAGGAGCTGATGGTGGTGGAGCGCTACTCCCACGTGATGCACCTGGTCTCGACCGTGGAGGGCGAGCTTTGCGAGGACAAAACCCCCCTCGACGCCCTGGCCTCGGTGCTGCCCATGGGCACCGTCTCGGGGGCCCCCAAGATTCGGGCCATGGAGATTATCGAGGAGCTCGAGCCCGCCCGCCGGGGGGCGTATGGAGGGGCCTTCGGCTACCTGGCCTACGACGGCCACATGGACATGGCCCTGACCCTGCGCACCATGGTCATTGCGAAGGGAGCGCTGCACATCCAGGCCGGGGCCGGGGTGGTCTACGACTCCTCTCCCGAGGCGGAGTACCAGGAGTGCCTGAACAAGGCCCAGGCCATGCTGAGGGCGGTGCGGCTGGCCGAGGAGGGGCTATGAAGCGCATCCTGATGATTGACAACTACGACTCCTTCACCTACAACCTGGTGCAGTACCTGGGCGAACTGGGCGCGGAGCTAACCGTCTGGCGCAACGACCGCTTTGACCTGAGGGACGTGGAGGACCTCGACCCCGACGGCATTGTGGTCTCGCCCGGCCCCTGCACGCCCAGGGAAGCCGGGCTCTCGGTGCCCCTGATTCAAACCTATGCCCCCCGCTACCCCATCCTGGGGGTCTGCCTGGGACATCAGAGCATCGGGGAGGCCTTTGGAGCCCGGGTGGTGCGGCACCGGGTGATCGTGCACGGCAAGACCAGCCGCATTGAGCACGATGGCAGCGGGGTGTTTGCGGGCCTGACCACGCCGTTTACGGCCACCCGCTACCACTCTTTGGTGGTGGAAGACCTGCCGGAGGCGCTGGAGGTCAACGCCTGGGTGGAGGAGGCCGGGGGCCGCACCGTGATGGGCCTGCGCCACCGCCGCTACCCTACCCACGGGGTGCAGTTTCACCCCGAGTCGGTGCTGACCGAGGGGGGGCGGCAGATGCTGGCCAACTTCCTGGAGCTGTGCCGCTAGGCGTTTTGGGCTGGCCGGGTTTGGCGATAAGCTATATCCACAAGATGGTTTCGGTGATTGTGCCCACCCACAACCGCCGCGCACTGCTGGAGAAGAAGCTGCGCGGCCTGGAGTCGCAGCAGGGCGAGTTTGAAGTGGTGGTGGTGGCCGATGGCTGCACCGACGGGACGCTGGAGTTTTTGCAGCAGTACAGGCCCCCTTTCCCCCTACGCTTCCTCGAGCTCACCCCGGCCATGGGTGCAGCAGGCGCCCGCAACCGTGGAGCCGAGGCGGCCTCGGGCGATATACTGCTTTTTTCCGATGACGATGTGATGCCCCGGCCAGGCTGGGTTGAGGCCCACCAGAAGGCCCACGTCCGGCCCCGGGTGGTGGCGGTGGGGCGGCTGGAGCTGCCTCCAGAGCTGCGGGGTACTGGGGCCGCCGAGCTAAGGGGCCCACGGGCCTTCTGGTGGAATGTCACGGGGAACAACACCTCGTTGCCCAAGGCCCTCTTTGACGAGGTAGGAGGATACGACCCAGCCTTTAGCGGCTACGGCGGTGAGGACCCCGACCTGGGCTATCGGTTGATGAGGGCTGGGGCTCGGCTGGTCTTCGTGAGGGACGCAGTTGCGGTGCACGAGGCATTTGATTACCGCGGCAAGGCCTTGCAGAAAGCCCGCCAGGCAGGTGCGGCCCACGTGCGGGTCTGGAGGAAGCATGGCGACCCTCGGATTGCCTGGGCCCTAGGGGTGCACCCGGTTCTCTTGACGCTCAAGCTGGCCCTGCTCCCTTCCTTCAAGGGGCTTTTGGGGCCCCGCGGCGACTATGAGCTGGCCTATGCCTGGGGGGCTTCCGAAGCGTGGCAACAACCTTCAGCATCGTGATTCCCACCCAAAACCGGGCCGGGCTGCTGGCCCGGGTGGTGCGGGCTTTTCTGGAGCAGGAGGGGGTTTCGTTCGAGCTGATCGTGGTGGACGACGGCTCCACCGACGCCACGCCGGAGGCCCTGGAGGCCCTCAAAGACCCCCGCCTTCTGGTGCTGCGCCAGCCGAACCGGGGGCTCGCGCAGGCCCGCAACGCCGGGCTGGCCCGGGCCCGGGGGGCCTACGTGCTCTTCAACGACGACGATGTGGTGCCCGAGGAGGGCTTTTTGCAGGCCCACCTGGAGCTGCACCGGCGCTACCCTGCTGCGGCTGCGGTAAGCCGCCTGTACCTGCCCGAGTCGCTGGGCCAGCACCCCTTTGTGCGCTACTGGCGGGCCAGAATGGAAGGCGGGGTGCGGGGCAGGCCGGATGGGGCCCCTTTGGGCTGGGGGGGCTTCTGGTTCGCCAGCCTCTCCTTGCCCCGGGCCCTGGCCGAGGCCTTCGCCCCGTTTGCCGGCTACGGCTGGGAGGAGCACGAGCTGGGCTGGCGGCTCTGGCGCAAGGGGGTGCGGCCCCGGCTGGCCCGGAAGGCCCGGGCGGCCCACGAGGACCGGCTGGGCCTCGAGGCCGCCCTGGCCAAGCAGGAGAGCATGGGACGGATGGCCTGGCGCTTCTACCGCCTGCACCCCCACCCGCTGGTGGCCCTCTGGACCGGGGTGCATCCCCTTTCCCGGGCGTATAAGCGCCTGGCCTACCCCTGGGCTAGAGCCGAGCAGCTCCTGCGCGAGCGGGCCTGGGAGGAAGCCCCGGGGGCCTCTGGGCGCTACCGCTTTTTGCTCGAGGCCGCCTACACCCGGGGGCTGCTCGAGGGAGCACCCGGATGAACCCCCCGCTCGTCTACATAATCGTCCTCAACTACCGCGCCTGGTGGGAGACGGCGGCCTGCCTGGAGGCCCTGAAGCGCCTCGACTATCCCCGCTTCCGCCTGCTGGTGCTGGACAACGCCTCGCCCAACGACTCGGTAGAGCGGCTGCGCGAGGCTTTTCCGGGCCTCGAGCTGCTGCCCCTGCCCCAAAACCTGGGCTTTGCCGGGGGCAACAACCAGGGCCTCCGGCGGGCCCTGGCCGAGGGGGCCGACTACGTCTGGCTGCTGAACCCCGACACCCGGCCCGACCCCGGGGCGCTATCGGCCATGGTGCGCTTGGCAGAGGGCGATCCCAAGGTTGGGGCGGTGGGTGCGGTGATATACGAGATGGAGCGTCCTGAGCGGGTGCAGGCCTGGGGTGGGGGGAGGTGGTGCTGAACTGGGGTCTTATCCGCCTCCTCACCCACCCTAAACAGTTACCCCGCCTGTCGTATATCAGCGGGGCCAGCCTGCTCATCAAACGGGAGGTCTTGGAGCGGGTGGGTTTTTTGGACGAGGGCTTTTTCATGTACGGGGAGGACTGCGACTATGGTCTGCGGCTCAGGAAGGCTGGCTTTCGCTTGGCGGTGGCCTCCGAGGCCCGGGTGTTGCACAAGGGAGGTACCTCCTGGGCCAGCAACCTGGCCGCCGATGAGCACTTTGCCGCCCATAATGTTCGGCTTTTTCGCAAGCACGCGCCCTGGCCTCTTCTGGCGGTGGCGGGTTACGCCCTTTTTTGGCTGGCTGAGTACAGCTTGCGTGGCCGATTTGATAAGGTGGGGGCGCTTTTCAGGGGCCTGAGGCGAGGATGGCAGTTGCCCTTAGGCTGAGGGTTGGAATGGGTACAGGGATCCTGTATTTTCTGGAGGTAGCGTGGACGAGCTGAAGAAAGCCCTTCTGGCTGAGCCGTTGTCCCAGGCCGAAGCGCAGGCTTTGATGCGGCGGATTATGGCTGGCGACCTCACCCCCGTGCAAACCGCAGGGGTGCTGATGGCCTTGCGCACCCGAGGGGAGACCCCGGAGGAAATCGCCGGGTTTGCTGCCGGGATGCGCGAAGCCGCGGTGCGGGTCGAGACCCGGCGCCGGCCCCTTATGGACATCGTGGGCACCGGTGGGGTAGCCCCGGACGCCTTTAACATCTCCACCACCACCTGCTTCGTGGTGGCTGCCGGAGGGGTGCCGGTGGCCAAGCACGGCAACCGGGCGGCCTCGTCGAAGTCGGGCTCCTTCGACCTGCTGGAGGCCCTGGGCGTTCGGATAGACCTTCCCCCAGAGAGGGTGGCCGAGTCCATTGAGGCCCTAGGCTTGGGCTTCCTCTTTGCCCGCAACCACCATCCCGCCATGCGCTATGTGGCGCCGGTGCGGGCCGAGCTGGGGGTGCGTACGGTGTTCAACCTGCTGGGGCCGCTGACCAACCCCGCCTTCGCCACCTTGAACCTGGTGGGGGTGCACAACCCGTCTCTGCTCCTCACCTTTGCCCAGGTTCTGGGCCGGCTGGGTTCGGAGCGAGCCATGGTGGTCCATGGGGAAGGGGTGGATGAGCTGGTGCTGGGGGTGAACCAGGTGGCCGAGCTTCGGGATGGGGAGGTTCGCGTCTACACCCTGCGTCCTGAGGAGGTGGGCCTGGCGAGCGCCCCTTATGAGGCCATCCGAGGGGGCACGCCCCAGGAGAACGCCGAGACGGCTCGAGCCATCCTGGGGGGGAAGGAGCGGGGTCCCAAGCGGGATGCGGTAGCCCTCAACGCTGGGGCGGCCTTTTACCTGGCGGGCAAGGTGGATAGCCTCGCTGAGGGAGTTAGCCTGGCCCAGGGCTTGTTGGATGAAGGGGCTGGGCTGGCGCTTTTGGAGCGGCTGGTGCGCTTCACCAACGCATGAAGCCCATTCTGATTGTTTCTAACGGACACGGCGAGGACACCATTGGGGTGGCCCTGGGGAAGGCCCTGGCGGCTTTGGGCTACGGGGTTGAGGCCGTGCCCTTGGTGGGGCGAGGCCTGGCTTACGAGGAGGCGGGTTTTGCCGTATGGGGCCCCAGGAAGGAGATGCCCTCAGGGGGGTTTGCCCTGCAGAGTCCAAAGGCTCTGTGGGCCGATTTGAGGGCCGGGTGGTTCTCCATGAGCCTGGCCCACTACCGCGCGGTGCGGTGGGTGGCCCGGCAGGCCTTGGCTACCCTGGTTGTGGGGGATATCTACGCCCTGCTCGTGGGGGGGCTTTTGGGGAGACGTCCTTTGTTCCTGGTGCAGTGCCGCTCCACCCTGCGGGCTTTAGGCCGCCCTTACAGCGTTACCGAGCGGCTTCTGATGCGCCGAGCGATGCGGGTCTACCCCCGCGAGCCGGAGGGAGAGGCCTGGCTTAGGGCCCGTGGGGTGGGCCAGGCGGTGTGGTTGGGCAACCCTATGCTGGACGCGGTGGGGGAGGGGAGCTTTGGGGTACCCCCTCCCTACCTGCTCCTTCTGCCGGGCTCTCGCCAGGATGCCTACGAGAGTCTTCCCAAAATGCTGGAAGCAGCCCGCCTTTTAGGGGACCTGGGGCTTAAGCCGGTCGTTGCCTGGGCGGGGCTGCCCCTCGAGCCGCTTCCCCTCCTGGGCTGGCGGCTTGAGGCCACCGGTGAACGGCAAGGGGTGACCCACCGGCTTTGCCACCCCGATGGAACCATCGCTTACCTGGCCCGGGGGCTTTTGAAGTCGCTTCTGCTCGGCTCGAGGGTGGCCGTTTCCACCAGCGGGACCGCAGCGGAGCAGGCTGCCGGCTACGGGGTGCCCTTGGTGGGGTTTCCTACCTCGGGGCCTCAGTACACCCGGGCCTTTGCTGAAGGGCAAAAGCGCCTGTTAGGGGCAGCTTTGCTCCTGGTGGAGCCCAGCCCTTCCGCCATCGCCCAAGGGGTGCGGCGGTTCTTGTTTTCCCCGAAGATGCAGGCCCAGGCCCGCTCCGATGGAAGGGCCGCGATGGGGGAGCCGGGGGCAGCCCAGCGCATTGCCCTAGACCTGCACCGTTTCCTTATGTAAATAACAAAATGTGCTATACTGTTCAAGTGAGCGCTGATACTGCCGCTAACTACGACGCCTCTGCAATTAAGGTTCTGAAGGGACTGGAAGGGGTGCGCCATCGTCCGGCCATGTACATTGGGGGCACCCAGGCCGACGGCTACCACCACCTGTTCAAGGAAATTCTGGACAACGCGGTGGACGAGGCTTTGGTGGGCGAAGCCACCGAGATCATCACCACCCTGCACCCGGATGGCTCCCTTACGGTGGAGGACAATGGTCGGGGGATTCCAGTAGACCTCATGCCCGAAGAGCAAAAACCGGCGGTGGAGGTGATCTACACCGTGCTGCATGCCGGAGGCAAGTTTGAGGAGGGAGCCTACAAGGTCGCCGGAGGGCTGCACGGGGTAGGGGCCAGTGTGGTCAACGCGCTGTCGGAGTTTACCGTGGTGGAGGTTTTCCGCGACGGACAGCACTACCGCATTGAGTTTAGCCGGGGCGAGGTGACCCGCCCCCTGCATGTGGTGGGGCCAGCCCCTGAGGGCAAGCAGGGTACCCGGGTGACCTTTCGGCCTGACCCGCAGATATTCGGTCCAGACCAGCGGTTTGAGGCCAGTCGGTTGCGGGTGCGCCTGAGGGAGGTTTCCTTCCTGGTGGCGGGGCTCAGGCTCGTCTTCAAAGACGAGGTTCACCAGAAGGAGGAGGTCTTTTTCGATAAAGGAGGGTTGGGTTCGTTTGCCCGGTATCAGGCCGGTGGGGAGGAGCTGCTTTACGATAGGCCAGTTTTGCTGAAGGGCGAGGTGGATGCGGTGAGTGTGGAGGTGGCCTTGGTGCATACCAAGGGCTACACCCCCATCCTCTCTAGCTTTGCCAACATGATTCCCACCGTGGATGGAGGCACCCACGTATCGGGCTTTCGCAACGCCTATACCCGGGCCCTCAACACCTATGCCCGGAGGGCTGGGTTGCTTAGGGAAAAGGACATCGAGCCCAGTGGGGAAGACCTGCTCGAGGGGCTCTCCTGTGTGATTTCGGTCAAGATTTCCCAGCCGCAGTTTGAGGGGCAGACCAAGGGCAAGCTTCTGAACCCCGAGGCCGGTACTGCGGTGAGCAAGGTGGTCTACGAAAAGCTCTCCGAGTATCTGGAGGAAAACCCGCGCATCGCCCGGCTCATCTACGAGAAGGCCCTGCGCGCCGCCCAGGCCCGCGAGGCCGCCCGTAAGGCCCGGGAGCTGGTTCGTCGGGCCAACCCCCTGGAGTCCGACGACCTTCCGGGCAAGCTGGCCGACTGCCAGTCTGAAGATCCGGCCGAGAGCGAGCTCTTCATCGTGGAAGGAGACTCAGCAGGCGGCAGCGCAAAAAGCGGGCGCGACCGCCGCTTCCAGGCGATTCTGCCGCTGCGTGGAAAGATACTCAATGTGGAAAAGGCCGGTTTGAACAAAGCCCTCAAGAACGCCGAGGTGCGGGCTATGGTGGCCGCGATTGGTGCGGGGATTGGGGGTAAAGACGGCGACGAGGCTCACTTTAACCTGGAGGACCTTCGCTACCACAAGATCATCATCATGACCGATGCCGACGTGGACGGCTCCCACATCCGCACCTTGCTGCTTACCTTTTTCTACCGCTACATGCGCCCCATCATTGAGCGCGGCCACCTCTACATTGCCCAGCCGCCGCTCTACGCCCTAAGGGTGGGCAAGAGCAAGGAGGTGCGCTACCTTTACGACGACGAAGCCTTGCGGAAGGCGCTGGCTGAGATTGGGGACAAGCCCTACGAAATTCAGCGCTTCAAGGGGTTGGGCGAGATGAACGCCGAGCAGCTTTGGGAGACCACCATGGACCCCGCCAGGCGGGTGCTCAAGAAGGTGGACATGCGGGATGCTGCCTACGCCGCACAAATTTTCGACGAGCTAATGGGTACCGAAGTGCAGCCCAGGCGCGAGTTCATCGAGGAGAACGCTCGGTTTGCCCAACTGGATGTGTGAACAACCCAGGGGGCCCGCGGGCCCCCTGGGATTTCCCGCCTCAGTGGGTTACTGCAACCAGGTGTAGCGGAAGGCCAGGTAGCTGGTGTTGGGGAAGTGTAGGAAGCCCTGCACCCGGCGGTGCATGGCCTCGTACTGGGCCGAATGGAATAGGAAGACCATCGGGCAGTCCTGGAGCACGATCTCCTGCACCTGTGTGTAGATGCGCTGGCGTTCTGCTTGGCTCGAGACCCGCCGTCCTTGCTCTAGAAGCTGGGTTACCCGGTCGTTTCTGTACTTGGAGAGGTTGAGCGCGGAGGAGGGATGAAAGGTGTTGTAGAGGTAGTCGTCGGGATCGGTCTGGCCTGAGGTGCCTAAGAGGGTTACGTCAAACTCGCTGCGCAGGGCCTTGGGCAGGTAGACGTTCCAGTCTTCGGCCTGGATGTTGACCCGGATGCCTACCTCGGCTAGATTGTCGCGGATCACATCGGCAGGGGTGCGCAGGAAGTCGTAGGTGGAGGTAACGTAGAGGTTCATGGTGAAGCCGTTGGGGAAACCAGCCTCAGCCAGGAGTTGCTTGGCCTTGGCCACATCCCGGGTGTTGTAGGGGCTATTGGTGTAGGCGTAGACCCCAGAGGGGATAGTGGTTCCCCGGGCCACGATGCCGCCAGTGCCGAAGAGGGCCAGATCTACAATGGCTTTCTTGTCGATAGCATAGGCGATGGCCTGGCGTACCTTGGGGTTGTTGTAGGGCTCACGGGTGGTGTTGAAGTACAGCGCGCGGAAGTTGGCCGAAGGCCCCCCCACCACCACCAGGTTGCGGTCAGCCTTGAGCGGGCGCACATCGGCAGCGGGTACGTACTCAATCCAGTCCACCGCCCCAGCCCGAAGCGCGGTGGTGCGGGCTGCTGGGTCGGGGTAATAGGTGTAGGTGATGCCGTCCAGGTAGGGCAGCGGGCGGCCCTGGTTGTCCTTCTGCCAGTACTTGTCCCACCTGCGCACCACCAGGCGAGTCTGAGGTATGTACTCCACAAAGCGGAAGGGGCCTGTGCCAATAATGGCCTTGTTGAGGTCGTTGTTGTTCTCCTTGGCTACCCTTTCCGAGACCACAACGTTGGTGCTAAAGGCCAGCTTGGCCAGGAGGGGCGAGAAGGGCTGGGAGAGCTGGATGACCACGGTGCTGTCGTTGGGGGCTGTGACCGAGCGGACCACTGCGAAGTCGCTAGCCCTGGGGCTCTTGGTCGCGGGGTCTTTGATTCGGTTGATGGAAAAGGCCACATCCGAGGCCTTGAGGGGGTCGCCGTTGTGGAAGGTGACACCGGGACGTAGACGGAAGGTCCAGGTTAGGCCGTCGGGCGAAACTGACCAGGATTGGGCCAGCCCTGGTACGATGCGGCCCTTGCTGTCCAGCATCACTAGGGTGTCGTAGATGTTTTCCAGCACGTTGCGGCTGGCGGTGGCGTTGGTGGTGTGGGGGTCAAGGCCTACCGGGTCGGTCTGCATTCCAGCCCGCAACACGCCACCGTGCTTTTGCGCAAGCGCAGACGCGGCCAAGACCAGAGCCAACAAGGCCAAAAGCTTTTTCATTTCGCCTCCTTCGCTGTGATTATACGGCGTCACAACCTTCGCAGCCTGGGGTCCAGTGCGTCGCGTAACCCGTCGCCCAGGAGGTTGAAGCCCAGCACCATCAGCACAATGGCAAAACCCGGAACCAGCGAACCCCAGGGGGAGAGGGAGAGAAAGGCTCGTCCCTCTGAGACCATTGACCCCAGGGCTGGAAAGGGCGGCTGGATGCCCAGGCCCAGGAACGAAAGGGCCGCTTCTGCCAGCACGGCGTAGGCGAAACGCAAGGTTGCCTCTACGATTAGAGGGGCTGCCGCATTGGGGAGGATGGTGCGGAGGATAATGCGGGTGTGGCTGGCCCCCATGGCTTGCGCAGCCTCTACATAGGGCTCTTCCCGCACCATGAGGGCTGCGGCCCGGGCTACCCGGATGAAGGGCCCCACGAACACCACCGAGATGGCCAAGACCAAGTTGGCGAAGCCACCCCCCAGAAAGGCCAAGAAGGCGATGGCTAAGAGGATGGCGGGGTAGGCGATCAGGATGTCGGCCAGCCGTGAGATAACCAGGTCGAACCCACCTCGGAAGTACCCGGCCAGAAGGCCTAGGCTTCCACCCACCAAGAGGCCGGCCAGCACCGAGACCGCCGCTACCGAGAGCGAGAAGCGGGCTCCGAAGAGCACCCTCGAGAACAGGTCGCGCCCGTACTGGTCGGTGCCCAGCCAGTGTTCTGGAGAGGGGCCTGAGAGCCGGTTGGGGGGGTCAAACCTGAGGGGGTCCCAGGGGGCGATAAGGGGGGCCAGCAGGGCTCCCAGGAGCACAGTTAGGGTGATAAGACCGCCGATGAGGGCCGATCGGTTGCGTAGAAGGGCCTTGAGGAGAGGGGTCCAGGGGGTGGAGGGGTTCATGGCAGCAGGCGTCCTCCTGTCTTGGGTTTAGGACCGCGTTGGCGGGTTACTCGTACCGAATCCTAGGGTCTATGAGGGAGTAGAGCAGGTCCACCAAAAGGTTGACCAGCACCGCCGCCGTGGCCACAAACAGCACCGTGCCCTGCACCACCGGGTAGTCGCGCAGGTTGATGCCCTCGAGGGCGAACCGTCCTACCCCCGGCAGGCTGAAGACCTGCTCAATGATGACCGCCCCGCCCAGAAGCGAGCCGAACTGGATGCCGATGACGGTTGCTACCGGAATCAGGGCGTTGCGCAGGGCATGGCGAAAGATGACCACCCGCTCGGAAAGTCCCTTGGCTCGAGCGGTACGGATGTAGTCGCGTGAGAGCACCTCGAGCATTGAGCTGCGCAGGATGCGGGTGACCGCCCCGGCCAGGATCAGGCCCAGGGAGAGGGAGGGGAGAACCATGTGCCGCAGGTTTTCCAGAGGATTTTCCCGCAGGGGCACGAAGCCTGCGGGCGGTAGCCAGCCCAGCGCCAGGGCAAAAAGGAGTATGAGGAGCAAGGCCAGGAAAAACCCCGGCACCGAGAGGCCCAGAATGGCGAAGAGCGAGGCGAAGTAGTCCACCAGGCTCCCCCGTCGGATGGCCGCCAGCACCCCCAGGGGTACTGCAATCAGCAGGGCGACAAGGAGGCCCATGAGGGTGAGCTGCAGCGTGACCGGAAAGCGCAGGGCCAGGTCCTGGGCCACCTCGCGTCCGGTGCGCAGGCTGCTGCCCAGATCGCCCTGCAACACGGCCCCTAACCACTGGGCAAACTGTACGTGCAGGGGCAGATCGAGCCCGAACAGGCGGCGCAGCTCGGCCATGCGCTCTGGGGAAACGTTGGCCTCGAGGCCCACCAGGCTGGTGACCACATCCCCCGGCACAGCCCGCATGAGCAAGAAGGTGATGAGGGCTACCCCGAAGAGGGTGGGGATGGCTGCTAGAAGGCGCTGCAACACGTAGCTGGCCATAGGAGTAGCCTGAGTATATTCCTCGCAGTGGCGGGTAACCTGGGTTGTCGCAAGGCCTTTGCTAAGCTTGGGTAGGGGATTCCCTGCAGGAAGCGCATTTCCATCAGCCCGCCGGGTAGTTGTGGGGGTCCTGCAAACCGAGAGGTGGGGAATGAGGGTTCTGATTTCGCTGGGTTTGCTGTGCCTGCCCGCCTTGGCCCAGGGCTACTTCGATCTGGGCGGCTTCAAGACCCCCCGGGGTGACGTCGTTTGCGTCGCTACCTGGGATCGGATTGCCGAGGCGGCAGGGCTTCGTTGCGACCTGCACCCGGCTAGGTCCAAGAACTGCACCGATGCATTTCACTTGGGCGAGCGGGGTCCGGCTATACGGTTTTGCGCGAACCAGACCATAGACGGCTCAAAGCTACCGGTGTTGGCTCACGGTAGGGTTTGGGACAGCGGGTTTTTTCGCTGCGAGCTAAACTGGGAAAGGCTGCGCTGTGTCAACCGTGACCGGCGAGGTTTTGAGCTCTCGCCCAGGTACCAGCGGTTTTTTTGAGAGGGCAGGTGGTTTTGGTGTGCTTCACCTCAGACTCCTTGGCCGCCCGGAAGCCCGCTGGCGGGGGGAGTGCCTGCCGCCAGTGGGACTGCATCCCCCGGCACGGCCCGCATAAGCGAAGGTGGGGGCTGAGGGATGGTTGCGGGGAGGTGTTGTGAGGATGTAGCCAGCTATGGTAAGGTAGCCCGAAGATCCCCAGGGGGCCGTTTGTGGTAGGGGCATGGTGGTCTGGAGTATGTGCGCCAGCCCCCCCTTGAAACTGGGCGCGGTCATAGAATAAGGCCGGTATGGTGGTGCCCTACGTCATAGAGCAGACCGCCCGCGGGGAGCGGGTATACGACATCTACAGCCGTCTTCTGAAGGACCGCATCATCTTCTTGGGCAGCCCCATTGATGCTCAGGTGGCCAACACCGTGGTGGCCCAGATTCTCTTCCTAGCGGCGCAAAACCCCAACCAGGAGATTCGCATGTACATCAACTGCCCGGGGGGGGATGTGGACGCTGGGCTGGCCATTTACGACACCATGCAGTTTGTGGTCCCGCCGGTTTCCACCATTTGCGTGGGGCTGGCGGCTTCCATGGGGGCGGTCCTGCTGGCCGCGGGGGCTCCGGGAAAACGCTACGCCTTGCCGCACTCACGGGTGATGATTCACCAACCCTGGGCCCGTGGGCTGGGTGGTCAGGCCACCGACATCGCCATCCAGGCTGAGCAGATTCTGAAGACCCGTAAGGTGCTCAACGAGATTCTGGCCCGCCATACCCACCAGCCTTTGGAAAAGGTGGAGCGCGATACCGAGCGCGACTATTACCTTTCCGCCGAGGAGGCAGCCCAGTACGGCATCGTAGACCAGGTGGTGAGCCGTGAAGCGCAATAAGCCGGTTTGCAGTTTTTGCGGCCGTAGATACCCCGAGGTAGCCCATCTGGTGGAGTCCCCGATGGGGGAAGCCTACATCTGCGACGAGTGTGTGGCCCGGGCTCACTCCCTGCTCAAGGCCGAGTCCAAATCCGCCTACAGGGGTCCTCGCAACCTGCCCAAACCGGCTGAGATAAAGGCCTTTTTGGATCAGTACGTGGTGGGGCAGGAGCTAGCCAAGAGAACCCTTTCGGTCGCGGTCTACAACCACTACAAGCGCCTTCTGCACCCCGAGGCAGAGGTGCAGAAGTCCAACGTGCTTCTGATAGGCCCCACTGGTACCGGCAAGACCCTCCTGGCCGAGACCCTGGCCCGAATGTTGGATGTGCCCTTTGCCATTGCCGATGCCACCACCCTCACAGAGGCCGGTTACGTAGGGGAGGATGTGGAAAACGTCATCCTGCGCTTGTTGCAGGCCGCTGACTTTGATGTACAGGCTGCGGAGAAGGGCATCGTCTACATTGACGAGATCGACAAGATTGCCCGTAAGTCGGAGAACCCCAGCCTGACCCGCGATGTTTCCGGTGAGGGGGTGCAGCAGGCCCTCTTGAAGATCGTGGAGGGCACCATCGCCAATGTGCCGCCCCAGGGGGGGCGCAAGCACCCCCATCAGGAGTTCATCCAGGTCAATACCCGGAACATCCTCTTCATCTTGGGAGGAGCTTTTGAGGGTCTGGAGCGCATCGTGCTCTCGCGGGTAGATCAGCATCCCATTGGCTTCACTCGTCCCAAAAAGACGGAGGAAAAGCCTGAGGTCATTCCCGAGGACCTGGTGCGCTTTGGGCTCATCCCGGAGTTTGTGGGTCGGATGCCGGTGATCGTCCAGCTCGAGCCCCTAGACGAGGAGGCCTTGGTGCGTATCCTAACCGAGCCCAAAAATGCCCTGGTGCGCCAGTACCAGGAGCTTCTGCGCATGGAAGGGGTGGAGCTGCACTTTACCCCAGCAGCCTTGCGGGAGATTGCCCGGCGCGCCCTGAAGCGTGGGACCGGGGCTAGGGGGCTCCGCTCCATCATTGAAAAAGCGATGGTG
>NZ_JANXCG010000030.1 GCF_025060375.1 Meiothermus sp. | reverse complement strand
TTGTGCTTGAGGGCGTAGGCCCCGCCCAGGAGGAAGATGAGGCTGAACATGTACCACTGGGCCTCGAGGTAGGCGTTGGAGCTGTAGCTGAAGCCGTAGCGCATGATGGCGTTTCCCGCAGACAGGAGGGCCACCAACAGGACCAGCCAGACTACCAGGCGCCCCACCCCTTCCGTAACGGCGTCTATGGCTCGAGACAAACCTAGGAGAAAGCGCATTTTTACCCCGCAAGAAAATCGGCCCCATCCTACCTAGGAAGAGGATGGGTGTCAATTCGCTCAGCAGGGCGTTTTTCTACGTTTGGTGGAGGCACATCAGCAATTAGGCCCACCCCCCAGGCGAACCGCTGCCAGCGTCACTTAGGTGGGCGCAGGGCCCCCAGGCCGGCCCAAGCCCGTAGGGAGTGGAGAGTTACCCAAAGCCAGAACGCCCCGAGCAGCAGGAGCAAGCCCCAGGCCAGCCCCCCGAGGAAAGCCGAGCCCAACGCCCTGGCCAGGGCCAGTGTGGCCAGGGTAAAAGCCCCCAGCGGAAAGACGAACCCCCACCAACCCGGCGCGAAGTGAAACTGCGCACGGCGGCAGTCCACAAGGAGGGTGTCGAGAAGCAGGGCCAGGCTGTAGAAGAGCCACCAAAGCCCCAGGCCCCAGACCGCGAGCCCCACCACCGGCCAGGCTTCAGGCCAGCCCCCGGGCACCAGCCCAGCCCTCACCCCGCCCTCGAGCCAGCGCCAGGGTGAGAGCACCAGAAGCCCCACCGGGGCCAGCCCGATGAAGACCGAGGGCAAGAGGTGCGGCTCGAGCCGCCCGTGGGCGTACAGCCGCTGCAGAAAGCTGGCCATCACGGGGAGGAAGAGGAAAAACCCGATGCCCAGGAAAAGCCCGCTCATCACCCAGACTTCCTGTTGCCAGGCCTGAGGAAAGGTCTCGAGCCAGGCCCCAGCGGTGATCGGTACCAGCAGGGCCGAGACCGGCGGAATGAACCAGGCTCCGTTGGCAGCCTCCAGGGGGAGCCTGAGCCGGGTGCTCACCACGAACACCACCAGCAGGCCCACCAGAAAGATGAGCGGCATACCCAGCCAAAAAAGCCCCTGGCCCAGCGGCACCGACCACGCCCCCAAGGGCAGCGCCCGGGTGGCTAGGCTCATCACCAGAAGGGCGATGGGCAGCGTGGGCAGCATCTGCGAAAGCAAGGGGTGCTGCAAGTCGGAGAGCACTGCCTGCGGGTGGCGCAGGAGCTTGGCCAGGTAGAGCCCCAAGAGGGCCAGAAGGGTCAGGAGGGCCAGCCAGTAGACCGGTAGGGCCAGCCCCATCAGGCCGAACTGGGCTAGGGCCTGGGCCAGCACCCCAGTGCCCATCACCGAGGCAAACCAGGCCGGGTTCAGGTAGCGCACGCTGGGACGAGCCGGAAGAGCGGCTTCCATACCCCCTCCTAGCGGGCGGTAACGTGCTCCTGTTCGGCCAGGTAGCGCTCGGCCATCATAGCCGCCCGGGTGCCAGCCCCCACGCTGGTGGAAAGCTGCCGGTAGATGGGGTCGGCCACATCCCCGGCGGCAAAAAGCCCCGGCACCGAGGTGAAGATTTCATCACGCACCGCCACATAGCCGTCCGGGCGCAGCTCCACCAGACCCCTAAGGAAGCCGGTGTTGGGCTCATGCCCGATGAAGACGAAAACCCCATCGGTGGGGTAGTCGTAGACCTCCCCAGTCTTGAGGTTCCGCAGGCGCACCCCCGTCACGGTTTCCTCACCCAGAATTTCCTCCACCACCGTATCCCAGATGAAGTGCATCTTGGGGTTGGCAAAGGCCCGGGCCTGGGCAGTCTTGTTGGCCCGCAGGGCGTCGCGGCGGTGCACCAGGGTGACCTTGTTGGCGAACTTGGTGAGGAAAAGCCCCTCCTCCACCGCGGCGTCTCCCCCGCCAACCACCACCACCTCCTTACCCCGGTAGAAGAAGCCGTCGCAGGTCGCGCAGGTGCTCACCCCACGCCCATAGAACTTCTCCTCACCGGGCACGCCCAGCCTCTTGGGGTTGGCCCCGGTGGCCAGGATGACCACCCGGGCCTTGTAGTCCTGCTCGTAGCCCCGCACCACAAAGCCCTCGGGGGTCTTCTCGATGCCCTGGGCCTCGTCCATCACAATCTGGGCCCCAAAGCGTTTGGCCTGCTGGACCATCCGCTCGGAGAGCTCCGGCCCACTGATGGGCTCGGGGAAGCCGGGGTAGTTCTCCACCTCCTCGGTCTGGGCAATCTGGCCCCCGGGCAGGCCCCTCTCCAAGATAAGGGTCCTTAGGTTGGCCCGGCCCGCGTAGATGCCGGCGGTGAGGCCGGCGGGACCGCCCCCGATGATCACCACGTCGTAGGTCTGGCTCATGGCAAGGTCTCCTCTACCAGCATACGCTGGCCCCTCCGCCTGAGTATAGCATACCCCCTGGGGATATTTAGCTGGGACAAATTTCCCCCCTGAGGGGGCAGCTATACTGTTCCCGAGCTATGCTGGCTCGAGCCCCCCAGCGGCATCCCCTCCTGGCCTTGGCCTTGGCGGGGCTTGTGCTTCTGGTCTCGAGCCAGTATGCCCTGCGCAACCCAAAGAGCCAAGCACTCCCGGTTCGTTTTATCGGGACAGACATCTGCACCTTCCACCCCGGCTCCCCCCAACCTCAGCCAACCCCTTCCCCTAGCCACACCCATTCGCCCCACTGCCCCCTCTGCATCCCCGGGGGGTTCAGCGACGGGGCCGCACCGCTGGTCGCGGTACCGCTCCCCATCCCCCGCCTCCTCAGCACAACAGGCCCACAGCAACCGCAGAAGCTGCACTTGGCCCCGGTCCTCCCGCCGCTCAACCGGGGGCCGCCTTGGGTTGGCTGAACGCGGCTCAGCTCCGGCTGCGGGCAGACCTAACCCGTGGCCATCTGAATAGCTGATTCCAGCCCCTCCCCTTGCTGAACACGCAGCGTCTATGCTGGTGCTTCACCCTCCTACCCCTTTGCCCCCCCTGTACCCCGGCCAGACCGTGGTGCTGGAAGCTGGTGTACACCAGGGCCCCTGGACGATTACCACCCCGGGGGTACGCCTGGTAGCCCGCCCCGGCGCAGTACTGGACGGTGGGGGTAAGGGCACCGCGCTCACCCTAAGGGCAGCGGGAATTGTGGTGGAGGGCCTCGAGGTGCAAAACGTGGGTCCAGGCGATGACTTCTACGAACCCGACGCAGCCGTGACGCTCTACCAGTGCGAGGGCTGCGTGGTGCGTGGGCTTCGGGCCAAAGGGGTGACAGGCGGTATACGGGTGGAGAAATCCAACCGCGCAGTGGTGGAAAACTGCGAATTGGTGGGCACCCAGGCGGCCCCCGGCTTGCAAACCTACCGCAGCGATGGGGTGGTGCTGCGGGGCAACCGGATTCGGGGCTTTCTGGACAACCTCTACGTGGAATACGGCGAACGGGTGGTGGTGGAGGGCAATCGGGTGGAATCCGGAGAACGCTACGGCCTGCACCTGATGTTTACCTACCAGGCCCAGGTCCGGGGCAACCACAGCCAGGGTAACCGGGTGGGCTCGGCCCTCATGCACGGAGCCGAAAACTGGGTGGAGGGCAACACCTTTGCCCGGGAAGTGGGACCTCTGCGCTATGGGCTCCTGCTGCAAGAGGAGTGGAAGGCCACCCTGAAGGGCAACCGCTTCCTGGGGAGCACCATCGGGCTTTTTTCGCTGGACTCGAGGGACACCCAGCTCCTCGACAACCGCTTTGAGGGCAACGGCACCGCCCTCCTCTTCGCCCGCGATGCCGACCAAAACACCCTGAAAGCTACCGCCAACACCTTTGTGGGCAACCTGCACGACGTGGCAGTGGACGACCCCCGGGCCAGGGTGGTGCTCCGGGGCAACGCCTTCGACCGGGCCGCGCCCCTGCCCATCCCCCACCTGCCCAGCAGCAGCTTTGCCCTCCTGAGCGCCCGCCAGCCCGATCTGAGCCTCCTGGCCCTCTCGCCGGGGGTTCTGCTCTGGGAGGCCGCTGAGGCCAAGGTGCCGGGGCTGCGCCTGCTGGCCCTAGCCGACCCGGAGGCCCGGCCTGCCTCGCCGCCTGCAACCCCTACCGCGCCCAGCCTGCTGGGGCTGGCCCTTCTGAGCCTGTTGGGAGGTCTATGGTTGAGGTGGTAGACCTGCACAAAAAGGGGCGGCTCTCGGGCGTAAACCTCCGGCTGGACTCGGGCAGCCTGGCCCTGCTGGGCCCCAACGGGGCCGGCAAGAGCACCCTCCTGAGCCTCCTGGCCGGGCGGATAAGGCCCGATGGCGGGGTGGTGCGGCTCTTCGGGCAAGACCCCCGGAGCCCGGGGGCAGCCCGCGCGCGGGCCTACATCCCCCAGCACCTGAGCTTTCCCCCCACCTTGCGGGTGGAAGAAATTATGGAAGCGGCCCGCCGCCTCAAAGGGGCAACCCCAAGGGATAAGGACGAAGCCATCCTGCGCATGGGCCTGGAGGGCCACCTGAAGCGCCCGGTGGCCCAACTCTCGGGCGGCTGGCGGCAGCGGCTGGCCCTGGCCACCGGGCTGATGGGCTACCCCCTCCTCTGGCTCCTGGACGAACCCGCCTCGGCGCTGGATGGCGAGGGGCTGGAGCGCCTGCAGGACTGGCTGGCCGCCCACCTCGCCATGGGGGGGCTGGCGATTTTATCGGCCCACCGGCAAGAAGAACTCTCGCGCCTGGCCGAGCGCTATGTGCGCCTGGAAAACGGCCGGGTGGTTGACCAAGGCAGTGTGAACTATGCACAAGAACCGTCGTGAAGTGATCCGGATGCTTTCGGCTCTAGGTGCTTCGGCAGCCCTCTCGCAAGCTCTAGCTCAGCACATGCAGCCCATGCAGCCCGCAGCCCCGGCCAGCCTCGAGACCATCGCTGCCAAGGCCATTCCCTGGGACAGCGGTAAGTGCGACTTCTGCGAGATGCCGCTCAAGACCCCCGCGCCGGGGGCCTGGATGGGCCGCACCTTCGCCCCGGGTTTCTTCGAGCAGACCTACAGCCAGATTGCCCTCAAGGAGGCCAAGCAGGGAAAGGACGCACACCACTTCGAGTCCATCGCCTGCATGGTGAACTACGCCTGGGTCTACGGGATCCGCGATGGGGTAGGCACCACCTTCTACGTGACCGACCGGGGGGCCTACGACCCGGCCAAGGGTCCGGCTGCGGTGAGCCTGATTCCCGCCCGCCAAGCGGTGTACCTCTGGGGCGAGAAGCGCGGCTGGGTGGTCATGGACGCCAAGATTGCTGCCTTCCGTAGCCAGGAGGCGGCCCTGGCCTTTGCCCGGGCCAACCCCGACCTGGGCCGTACCCGCATCCTGGACTGGCAGACCCTCTTGGACCTGGCCCCCCTGCCGGAGATGAACCTGGTGAGCCTGCTGGCCAAGCACGCTGGCCTGCTCAAGTAAGCGTACGTCTAGGCCGGAGGTTGATCCCCGCCTCCGGCCCATCCGAGGAACCATGAAGCGGCGCACCCTGATCAAAGGACTGCTGGCCCTGCCCCTGGGCTCGGGCATGCTGCAACCGGTGCTGGCGGCGGCCCGGCCCCTGCGGGTGGGGGTGGATGCCTGCCCCTACTGCAACATGACCCTCCTGGACGCCCGCTACGCCGCGCAGATGGTCACGAGCACCGGCAAGGTCTACCAGTACGACGACGTGGGCTGCCTGCTTGATCACCTGCTGGGCTACGGCGGGCCCAAGGCCACCCCCAAGGAACTCTACGTGGCCGACTTTTCCCTTTCCAGTCGCAAGGAAGCCCGCTTCCTGCCGGTCAACCAAGCCCTGTTTCTCTTCAACGAACGCATCCGCACCCCCATGGGCACCGGCCTGCTGGCCTTCGGCAGCGCCGCCGCCCTGGAGGGCTACCTTAGGGAGCGGCCCCAGCACACCGGCGAAAGGCTTCGCTGGAACGACCTCCTGGCCCTTGGGCGCAGGCGGGCTTGGGTGCCGGGCTACGGGCGATGAACGCTCTCCTGCCGCTGTACGCCAGGGCCCTGCTGCGCAACCCCTGGGCTTTCGCCCCGGTGGGCTTGCTCCCCCTGCTGGCCCTAGCCTTCCAGGGCCGGGGCGAAGCGGTGGCGGTGGTCTCGCTTTACGCCTCGCTCTCGCTCCTGCTCCCGCCCTTTGGGCTGGCCCTGGCGCTACCCCTCCTCACTCCCCGCGAGGACTGGGCCTTCTGGGCCGGGATGCCCCAAAGCCCTGCCCGGCTCTACCTGGCGGGGGTGCTGGGGGTGGGGCTAGGCCTGAGCCTGCCCGTTCTAGCCGGACTGGCCCTGGCGGCGGGGCTCCTGGGGTTGGGGGGTAAGGCCGCCCTGCTCCTTCTGCTGAGCGGGCTGGGCCTGCTATGGCTCTGGATCGCCTGGGCGGGTTGGGTGGGGGCAGGGCTCGAGCCCTCCCGTGCGCTGGGCCTCGGGCTCCTGCTCTGGGGCGTGCTGGTGCTGGCCTACGACCCCCTGGTCATCGGGCTGGCGGTGGCCCTGAGGGAGTATCCCCTGGAACGCTTCCTGCTGCTTGCAGTGCTCCTCAACCCCCTGGAACTCTTCCGGGTGGGGCTCCTGTACGCGCTGGAGGCCCCGGTGCTGGTAGGACCCACGGGCTACTTACTCAAGGAGTTTTTGGGCTACACTGGGGGGCTCTTGCCAGTAGCGGTGGGGCTGATGGCAGTAGGGCTTGGTTTGTGGGGTGCCGCCTGGCGCTTTGCTAGAAGGGACCGATAATGATGGGTATGCGCTGGCTTGCTGTGCTTCTCTTAGGCGGCCTGGCCCTGGCCCAGCCGCTGCGGCTCGAGCAGGGCTGGGTGCGCCGGGTACCGGGCGACATCACCGCGGCCTACTTGGTGCTCTATAACCCTGGGGACCGACCCATCCGGATTGTAGGGGCCAGCACCCCCATCGCCACCCGGGTGGAGTTTCATCAGACCACCCACGCCGGCCATGGCGACCATCAGGACGTCTCAGCGATGAGGCGGGTGGAGGCCCTGGTCGTGCCCGCGCGGGGACGGCTGGAGATTCTGCCCGGCAGGTACCACCTGATGCTCTACGGCCTGCGGGAGAAGAACCCTCGGCCCCTGGCCGAAGGCCAAAAGGTGCCGATCACCTTCAGGCTCGAGGGCGGAGCCACCCTCACCCTCACCCTTACCGTGGAGGCGCGCTAGGGCTAGCGCTGCAGGTCTCCCTTCTTCACCGGTAGACCAGCGGCCTGCCAGGCCGAAAGCCCGCCAGCCAGGTTGTAAACCTCAAAACCCTTGCTGGCAAGGAATTCAGCGGCCTGCTGGCTCCGGTTACCACTCTCGCACTGGCAGATGATGGGACGGTCTTTGGGTAGGCTCTCCCAGCGGCGGGCCAACTCGGCCAAAGGCAGGCCTTGCGAACCTGGAATCTTGGCCAGCTTCCGCTCCAGTGGGGTGCGCACGTCAATCATCAGCGCACCAGCCTTCATCTTCTCATAGGCCTCCTTAGCACCGATCCGGGGCACCCGGGGGCCTAGACCTAGCAGGTTTTTGAGCCAACCCCACACGCAGTCCAGTCTAGGGCTAAAGGCCCTTGCCAAATATATCCCCCGGGGGTATAATGACCCCAGGTGGGGGTACATCCCCCTAAAGGAGCCAGACCATGTTTTTAGACGAGCGAATCCAGGCCCAGGTGCGCGAGATGCTGGCACCCATCCAGAAACCGGTGGAGATGGTGGTCTTCACCACCTCCGGCATCGCCCTACCCGGACAGGAGGTGGGGCTGCAGGAAGAGGCCCTGGGCCTGCTCAGAGAAGTGGCAGCCTTGAACCCCAACCTGAGCGTGGAGCAACGTTCTATCCACTCCGACCCCGAAGCGCAGGCCTTGGGCCTGAGCTATGCGCCCACCATCCTCCTTCGGGAAAAGGGCTCGGAGCGAAACAACATCCGCTTTCTGGGTCTCCCTGCAGGGTACGAGTTCAGCACCCTCCTGGAAGCCCTCCTGATGCTCGGCACGGGTGAGAGCCGGCTCGGGGAAAAGTCGCTGGCTGAGCTGCAAAAGGTGACCTCACCGGTGCGGATGCAGGCCTTCGTGACCCCCACCTGCCCCTACTGCCCGCAGGCGGTGCTGGCCACCTACAAGCTGGCCTACCACAACCCCAACATCGTCGCGGAGGGTGTAGAGGCCAACGAGTTTCCTGCCCTCTCCCGCCGGTACAACATCTCGGGTGTCCCAGACACCATCATCACCGGAGCCGTACAGCAACGCGTTCTGGGGGGTCAGCCGGACAGGGTCTTCGTGGAGGCCGCGGTCAAGGCCAGCGGAGGGGTGGTGGCATGAGAAGGTGGGCCGGTCTCTTGCTGCTGGTAGCCCCGCTGGGCTGGGCCCAGAGCTTCCGGCTCGTGAGCGTGGACGACCTGTACCGGGCCCTGTCAGACCCCAAAACCTTTGTGATCGACGTGCGCACCCCTCAGGAGTTCGCCCAAGGGCACGTCCCCGGGGCGGTCAACTGGCCCCTTCAGGAAATCGACCGCTGGTGGAGCCGGGTGCCCAAGAACCGGGTGGTCTACATCAAGTGCAACACCCAGAACCGCAGCCGGCTGGCGGTGCAGTACCTCCTGGGCAAGGGCTACACTGGCCTTAATCTCGTGCAGGGGGGCATCCAAGCCTGGTTGGCCCGCCGCTACCCTGTGGAGCGCTGAGCCATGACCCCCATCACCCCTTTTTCCAATTCCGATCGGAAAACCCGCATTGTGCACCGGTTGCGCCGTCTGGAGGGCCAGGTGCGGGGGCTACAGAAAATGGTGGAGGAAGAGCGTTCATGCAGGGAGATTCTCACCCTCCTAAGCGGGGTAAAAAGCGCCCTAGATGCGGTGGGAGAGGAAATCCTGGAAGCCTACCTACACCAGTGCCAGGCCGACCCCCAGGCCCAAGCCCCGGGGCAGCTGGTGGAAATGGTGCGGCTCCTGCGAAGGTAGCCCAGCCAGGGGTCCCTGGGGCAGGCTGGTTCCTTTAGCTCTGCGCCGCACCGGGAGCACGACAACGCCCCACCCCACAGGTCCCTACCGGCTTCGCGCAAGCATCAACAACGGCTCTCCCTGCAACAAGGTCGCCTGCACTCAACAGCCCCTTCTGGAGGCCCGCAAGCCAAAACGGGCGGCTCGAACCAGGGACGGCGGAGGGGAAAAGGCCGCAGGGAGGCTTACCGACTAGCGCCTGCGCCGACGGCGGACCTTGCCTACTGCGGTGGGTTCCGGGAGCCCTTTTAGCCGCGCCTCAATGGAGCGCATCTGGTCGCGCAGGGCAGCGGCCCGCTCAAAGTCCAGAGCCTCAGAAGCGGCCCACATCTCGGCCTCGAGCTGCTCCAGCAGGCCCTGCAGGATGAGGGGATCGTCCTGGATGGTTTGGGCCACCTCAGCCCCGTAGTCCTCTGGCTTAACCAGCTTGCGCACCGACTTCTGCACCGTCTGGGGGGTAATGCCGTGGGCTCTGTTGAAGGCCTCCTGGAGGGCCCGTCGACGCTGGGTCTCCTCTATGGCCGCCCGCATGGCCTCGGAAACGGTATCGGCGTAAAGGTAGACCTCGCCCGCCGCATTGCGGGCGGCCCGCCCAATGATCTGGATGAGGGAGCGTTCCGAACGCAGAAAGCCCTGCTTGTCGGCATCCAGGATGGCCACCAGTGAAACCTCGGGTAGGTCAAGGCCCTCCCGCAGGAGGTTGATGCCCACCAGGGCGTCAAAGTAGCCCAGGCGCAGGTCGCGCAGCAGGGCCTGTCGCTCAAAAGCGTCCAGCTCATGGTGCATGTAACGGGCCCGTACCCCGTGCTCCACCAGATAGGCTGTGAGTTCCTCGGCCATGTGCACGGTGAGCACCGTGACCAAGGTGCGCTCGCCCCGCTCAGCCCGCTTGCGAATAGCCCCCATCAGGTCCTCAATCTGGCCCTGGGTGGGCTTGACCGTAACCAGCGGGTCTAGGAGGCCGGTGGGGCGGATAATCTGCTCCACCACCCGGCTGGAGACCTCGAGCTCGAAGGGCCCCGGCGTCGCCGAGACGAAGACCATCTGAGAAATCCGCTCCAGAAACTCATTGAAGCGCAGAGGGCGGTTGTCCAGCGCGCTGGGCAGACGGAAGCCGTAGTCCACCAGGGTTTTCTTGCGCATATAGTCGCCGTTGTACATGCCCCTTATCTGGGGAACACTCACGTGCGACTCATCCAAAAAGACCAGGTAATCCTTGGGAAAATAGTCCAAAAGCGTGTAGGGAGGCTCCCCCGGCGCCTTACCGGACAGGAAGCGGGCGTAGTTTTCAATGCCCGGGCAGGTGCCCATCACCTGGAGCATCTCCAGGTCGTAAAGGGTACGCTCCTTAAGGCGCTGGGCCTCCAGAAGCTTACCCTCAGCCTCAAAGTAGCGCAGCCGCTCCTCCAGCTCCTTGCGAATCTCCGGGATGGCCTGCTTGAGCCGCCATTCCGGGGTGGCGTAGTGGGTGGCCCCCAGGAGGACAAAGCCCGGAAGGTCCCTAAGCCGCTCCCCGGTGACGGGGTGGACCACCGTGATACGGTCTATGGTGTCGCCCCAAAGCTCTATGCGAATCGGCTCTTGCTCGTAAGCAGGCCAGACCTCCACCACCTCCCCCCGAACCCGGAAACGCCCCGCCCGCAGCTCCACATCCCCTCGCTCGTACTGAAGCTCCACCAGACGGGCCAAAAGGACCTCCCGAGGGTAGTCCCGGCCCACCTCCACCACCAGGCTCATGTTGCGATACTCCTCGGGACTGCCCAGGCCGTAGATGGCCGAGACCGAGGCCACCACGATCACGTCTCGCCGGGTGAGCAGGCTGCGGGTGGTGGAGTGGCGCAACCGCTCAATCTCAGGGTTGATGGAGGCGTCCTTCTCAATGTAGAGGTCCCGCCCCGGAACGTAGGCCTCGGGCTGGTAGTAGTCGTAGTAGCTGATGAAGTATTCCACCGCGTTCTCGGGGAACAGCTCACGGAACTCCTGGGAAAGCTGGGCGGCCAACACCTTGTTGGGGGCCATGACCAAGGCTGGCCGCTGCAGGTGCTCGATTACCTTGGCCATGGTCACGGTCTTCCCGGTGCCGGTCGCCCCCAGCAGGGTGACAAAGCGCTCGCCAGCCCGCAGGGCCTCCACCAGGGCTTCGATGGCCTGGGGCTGGTCGCCTTGGGGGGTAGGGCCTTGGTAGCGGAACATACCCCCACAAGCCTAATCCCCCGGCCCAACTTTCTGCCTAAATCAGAATACAATCCGGCCTAGGCGCGCCGGGTCTTGCCGTCTAGGGTCAGCAAGGGGCCGTACAGGTCGGGCCGGCGGTCACGGAAAAACCCGAACCCTGCCCGAAAGCGCCGGGCCTCTTCCAGGTCTAGCTCAGCCACCAGGATGGTCTCCTCCTCCCGACCGGCCTCAGCCAGCTTGTTGCCCATATAGTCGGCGATGAAGGAGGAGCCGTAGTACGTCTGGGTGTGGCCTTCCACCTCCTCCGTCCCCACCCGGTTGGCCGCTGCCAGGTAGCAGAGGTTGGCCACCGCGTGGCCAATCATAACCCGCTGCCACATCTCTTTGGTATCTATTCCCCCTGCCTCCGGGGGTTCAGAGCCAATGGCGGTGGGGTAGAGGAGAACCTCGGCCCCTAGGAGCACCAGACTACGAGCACACTCGGGGTACCACTGGTCCCAACAAATACCAGCCCCCACCACGCCGTAGGGCGTGGGAAAGGCCAAAAAACCGGTGTCGCCGGGGTTGAAGTAGTACTTCTCCTCGTACCCTGGGCCATCGGGAATGTGAGACTTCCGGTAGACACCCGCAATCTCCCCGTCGGGCCCAATCATCGCCAGGCTGTTGTAGTGGGCCTGGCCAGCCCGCTCGAAAAAGGAGACCGGCAGGACCAGCCTCAGCTCTCGAGCGAGCTGCTGGAAGCGGGGGAGGAAGGGATGGCCCTCCACCGGATGGGCCAGCCCAAAGTAATGCTCTCGCTCAGCCTGGCAGAAGTAGAGGCTCTCAAAAAGCTCCGGCAGCAGCACGATCTGAGCCCCCATGGCCGCAGCTTCCCGCACCATCCGAAGGGCTTTGGCCAGGTTGGTCTCCCGCTCCGGGCCCATGGACATCTGGACCACCGCCAGCCGGGTCATGCCCCCCTCCAAACCCGGCCCATCGGCTGCTGCTGGGTAATGCAGTGGAAACTTCCCCCACCGGTGATGAGGTAGCGGCTCTCCAGCCCAATCACCTCGCGTCCCGGAAAAAGCGGGCGCAGGATTTCCAAGGCCCGCTCGTCGTGAGGGTCGCCGTACTGGGGTACCAGCACCACCCCGTTGGCAATGTAGAAATTGGCGTAGGTGAGGGGGAGCCGCTCCCCTCCCAGCCAGCGGGGCTCCTTGGGCAAGGGAAGTTCCACCACCCGAAAACCCCCCAGGCTCTGCAGGATTTCCAGGTTCTCCTTCAAGGGACGGTAGTTGGGATCGTCTGGGTCCAGCGCCACCGAAGTAACCAAAGTGGCTGGAGCGGTGAAGCGGGTCAGGGTGTCGATGTGACCGTCGGTGTGGTCCCCCTGCAGGCCCTCCCCCAACCAGATCAGGGTGTCCACCCCCAGGTACTCCCGAAGGTACTCCTCCAGTTCCTCCTCGTGCAGGTGTGGGTTGCGGCCGGGTGAGAGCAGGCACTGCCGGGTGGTGAGGGCCAGGCCCTGCCCATTGACCTCCAACGCCCCTCCCTCCATCACGATGCCCGGGTAGAAGAGCCGAAGCCCCAGAAGGTGGGCCATCCGCAGGGGCATCTGGTTGTCCAGCTCGGCAGGGTACTTTCTCCCCCAGCCGTTGAACTCCCAGCTAAGGGCGGCCAGCTCGAGCCCCCCCTCCCCCGAGGGTCGCGCCACGAACATGGCCCCCGAGTCGCGCAACCACAGGTCGTCGTGGGGAATCCGGTGGAAGCGAACGTTCCCGTTGAGCCGAGCCCTAGCGTCCCGCTCAGACTCCTCATCATGCACCACCAGCTCCACCGGCTCAAAGCGGGCCAGGGTGTTCACAAACCCAGCCAGCTCCTGTCGGACCGGCTCCAGGTAGCCCTGCCACTTCTCATCGTCGTAGGGCCAGGCGGTCCAGGTAGCAGCGTGCGGGGCCCATTCGGGGGGCATCCGGAAGCCCAGGGCCCTGGGGGTAAGGGTCCTCTCCACAAAGAGAAGAGTATACCAGTTCAGCCGAGCGCCGCCTCGAGGTCAGCCCAGAGGTCTTCCACATCCTCGATGCCTACGCTTAGGCGGACCAGCGAGGGGGGCAGGTGGGCCTGACCGGGGAGGGCTGAGCGCCGCTCGAGGCTCGACTCCACCCCTCCCAGGCTGGTGGCGTGGCGGATGAGCCGAACCCGGGTGCAAAGGGCATCGGCCGCCGCAGCCCCACCCCTCAACTCAAAGGAGACGATGGTCCCAAAGCCCCTTAGGCTGCGCCGGGCCAGGGCGTGCTGGGGATGGGAGGGAAGGCCCGGGTAGTGAACCCGGGCCACCCGGGGGTGCTGGGCCAGCCGTAGGGCCAGCTCCTGCGCGTTTTGCTGGGCCCGCTCCAGCCGGAGGGCCAGGGTCCGCACCCCCCGCACCGCCAGAAAGGCCTCGAGGGTTCCTGGAACCGCTCCAACCAACTCCCGCACCTTCCTGAGGGCCTGGGCCAAGGCGGTGTCTCGGGCCACCACCACCCCCGCTAGGAGGTCAGAGTGACCCCCAATCAACTTGGTGGCTGAGTGCACCACCAAGCTGGCCCCCAGCGCCAGGGGCTGCTGGTTAAGGGGTGTAGCGAAGGTGTTGTCCACCGCCAAAATTCCCCCTGGCTTTCGGGGCGCGGCGCAGATAGCCGCCAGGTCGGCCAGCCGCAGGAGGGGGTTGGAGGGCGACTCGAGCCAGAGCAGATCCGCTCCGGCACAGGCCTGTTCCCAGGCCGCGGTGTCCTCCAGGGGAATTCGCTCCACCCGCCAACGCCCCCGGAGCGCCCCCGCCTCAGCCAGAGCCACCACCCCCTGGTAGCAGTCCTGGGGCAGCACCACCCGGGCCCCCGCCGGGAGCAGGTCAAACACTGCCGCGACCGCGGCCATACCCGAGGCAAAGGCCACCGCCTCGCCCCCCTCGAGCCCTCCCAGAATGTCCTCCAGGGCCTCCCAGGTAGGGGTCCCATCGCTGCGGGCATAAATCCGCTCAGCCCCCCGAACGAAGTTCGAGGCCGGGACCAAAGGGGTGTTAAGGGGCACACCCGGCCCCTCCGGCCGCCCTGCCGCAACCAACCAGGAAGCAGCTTTCAGGTGGCTTCTCATGGGGCGAGTATACCGGCCGGCCACCTCCCTGGCCAAAATCCAGGGCCCCCCGCCTTAAGAATCCACCCTTCCCAGGGACCACGGCGCCGCTGGCCACACCGGCAACGGGGCCCCCATCCCCCTTTTGCCGGGGCATTCCCGTTTGGGTCCTCCATGAGAGGCGAGGGCCAGCTCTAAGGCCGGGCTTCCCCCCTGAGCACCCGCCGGACGGCCTCCGGATAGGCCAGGTGCTCCTGCGCCAGGATGCGGGCCGACAGGGTCTCCTCGGTGTCCCCCGGAAGAACCGGTACCCGCCGCTGAAGGACGATGGGCCCGGTATCCACCCCGGCATCCACAAAGTGAACGGTGCAGCCGGTCTCGCGCACCCCAGCCTGGAGGGCCTGGCGCTGGGCGTGCAACCCCGGGAAAGCTGGGAGCAAGGAGGGGTGTATGTTAAGGATACGCCCAGCCCACTGGCCTACGAACTGAGGGGATAAAATCCTCATGAAACCCGCCAGCAGCACCAGGTCTATTCGCCGTTCGCACAAAAGCTGTCCGGCCACCTCCTCGAAGCGGGCCCGGCCTCCTTCTCCCTTCGGCCAGGGCACGTACTCGGCCTCCACCCCAGACTGCACGGCCTTCTGCAGGGCCAGCGCCTCGCGCCTATCCGAGATCACCAACACCACCCGGCCCAGAGGGTCCTCAGGAGGAAACGCCCTCAAGAGGGCCTCCAGGTTGCTGCCCCGACCGGAGGCCAGTACCGCCAGGCGGGCCGGGCGGCCCAGCGGGAAGGGGCTCATCCAATCCCCCCCCAACCGCGCGCCCGCGGGGCAGCCTCGGGGTAAACCGCTACAGGTTGCTTGGGCATGGCTAGATCAGAAAGGTTGCCGCCACAGGCGGCACACAGAGCTTCCCCCCACAAAAATTCCCGAACCCGTGCGGCTCTGTGGAGCCCAGAGCGCGCCGGTCCTTCCGGCTGGCCGCTAAAATCCCACGCACCCAGCACCATCCCCTTCCCCACCCACTGGGCAAAAGCCCCCGGAACAGGCTGGTCGGTAGCCCGAGCGCCGCCTTCCCGAAGTTCGTCCGCGCCCCCAGGCAGCGCTTGGGCCAGGCCTCTGTGAAAACCGCCCACCCTGCCACCCCCCCAGGGTCAAGGTCGGCCAGCAGTCGAGCAGTCCACCCCATGGGGCCATCCCGAAAGGTTCGGCGGTCCCGCAGTCCCAGCCGGGTGCAAAAGGCCCTCACCAGCCCACGGGGGAAAAAGGCCCGGTAAGCCCCTACCCGCCCGTGGGCCTGCATCCAGGCTACCATCCCACCCAATCCCGCCGGTAGTCGGGGCGCCCTCGGCCAAAGCAGCACTCACTACCCAAACCATGGCTTCAAATCGGCCCACAAAGCCCCTCGCGCCTGGCTCCGGCCAGCCAACGCGAGGGGTCCGCCAATCGGTCTTCCGTCCTCACAACCGCTCCTGCAGCCACTCCGGCGTAATCCTGAGGAAAAAGCTGTTGAGTTGGGTATAGGTTCCGGTGAGCAGGAGCAGCCCCACCGCTATCAGCACCACCCCCGCTAAAATCTCCACCGCATGGGAAAAGCGGGCCGCCCGCCTCAGGAAGGCCCGAGCCCTATCGGCAAAGAGGGCCACCAGCAAGAAAGGCACCGCCAGGCCCAGGATATAGGCCACCAGCAGGTGCACCCCCTCCCCGGTGGCGGTGAGGGTCAGGATGCCCCCCAGAATGGGACCGATGCAGGGCGTCCACCCCAGCCCCAACACCACCCCCAGCACAAACGCCCCCCAGGGCCGGTCGGTGGGGCCCTCATAGCGCAGGTTCACGCCCCATCTGGGCTTGAGGCCCAGCATATACAGCCCCAGGAGAACCAGCACCACCCCACCAACCCGCCCCAGGAGGTCGCGGTACTCGAAAAGAAGCCCCCCCAGAAGGGTAAAGGGCAGGCCCAGCAGGAAGAAGATGGCCGAGAAGCCCAGCACAAAGAAGAGGGCATTCTTCAGGGGGCGGCCCTGCTGGCCCCCCAGGTAGAGCAGGTAAGTGGGCACCAAGGGGAGCACGCAGGGCGAGAGGAAGGAGAGGATTCCCGCCAGGAAAGCAATGGGGAGGCTCAGGGTCATAGGTTGGGATCTAGGGCTACCCCACCACCGGGCAGCTCGTGGGCACCCGGGTATGCTCGGCGTAGGGGATGACGGTGGCCTTGGTCACCTCCTCGCGGGCCCGGGCGGTGGTGCGGAAGAGGTCGCGCAGGCTCTGTTGCTGGGCTCGAAAAAACTCGTCAAACCGGGGATTACCCAAAAAGCCCACGGCGTAGGCCTCATCCTTGGCAGCGTCGTACTCCAGCGCAACCGCGGCCAGGGCGTGGGGGGCGGGGCCACCCTTCACCTCCCCTCCCCTGCTTACATCAAAGGACGAAAGGTGGGCACAGCAGACCATACGGGGCCCCCGGTTGCCCTCAGGTTTGTAGTAGCCCATGGCCCCCAGGTTGGGCGCGGCGTAGCTGTAGCCGTGAGGACAGATGCTGGTATAGGCCACCACGCTCCTGCGAGGACCCACCCCACCGGGCCAGCGGTAGTCCCTGCCGTCGGGCATCTTCACGTCCACTGGGGGCAGTTCGGTGTCCACGTTGACCAGGATGTTGGGGGTGGCGGCGTAGGGGTAAGCGAACACGAAGGGCTCGTGCGGCTTGAGCGTACTCAGCTTGAAGGGGTTGCCCGCTTTGTCCACCAAAAGAGCCCTCTGAAAGCTTGTGGCGCTGCTCTGGGCGCGGACGAACTCGAGCATCCCCACGGGCATTAGCTTGAGCAGAAGCCCCAGGGAAAACCCCTTGTTGAGGAGGTCAATAAAGCTTCGACGATTCATCTTCACCTCTAAGGAAGCCTGAGCCAGGGGAAGCGCTTTTGGGTAGTGGGGTCAAGCTCCAAAATCGCCCGCGCGGGCATCTGCACCTTGGGCAGGGTCTGGGCATTCATGGGCTCGCTGCCATCAATTACACCATTTTGGTAGAGCAGGTAGGCCACCAGGGCGTACACCTCGTCGTCCTTGAGGGTGCCGGGGGCCTGGAAGGGCATGGCCCGGCGGATGTAGTCAAAGAGGGTGGTGGGGTACTGCCAGTAGTTGCCGATCACGAAGTCCACCGGGTCTACGTCCTTGGTAACGGGAAAGGGCTCCCCGACCAAACGGTTGAAGACCCCACCCTGGCCGTTGGCCCCGTGACAGCCCAGGCACTGGGCGTTGTAGACCTGCTCGCCCTCGTCCACAGTGCCCTGGCCGGGTGGAAGCCCACGCCCGTCGGGTAGGATGGAGGGGCGGATATTCCAGCGCTGAACCTCCTGCTCGGTTAGGGGTGTGCCGATCTGGTAGCGGCCCCCACCCCCGGGCTGGGCCAGCACCCCGGCCAGCACCCCCAAGGCCAACAGCACCAGGCCCAGCCGCTTCACGACTCACCCCCACATCCACCTAGCCCTACTGCCCCCAGCCGGTGCGGGGCCAGCGAGGCGGAGAGTGTTCTGTCCCCATTGACCACCTTGCCGTCGGCTTGGATGCGCCAGGCTTGGATGGCGTTGTAATGGTAGCGGTTGTTGCGGGCCCAGCGGGCGAAAAACTCCTCCTGGGTGGGCTGGGTGTTGCCCTTCTCGTCCCAGGCCCGGCTCATGATGACCGTCTCCCTGCCGTCCCAGACCCAGCCCAGCTTGAAGCGCACCACCGAAAGGGGGTCGGGAGAGGGCTCGAGACTGGCCCGGCGCCAGGTCCTCCCTCCATCCAGCGAAACCTCCACCCGAACAATGCGCCCATGCCCGCTCCAGGCCAGGCCCCGGATTTCGTGAAAACCGCGGGTTATCTGCTGCAACCCCGAGGGGTAGGTGATGATGGACTGGGGCTCCATAATCCAGGTGAAGGCGTGGATCTTCCCATTTGCCATGGTGTCGGTGTACTCCGAGGTTTCGTCCTTGGACATCACCGGCATATCGGTTACCTGGATGCGCCGCAGCCATTTGACCATGATGCTGCCCTCCCAGCCCGGTACGATGAGCCGAAGAGGATAGCCCTGCTCGGGACGGAGGGCCTCGCCGTTCTGGGCGTAGGCCACCAGCACGTCCTCCAGGGCTTTCTCCAAGGGCAGACTGCGGGTGTAGGCCGCGGCATCGGCCCCTTCGGGAATGAGCCAGCGAGCCCCCTCTTTGATGCCGGCCTCCTTGAGCAAAATCGCTAGAGGAACCCCCGTCCAGGAGGAGTTGGAGACCAGCCCCCGGCTGCGGGTAGCGGTCAGGGTCATGTCGGGGGGGTTGCGGTAGCCGTTCTGGCCGTTGCCCGCACACTCGATGAAAAGGGTGCGGGTCACCGAGGGCAGTCTCTTGATGTCGGCCATGGTGAAGATAAGGGGCCGCTCCACCATGCCGTGGATGACCAGGCGGTGCTCGGCCGGGTCAATGGTGGGCACCCCTGCGTGGTGTCGCTCAAAGTGCAGCGAACTTGGGGTAATTACCCCATCCAGCTTGTCCAAAGGGGTAAAGTTGGCCCCGGAGTGGCGGGTGCGCAGGTTGGGGGAGATGTAGCGCACCACCCCCTTCTCAAACTCGCTGCGCTCGCCGTACTCCCTCAGCTCGGCACCCAAAAAGCGCATGGGCTCGAAGGCCTTTTCAGAGAACTTCTCCCCTCCTTGGGCCAGACCACCGGAGAGCTTCACAAAAGCCCCGGCGGCGGCCCCTTTGCTCAAGAGTTGCAGCAGTTTACGTCGGTTCATCAGGCGCTAACTCCTCACTCAAAGGGGTGAGGCAAAGTACGCCCCACCCCAGCCCGGCTTCAGGCGCCAGGCCCAAACATGTCGCTCCACAGACCCCGGGCCCACTCGAAGGCCAGCGCGCCGTTGGGCTTAGAGCGGTTGTTGTCCACCGTGGACTGCTGGCGCACCTGGCGGGCCGCGGCGTCCCAGGTGTGCTTGTGGGAAACCCAGATGGACTCCTCGTTGCTCACGAAGCTGTAGCAGATGTTGTCAGGCAAGGGGTTTTCAATCTCGTCCAGCCGCTTCCCCGCGATGCGCTGGGCAATGTGGTCGGCGATAATCTTGCCGTCGTTGTAGGCCACCTGGCCGCTCTTGGGGAAGGGGGCGTTGCCGATCACGTCCCCGATCACGTACACCCGGTCGTCCACCTCCGATAGGAAGGTGGGGAGCCGCACGTTGACCCAGCGGTCCCCCAACCCAGCGGTGCGCACGATTTCACTGGCCCTCATCGGCGGGATGATGTTGGCTAGGTCGAACTTGAACTCGCCCAGCGGGGTCTTGACCTCCTTCTTGCCGTAGTCAATGGCCGTGACCTCGGCCTGGGGGATGTACTGGATGTAGTCCTTGTAGAGGTCGTTGTAGGCAGCGGTGAAGCCCGGACCCTTGGAGATAGGGCCGGGGTTAGCGTCCAGCACGATCACCTTGCCCTTGATGCGGTTGGTCTTGAGGTAGTAGGCCAGCATGGCCGCCCGCTCGTAGGGCCCAGGCGGGCAGCGGTAAGGCGGCCGGGGGATGGAGATCACGATGTCCCCACCCTCAAAGTTGTCGAGCTGGCGCTTGAGGGCGATGTGTTCCCAGGGCTTGAAGGCCACAGGCAAGAACTGCTTGACCTCGCTGTAGCCCTGGATGGCCTCGTACATGTAGTCGATGCCGGGGGAGACCACCAGGTAGTTGTAGAAGATGATGCCGCTGGTGGTGCGCACGTAGCGGCCTGCTCGGTTGACCTCAATCGCCCGCTCGTTGACGATGGTGACCCCTGCCCGGGCCACGTTGGCGTAGTCAAAGACGATGAAGTCGAGGTCCTTCACCCCACCTAGGTAGAGGTTGCTCATGGGGCAGGACATGAAGGCGGGGTTTTTCTCTATGAGCACCACCTCGATGTTGGGGTTCTTGCGCCGCAGGTGACGAGCGGTGCTCACCCCGCCCCAGCCTCCTCCGATGATGACCACCCGGTTTCCCCGAGCCGGCCCCAGCACGCTGCTGGGCTTGCTGAAGAACTCCTGGGCAAATCCCTGGGTGGCTGCTGCTGCCCCAGCCAACGCCCCCGCCTTCAGTAGTTTGCGCCGCGTTACCTTGCTCATAGCTCCTCCCCGTGGCCCAAGCCCGCACCAGGGCGAACCCCTGGCGTTTCAGGTCCAGCGCTTGGGCGTGTCATAAGCTTATCAGATTCGCTCCAGGCCGAAGAGTTCATAACCAAAGGTTATGCTGCTTATTGCCCCGGGCGATAGGGACGTCCCCCTACAGCCTCGAGGATCTGGCTCATTACCCGCCGGGCCTCCTGCAACATGCTCATGGTGGGCTGGCTCTGGGCCACACCAGGCATGATGCTCATGAGCATCGGCTCAATCGCCCCCACCAGAACCCCGCCCTGTACCGGCATCACGAAGAAGCGGCAGGGGGCAGCAAAGCCGCCAGCTGGCTGGGTCATGAACATCTGGTAGGCCCACTCGCTCTTGCAGGGGTGTATGCCGGTCACGTTGCCCATCTTGACTGCCGGGAGCACGTTCAGGCCGTTGCTGCTCAGCTCGCTTTCGATGAGCAAGGTGAGCTCCTCGGCGCTACCCCCCTCCACCTGGTAGAGCAGGACCGGCATCATCCCCGAACGGGGATCAGGCATCATGGCTGGGGCCACCCGGCGGGGCAGGCCCAGGCTGTAAATTACCGCCTTGAGCTTGGCCCCAAGGAGCCGACTCTTGGTGTTTTTGACCCCCAGCATGCCGAACATCAGGTCGGGGTCAAAAGTGCCGACGGTTACAGCGCCGGGCTGGGCCGCGTGAAGGTAGACCGTGGGGGGCAGGATGATGGCGGTCATGAAGTTCTCCTGCACCGCGGCCAGGGTACCCTCCTCCGGCTCCAGCACGAGCAGGAGATAGTCAGGGAAGTCGGCCTTAAAGTTCTTGACCTGGCCCCCCAGGTTGAGTGTCCGGGCCACCTTAAGCCCTTGGGCGGCCAAGGCAGCCTCCACCCGGGCTTGGGCTTCAGCAACACCTACCCCGCGCAGGGTGGTCTCCAAGGACTGGGCCAGGGTTCCGGAGATCATCAGGACAGCCATCAGCAGCAACAGACGCACGCGCACGGTTCACCCCCTAGGGTCGTTCTACGGGAAGGCCCAGCTCGAGCCAGGCCCTGAATCCCCCATTCAGGTTCTTAACCTCGGTATAGCCCAGCGCCCGCAGATAAGCCGCGGCCACCGCACTCACATGACCGGTGCCACAGTAGACCAAAATGGGCTTGCTCTTGTCCTTGGGCAGCGCGGCCAGGCGGTCGGGCAGCTGGCTGATGTGGATGTGTACCGAGCCAGGAATAAAGCCCCTGGCGCGCTCCTCATTGGTGCGCACGTCCAGGATGAAGGGCTCAAAGACCTCTACGTAGTCCTTGGCCTCGGCGGCGTAGAGCAGGTAGCTGGCGGGGTTAACCTTCTTGAGATAACTCCCAAACTGGAGCAGGGCCCCGGGGGTCATCTCCTGCGCCAACCCAAGGCCGCCCAGGAGCACCAGCACCAACATTCCCCTACGCATAGCCATCTCCTCTAGCGGGTAAAACCCGGCATCTCAGTGAACCTGTTCTTGCCCTTGGTGGCCTCCGCCAGCATGTACATGGAGAGGGCAATGTAGGGCTCAGAGTAGTAGACGGGTGGGCGAATGCCGATGGACTCGTAACAGAAAGCGATGCGGTCCTGCAAGGTGTAGAGCTTATCGGCCTCAAAGCGGTAGGCCGGCCACTCATTGGAAAGCCCCTGGCGCGGGCTGCGCACCGGCGAGAGCCGCACCTTGCGGCCCGCATAGCTCTCATGGCAGATGGCGCAGTTCATATCCCGGTCGCCTGCCCGGTGGTACCAGAGCTCGCGGCCCAGGTTGTACATGGCGACCTCCTGCGAGGTGCGGGGCACCACGTTGATGGGCATCTCGCTCGACTTAGAGGCCACGTAGGCCACCAGGGCTTTCACCTCGTCGCGCTTGATATCCTCAAGCCTGAAGCCTTGGAGCCGAACCATACAGCTCACAATGCGGGTTTCCAGATCCTCTACCCGCCTGGTGTCGGCGAAGTAGCGGGGCAGCTGGGTCAGGGCCCCCTCGAGCTTCCCCGGCCCCAGGCCAAAGTCGCAAGCCTCAAGGCTCACCTGCCTGGGCCCCCGCTTGGCATAGAACAGTTCCTCACCCTGAGCAGCGTAGAGCTCACCCGGCAGAATCCCTGCGGTCTGGCGGAACAGCTCCCGCTGCCGCTCGGCCTCCTTGTAGGGGTCAAGCTCCTGCTGGCTTTGGGTCAGGGCCACCCCCAGCGCGAACCCCAGCAAGGCCAGCCCCAACACGCGGTACAAGCGGTTTCTACGCATACTCACCTCTTGAGGTTGGCGTTCACCGGCGAAGCCGGGTCAAGCAGGAAGGCCACGATGTGGGCAGTATCCTCCGGGCTCAGGATGCCGTGGTAGCCGGCCCGGTACATGAGGGAGCAGGGCATGGAGGCCCAGGCGTTGTAGATTTTGTCATAGGTGTACTTCACCACCGCCTCGCTGGTGCCCCGTGCGCCGTACCCCACCAGGCCAGGCCCCATGTTGCCAGCCCCCGCTTCCCTGGGATCGCCCGTGTGGCAGGCATAACAATTGCCCTTGCGGGGGTTGGTAAAAAGCTCCTCCCCTTTCTTCCAATCCCCCATTAGCTTCCCATCGGCGGGGTACTTGATGAGCTTCCTCTGCCGCTCCAGGAAGGCTGGCACCAGCTCCGCGGGTAGTCTGTCGCGGTACTGGGAGCAAAGGGCTTGGTCTGGGTCCTGTTGCATGCTCCTTTGGAATTCCGGCCCCCCGCTTTGAATGGCTTGGTTCACCCGCTGCTGAAAGGGGCTCTGCTGCGAGAGGGCCACCCCCAAAAGCACAGCTACCACAAACCAGAACAACAACCGCTTCCCTTTCACAAAAGCGAACCTCCTTCAGCCAGGCAGTACATAGCGATGGTCCAGCACCCGCATGCTGGGGCGAGGTGGGACACTAACGGTTTTGAGCTGACGGATGTACTCCGCCATGATGTCATAGATGGGCCTGGGGGTGTACTTCTCCAGGATGGTGCCGCTGCGCTGCAGCCGACCCCCATAGGCCGCCACAACGTACTCGCGGTTCGGGTCAAGCCGCCGCCCCCGTATGGCCACATTGCGGATGCGCTGGCCGGTGGGCGCATTCACCGCCAGGTCGTAGGCAAGTCCGTAGACCCGGCTCATATCCCCTCCCTGCTGGTAGAAGGGATCGGGATTGAAGGCATTGGCCGCCACATCCTCCAGGACGGCCAAAAGCCTCTCCCCTTTGAGCTTGAAGACGTACACCTCAGGGTAGGTGAAGGCGGTGTAGGCCAGCAACCGGTCCATGGTGATGGGCTGGCCCGGGAGGATGGCCGTACCCCAGCGGGTGCCCGGGCTGAAGGCCACCTCCACCTCGGGGTAGAAGGCCTGAATGGCCCGGCCCGAGAGCTCGTCGAAGGTAGAGTAGGTGGAGTCGCGCTTGTAGATGAGGGTCTCGGCTGTACCCAGCACCTCGTCCAGGTAGGCTTTGTGGGGGGCATAGGCTCCCTCCACAAACTCCACCAGGTCGGCATCGGGTTGGATTAGGTTGCTCGCCACAGGCAGCACGGTCTGCCGGATTTCCTGAATGCCCCCCTTCCTAAGCTTGAGGTCCACCCGGACCACCGCCTTACCCGCAGCCCCACCCGCCACCAGCCAGGTGTTCCCGAAGCGGGCTGGACGGGGGGTATAGTCGTGGGTATGGCCGGTGAGAATCAGGTCAATGCCGCTGACCCTCTCGGCAATCGCCGAGTCCAGCGGGACGCCGTTGTGGGAGAGAAGCACGATGGCGTCTACCCCCTTGCCCCGCAGCTCGTCCACATAGCGCTGTAGCTCCTTCTCCCGCACGCCGAAGGAAAGCCCCTCGGAAAACTCCTCGGGGTGGGAGACCTTCACGTAGGGGAAGGTAGAGCCGATGATGGCCAGGCTGTAGCCCCCTATCTCGTGGATGCGGTAGGGTTCGTAGATGGGGTCGCCGAAGAGGTCATCCACGATGTTGAAGCTCACCACCTGGGCCTTGAGCTCTTTGACCAGCTCCTCCACCCGGGGCCGGCCCAGGGTGTACTCCCAGTGAAAGACCATGTGGTCGAAGCCCACCCGGTTCATCCAGTCCACCATGACCTGCCCCTTGGTGAGCAAGGAGATGCCGGAGTTGGTCCAGTTATCGCCTCCATCCAGCACCAAGGTGCGGCGTTCCCCCGCGGCGGCCCGCTGACGGCGGATAAGGGTGCCGATATGGGCCCCCCCGCCCATGGGCCCAAAACGCTGGGCCAGGGCCGCAAAGTCCACCGAGGAGAAAACATAGGCCTCCAGGCTCCCCCGCCGGATGCCGTAGTAGCGCAGCATGGCCTCCCCGGCCAGGTAGCCGGGCCGACCCTCCAGCGGCTTGGGGGCCAGCAGGTTGGGGGGCTCCATGAAGTGGTGGGGCCTTAGCTGAGCGTGCAGGTCGGTGCTGAAAAGCAGGGTCACGTCGCCAAAGGGCGGGACGTCGTAGAGCCGCTCCGGGCGGTCCATGGCCTGCGCAAAGGCCCTAGGAGAGGTTAAGCCAAGGGCCAGCAGAAACCGTGCCAGTTCGCGTCGAGTCGTAGAAGTCCCCCTCTCCCCCACAAACGCAGTGGGAAGAAGCCGCAATTTTTCACTCAGCGCTTCAGCGCCGGTTTGGTGTTGAAGTCCGAGGAAGGGTCAAGCAGGTAGGCCACCACATCGGCGATTTCCTCGGGCTTCAGAAGCCCACCGTGGCCGAAGCGGTACATCACCGTGCAGGGGAAGTAGGCCCAAGGGTTGTAGATCACCTCGTAGGTATAGCGTTGAACAGCCTCCGAGGTACCCCTCTGGCCGTACTTCTCCAGGCTAGGCCCTACGTTGCCGCCAATGTTGAGGGGCGAGCCCACGTGGCAGGAGAAGCAGTTGCCTCGAGCCAGGGTGTTGTAGATGGCCTCACCCCGCTTCCAGTCGCCCATCAGCCGCCCCCCCTCGGGGTACTTGATGAGCCGGCGCTGTTCCTCAATGAAGGAGCCCAGCACCTCCGGGGGCAAGCGGTTGCGGTGGATGGAGCAGAGTGCCTGGTCCGGGGCCTGCCTCAAAAGCACGTTGGCGTAGTTTTGCCCACCTGCCTGGATGAGCCGCTGGAGCTCAGGGGTGATGTAGACGGGGCCCGGCTGGCCACTGGCCGGGCCCAGGAAGGCCAGCAAAGCGATCAGGTAAAACCGACGCACCCTCCACCTCCTAGCGTATGAACCCCGGCAGGTCCATCCGTGCCCCCCTGGCCTGCGCGTTCATGAAGAGGGTCAGCGCGATGATGGGCTCGGAATAGAAGTCCGGCGCGGGCATCCCCAGGTTGGCGTAGCAGGCCCGGATGCGGTCGGCCATGGTCCAGGCCTGGTCGTTGGAGTAGCGGAAGGCCGGCCAGTGGCTGGCTACCCGTTTGTCTCCCAAGAGGTCGGAGTAGGGCAGCACCCCAGCCCGGCGGCCCACGTAGGTCACGTGGCACGAGGCGCAGCCCATGTCGCGCGGACCAGCGCGCAGGTAGAAGAGCTTCTCGCCCAGCTCGTAGAGCTTCTTCTCCTGCGGCATAAGGGGCCGCACGTACATCGTCTGCTCGTTGGAGAGCGAGGCGATGTAGAAGGCGATGGCCACCACCTCGCTGCGCCGGATCTCCTCGGGGCGGAAGCCCTGGAGCCGGATCATGCAGGTGCGGATTCGGGAGTCCAGGTCCTCTACCCGTCGGGTGTCAAAGAAGTAGCGGGGCAGCCGGCCCACCACCCCCTCGAGCCTACCCGGCCCCCGGCCGAAGTCGCAGGCCTCGAGGCTGGCCTGTTTGGGCCCCCGTTTGGCCTTGAACAGCTCCTCTCCTTGCTGGACGTACAGGTCGCTGGGAAGGATGCCCCCGCTCTGCTCCAAGAGCTGCTTCTTCTGCTTCTCCGCCTCCTTTACCGGATCATCCTCCTCCTGGGCCGAAGCCCCCAAGGCCCCCAGGGCCAGGGCCAAGGCCGCCAGAAGACGCCAGAAGCGGCCCATGGGCGTGCTCCTTAGGCCAGGGCTAGGTCGGCGGTGCGCTCACCGGACTTCCCGGTTAGATCCTTGGCCACGACCTTGATCTGGCCAGCCTTGGCGGCCTTCATCTTGAAGGCGAAGAGCGGGTTGGCGCTGGTGCCAGGGCCGGGCTTCACCGTGGCAATCGGCTGCCCGTCAAAAAGTACGGTCAGCTCGTTGATGTGGTCGGCCGGTATCAGCTTCCCGCTGGCGTCCCGGCGGGTACCGGGCTCCATGGGGTGCTGAATCACAATCTGCACGCGAACTTCCTCACCGGCTTTGGGCCTGGCTGGATTGAAGCGAATCAGGATGTTCATGGTTCAAACCTCCGAAACTAACCGCAGCCTCCTACCGTCACCCGAACGCCCTGCGAGGCCACCAGCAGCCTGCCATCCTTGGTCTCCACCACCGCCCGCACCGGCGCAGTCTCGGCCACGCGCACGCGGGTGGCGTAGTAGGGCAACACCCCTCCACCGAGGAGCTGGAAGCTGAAGAGCAGGGGGTTGGCGTTCTTGTCGCAGAAGCAGTGGATGGCTTTGACCTGCTCGGCCGGCAGGTTGACCTCGATTTCCACCGGGACGTTCGCTCCCGACTCGGCAATGGCGGGGGCCGTCAGCTTGATGGCCTGGGAGGGTACGAGGTCTTTGTAGCCCTTGCCCAGGCTGGCCTGAAGGCCCTTCTCCAGGTTGGCGATGTCCTCGCCCTCTAGCCCGCCCTGGGCCAGCGCCGAACCTACCCGGCCGACCACCACGGAAGCGGCCAGGGCGCCCGCCGAAGCTTTGAGAAACTTTCTCCTATTCACAACCTTCACCTCCCGCTTTAGCGCAGAACTGCTCGAGCTCGCGCAGGAACTGCGCCCGAGGGCGGCTGCCGAACAGCCGCCCTATCTCTTTCCAGGCACCCTCATGGGGTACCAGAAAGACAAAGGTGGGGGTACCAAAAGCCCGCATCTGGCGCGAGAGGGACTGGCCCTCGGGGCTGTGCGCGTCCACGCTCGCCACCACATACCTGCGGGCCAGAATTCGGGAAACAGCCCCGTCTGAAAGGACAAAGGTGTTCATCTGCTCGCAGTAGGGGCAGCCATGACCCCAGAAATAGACCATCAGAATGCGGCGGTAGGCTTGGGCATACTGCTGGGCTTGGGGATAAGGGTACCAACGGTCAAAGTCCACCACCGGGCCCGCCAAGGCCGGTGTGAGGAGGGCCCCCAGGCCCAAGGCGAAAACAGCTACCGTTCTCATGACAACACGGCCTCAGCTTATACGGAGTGGGGGTACAAGCGTCAAGGGCCTGGCTCCCAATTACCAAAGGCAAGAGAGCCCCATGGAGCCCGTTCTTTGGAGCCATAACAAATTTGTTATAACAAAAAACGAAGATGGTTATTACTTAAGGTAAAGACAGCGCGGAGCAGGTCCGGGCCGCAGGCCGGGGCAACAGCCGGTGGTTGCCCAGCCTCTCCATGCTCAGCTTTTTAGCTGGGCAAAAGCCCCTGCCTATCCTGTAACCAGGATTTTAGGCCCATTGTAGCAAGAGATCCGCCTTGGGACCAATGCGCCTTCACCAAACCTACATATCTTGTACTGGGCGCATACACGGGAGTCGCCGAACATACCAAACGCGGAGGTACCGCTTGAAGCGACTTTTTGTTCCCCTCGTTGTCCTGCTGGCCCTGGCCCCCCCGGGCCTAGCCCAAGGAAGCCTAACCCTCTCCCAGTCGCTGGAAGCCCTGCCCCGAACGCTGGACTGGCAAAGCGCCGACCAAACCTACGAAAGCGCAGTCCGGCAGCTCGAGGCGGCCCTGGCTGCACGTGGGCTTAGCCTCTCGGGTGGAGCCGAATACGTCCTACGGGAACCCAGCGGCAGCAGCCTCTCCCTCTCAGCCACCGCCAGCCTGGGGGTGTTTCCCTGGTCGAGCAGCGCTGACGCCGTGGCCAGCGCCGAGCGGGGCCTAAGGCGCGCCGATCTAACCCGTCGGGAGGCCCGCAACAACCTCTACCTCAGCGTTTGCACCCAGTACTTCAACCTGCGTCAAGCCCAGGCCGACCTGGAAATCGCCCAAGCCACGGTGGCCTTGCGGGAGCGGCAGCTCCAAATCGTGCGGACCCAGAACCAGGCCGGCAGCGCCACCCTAAGCGACCTGCTCACCGCCCAGCAAAACCTAGACAGCGCCCTTTCAGGGCTGGTGAGCGCCCAAGGGGCGCTGGAGCTGGCCCGCCTCACCTTAGCCAGCACCCTGGGGTTGCGCCCCGAGCAGCTCGGCCTGCCGAGCACCGCCCCCCAGGAACCCGAGCTGCCCAGCGAGGGGCTCGATGTCTTGATACAACGGGCCCTAGCTCAGCGGCCGGATGTGCTACGGGCCGCGTTGGGCCTCGAGGAGGCCCAGGCCAACCTGGCCAGCGCCCAGCGGGACCGGCTCCTGCCCAACGCCGCGTTGAGCGCGGGCTATAGCGGCGCCAGCGCCAGCCTTTCGGCCGGTCTTAACCTAAAAAACGGCACCCTATCGCTCTCTGCAGGAGTTCCCCTGGTGCAGGGGAGCAGTACCCAGCAGGGCTGGGCGGTGGGCCTCTCGCTCAACCTCCCCATCGCCGACCCATCCGCCGAAAGCCGGATTAGCTCGGCCCAGACCGCCCTCAAGGCCGCCGAGCTGTCCTTGGACTCGGTTCGCAAAACCGCTGAGCTGGACGTGCGCCAGAAGTACCAGAATCTCCTAACCGCGAAAGCGAGCGTTGCCGCAGCGCAGAGTGCTCTCAAGGCTGCCGAACAAAATCTGAGCACCGCTCGAGCCCGTCTCCAAGCCGGCACCGGCACCGCAGTGGAGGTGCAGGCTGCTGAGCTGAGTCTACGGCAAGCCCGGCGCAATCTGGAGGCCGCTACCGCCCAAGCCCAGCTTGCTGGTCTGGCCCTACACGTCGCCTTGGGAACCGACCTGACCGCCACCCTAGGAGGGATTCGATGAACCCCGTTCGCTTCCTCTGGCTTTTACTGCTTCTGCCCACCGCCCAAGCCCAGAACACCCTGACCCTAGTTCAGGCCCTCTCTCAGGCTTACCGCCAGGGGCCCACGCTGCAAAGCGCCCAGGCCACCCTACAGAACGCCACCCTGCAGCTCAATGCGCTCAAAGCCGACCCCAGCACCCTGATTGTGGCCCTTACCCAGGCCGAGCAAAACGCCAGGCTGGCCCAGGTGAACCTGGAGGCCACCCGCCTTAGCGTGATGCAAAGCGTGGTGAACGCCTACCTAAGCTTGTACGAAGCCCAGCAGAATGTGGCCCTGTACCAAGCCCAAGTGGCCCTCAACCAGCGCAATCTAGAGGTGGCCCGAGCCCGCCTAGCCGCTGGGAACGCCACTGCGCTGGATGTAGCCCGGGCCCAGACCACCCTGGACAGCTCGAGGCAGTCCCTCACCACCGCCCAGGCCCAGCTCCCAGTGCTGGCCGCTCAACTCGCCGCGCTGCTGGGCCTGAGCGATCTGGGCAACGTCGCCGTGGCCCCGCCCCCGTCCACCCCAGCCCTGCAGGCCGACCTGGAAGCGCTGCGCAAAAACCTCTTCGAGCGGCTCCCCAGCGTACTCCAAGCCCAACAGGCGGTAGAGCTGGCCCAGCTCAACGTCAAGCTAGCGGACAACGACTACACCCCAGCGGTGCAGCTCAACAGCGCCAGGCTCAATCTGGAAAACAACCTCCGCGCGCTGCAAACTGCCCAGCAAAACGCCCTCACCAGCCTTCAGAACGCCTACCAGGCAGCCCAAAGCGCCCACAAAAACATCGCACTGGCCCAAGCCAACGTAACCAACGCCCAGAAACTGGTAGAGCAGAGCCAGGCTGCGCTGCGGGCGGGCACCATCTCAGCCCTGCAACTCCAGACCGACCAAGTCTCCCTAAAAAGCGCCGAGTACGCTTTGGTGCAGGCTGTGAGCGCATACTGGAAAGCCCTCGCCGCCCTCTCGGTGGCGGCCGGACAGGACTTCACCGGACTGGTGCAGGCCGCAAGCGCACCGTAGCCTACCTTCCCCCGGCCAGCGTGTGGGCGATGAGCCCAGCCAGGGCGGCAAACCCTACCCCAGTACGGGCCAGACCGGTTCTGGGGTCAAAGGACTCCGGCGCATACCCCTGGTCGAGGGGGGCCTGTTCCAGGACCAAAAGGGCCTCATTGGCGGGCCGCACCAGCCCCGAAAGGATGCGGTTGGCCAGAGAGAAACCCGAAGGGAAGGGGAAGTGCACCGAGCCCTCTCCACCGAAGCGGCCCCCAAAATGGTAGGGGTTGTCGGCGCTCAACACCCAGAGGGCGGTGGCCTGCCAAAGGGGGTCTTGGCGGTCGCAAAAACCCAGGTAGGGCAGGAGCAGGAGGCTACCTGGCGGCTCGTCGGCGAAGGTGTGTGCGCCCCCTGGCTCAAAGCTGTAGGCAAAGCGGCCGTTGCGACCGGCCTGGCGGTAGAGGGTCTCGCGGATGGCGCGGGCCTCCTGCTGAAGCCCCTTGCCTTCAGGCCAAAAGGGGGCCAGGCGCTCCAGGGCCACGCACAGAAGGGCGTTGTCGTAGGTTAGGTAGGGCTCACGCACTGGGTCGTCGGTAGGGGAAAGAAAGGTCCGGTAAAGGGGCAGGCTAGGGTGCTTTTCTTCCCGTATGCGGCCCAGTACCCCCTCCAGGGGCTCCCTTAGCTCGATCAACAGCGCCGGGTCCGGTCCGGCCACCTCGAGGTAGCGGGCCAGGGCCAGGGGGTAAGCCGCGGCCTGGTCAAGCTCAAAGCCAGGGTACAGAGGCGGGCCGCTCAGGTACTGGGCGTGCTCCCCAGGCCAGCGAGCGTAGCGCAAGAAAGCAGCCCTAAGCACCTTCCTGGCCCGCATCCGGTCGACCCTGAGCAGCGCGGGGAAAAACCACAGCAAAGCGTCCCGGGCCCAGTAGGCTCCCGAAACGTAGTAGTGAGGGCTCCGCGAGGTGAGAAGCACCGGTTCCCCTTCCAAGCTGTCGGCCTGGGCGTAGAAGTAGCTGAACACCAAGTGGCGTCGGTAGACCTCGGGAAGAGGGCCGCGGTACGCTTCGTAAAGCGAGGCCAGCTTGCGCTGTGTTCCCTCGAGCAAGCCCTCCCAACCCACCCGCCGCAGGTGCAGGGCGGTGGTGCGGGCCCCATCGGCCTCAGGGGCCAGGCCTAGGTAGAGGGTTACGGGCCCTCCCTCCCAGACCCACTCAAACCGCTCCCCCCAGTTCACCCAGCTAGGGGGTGGGTCGCCCTGGAGGCCTAGGGCCAGCAGGGTGCGGTAGGCGCGGGCCTCCAACAGGTAGCTCCCCGTCCAGGGGTCATGGTCGAAGTGGAAGGAAACCCGAAGCCGCTCCTCCCCAAACCGCCTAAGCCCCAGGTAGCTCAAGGCGCCCGTTGCCCGGATAGGCCCCGGAGCCTTGGGCTCCAGGCGCAGGGCTAGCCCTCGCTGGCCCCAGGGGGCCAGCAGAGTAGCCCGCAGCCGCTCGTTCTCCCACTGGGGCACCCAGTCCCAAAGGCGGGAAGAACGCCAGGCTTCCCCCTGCACCTCCAAAAGAGGTTCGCCCACCCAGTCCAGCAGACCGTCCAGGGCAAGCGAAACCACGCCCAGCCGATTTACCAGGGGGGCTTTGGGACAGGCCTCCACGTGCACATCCAGATTTCCAGTAGGGAGGTGCGCAGGGGGCGAGTCCAAAACAGGTGCAGGGGTCAGAAGGTCGGCGTGCATGGGTCAATCCGGTCCTTTATCTTTCCTACACAGATCTATTGCAAGATTAGCCTAAACGAGGGAAGGGATATGAGAAGAGCCGTCGCCTTTTGGACACTGCTGGCCCTTGGCCTGGCCCTAGCTCAGGGGGGGCCGCCCAACCTCTCCCCAGAGATGCGGCAGCGCTTTGAGGCCTACCGCCCGGTCTTTGACCTGGTGACCACCATCGGCCTAATGGAGGAGCTGGACAAGCAGCGCGGCTTGGCCTTTACCAAGGCCCAGGCCCAAAGGCTGTTGCCCATTCTGCGCGACCTGCAAAACCGCCCTGACCTCAAGCCCGCCGAGGCGGCTAGGATTTTGGGGACCATTGAGGACGCCATCCTCACCCCTGCCCAGCTCAAGTGGATGGACGAGACCATTCTCAAGCGCCGCGAAGAGGCTCGTCAGCGCCAGGGACAGGGTGCCCAAGCAGGCGGCCCACAGGCCCCGGGCGGGCGTGGCGGCTTGTTCCAGGCCATCGCTCAGGGCAAACCCTACAACCCCTTCAAGGAGCAGCCCCGGGCCGCCGAGAACCTAAAAAACCTGATCTCCCTGCTCTCCAAGCGGTAGGAGGTGCCCGGTGAACCGCTGGTTCTTTGTGTTGCTGGGATTGGTGGGCCTTGCCCAGGCCCAGGCCCAAAGCCGCCTCGAGCTCATCCCCACCCAAAGCGAGGCCCGCTACCGGGTGCGCGAACAGCTCGCGGGCCTCAATTTCCCCACCGACGCGGTGGGAACCAGCAAAGGGGTGCAGGGCGTGGTGCGGCTCGACCGAAACGGGCGGGCCCTGGAAGGCTCGCGCTTTACGGTAGACCTGAACGCCCTGGCCAGCGACGAACCTCGGCGGGACAACTACATCCGCCGGAACACGCTCAATACTGGCCAGTACCCGGTAGCCGAGTTCGTCCCCAAAGAAGTGCGCGGCCTCAGCTTTCCCCTACCGCAAAGCGGGAAATTCCCCGTGCAAATCGTTGGCGACCTGAAGATTCGGGAGGTCAGCCGGAGCGTGACCTGGGAAGGGGAGGTAGAATTCCGAGGCGATACCGCCTATTTGCAAGCCCGCACCAGCTTCACCTTCCGCGACTTCGGGCTGGTCCAGCCGCGGGTGCTGGTGGTCTTGAGCGTCGACGAGAACATCCGGCTCGAGGTAAGCTTCGCTTTCCGCATACTGGAGCGCTGAGGGGAGGTGGTTGGACGCAGGGCCAGGTAGGGGGTATCCTGAGGCTTAGGAGGTCAAGATGGCGCTCAAAGCCCGCACAAAAACCCCGCTGCATCCCACCCAAAACGATCTTCCGGAAAAGACCCGCACCGCAGTGATTGAGGCCCTAGCCCCTGCCCTGGCCGCCGCGATGGACCTCTATGCCCAGGCCAAGTCGGCCCACTGGAACGTAAAGGGGCCCAGCTTCATCAGCCTGCACGAACTCTTTGACCGGGTGGCCGAGGCCGCTGATGGCTGGGCTGACCTGCTGGCGGAGCGCATCGTGCAGCTCGGCGGCACCGCTGAGGGAACCGCACAGGTGGTAGTGGAGCGCTCCAGTCTCCCCCCCTACCCCCTCGAGATCACCCAGGGCTCCGAGCACACCGCCGCCCTCTCCCGCTCCCTGGCGGCCTTCGGCCAGCAGGTACGCGCCCTCATAGACCACACCGACAGCCTGGGCGATAAGGACACCGCCGATATCTGCACAGAGATCTCCCGCGCTTGCGACAAGCTACTGTGGTTCGTGGAGGCCCACAACGCCTGAGCCAGCTTCACCCAGCGGCAATCAGCGCGATGGCCACCAGGGAGAGCAGCACCCCCAGGTTCTGGCCCGGCCGCAGCCGCTCCCGCAGCAGAGCCCAGGCCAGCACGGCCGTGAAGGCCGGATACAGCGAGGAGAGGACCGCGGCCACGTCCAGCCGGCCAGCCTGGGCGGCGGCCAGGAAAAACACGTTGCCTCCGGCATCTAGAAGCCCCGCCAGGATCAGCAACGGCAGGTAGCGGCCCAGCTCCTGCCGAGGTCCTGGGAAAGCCCTCAGGGCCCAGCCCAAGACGAGGACAGCGGCGGTCAGCTTGGCGAAGGCGGAGGGCCAGAAGAGCCCTTCCACCCGGTCTATGAGCACGAAGTAGCCGCCAAACCCCAGACCTGCCAGGGCTGCGTAGCCAAGCCCCAGGGAGGGTCTGCCAAATTCCCCCGACTGGGAGGCCAGCCACACCCCCAAAAGCCCCACCCCGAAGCCCCAAAGCTGCACCGGTGCGGGCGTCCCCTCCAAAAACACCCCCACCAGTGCAGCCAGAGATGCCCCCACCACCCCGGCCACCGGGGCCGCCAAGCCCATCTGCCCGGCCTGAAAGGCCCGGTAGAGGAAGACCAACCCCAGGCACCCTGCAGCACCGGCCGCCAGGCTCCACGGCAGGTCGGAAGGATATAGGTTTTCGCCCCGCCCGAGGGCCATAAGGACGAAAAACGAAAAGCCCGTGATTTGCACCAGAAGGGCCACCCGGTAGGGGCTGAGCTTCCGGGCCGCCAACCCACCGCTAAAGTCGCCCGCCCCCCAGGACAGGGCCGAAAGCAGGGCCAGGCCCACAGCCGCCATCTCGAAGCTCATGGGGCCATCTTAATCGAGTGAGGACCCAAAGCCACAACCTGGGTCTGGTTCCCCAGGCCCTGGGTGGTCGGCACTCCCGGCGAGGGAGCTGGTGCTCCCACTGCCCTGGGGGTGCCACTTCTGGGCCTCCCCCCAATCCGGGAGCTCTCCCTACACGGTTCAAGCTCTGCACAAAGGGGCTTCACCCCCAGAGAAGGCCGCGCCGAGCGAGCTATGCGAGACCGCAGAGCGGCCCCAGGTCTGCCCGCTGAGGCTACCCTGACGGCCCGTTTACCGCTGAGCAGGAAAAGGTAGCGCTCTCCGCCCGAGTGCCTGAAGCAGGGCCGCGTCAAGGTCTGAGCCATCGCCCTAGCCCACCTGGACCTGCTCATCGCGCTGGGCGAGCCGAGCCAGGCGCTCTGGAGGGGCCAAAAAGCCCAGGCAAAACCACCGGTAGGCAGTGGACTTGTCTACTGGCGCCCGGGCTTTTAGCCTAGTACGAGGTGCGCCTGCTGCGCTTCGGCCAGAAAAACTTCCGAAACCTGGCCACCCCAGTCTTCATCCCTGAGGGAGGGCTTACCACCATTGTGGGGGGCAACGCCCAGGGTAAGACCAACCTTTTGGAGGCCATTGAACTGGTGCTGGGCGGGGAACTGCGCAACGGCACCCTCGAGCGCATCGCCTTCGGCAAAAGCGAGGCCTCCTTGTACGCAGAGGTGGAAACCCAGTTTGGTCGAAGCCGGCTCGAGGCCCGCTTAAGCCAAGAAGGGCGTGAACACCGCCTAAACGAAGCCCCCGCCACCTTGCGCGAGCTGGCCCAGCTTCCCGGGGCAGTGCGCCTAGGCCCCGACGACCTGGCACTGGTGCTGGGCCCCCCAGAAGAACGGCGTCGCTTTCTGGACGTGCTGCTCTCGCGCTTCTCGGCCCGCTATCGGGCCATGCTGAGCCAGTACAACCGCGCCCTGCAACAGCGCAATGCCCTGCTCAAGGCCAGCCTACGCCAAGCGGAAAAGGCAAGCAGACCTGTGCCTTCGGGCATGGAAATCTGGAACACCGAGCTGGCAAAGTACGGAAGCGAGATCCTCAGCCTGCGCCGCCGCATGCTCAAGCGGCTGACCCCCTTAGCCCGCGAGGCCTACCGCGAGCTGGCCCCAGGCGAGTTGTGGCTGGAGTTGTCCGAGACCGCGGCGCCAGAACACTTTTTGGAGGCCCTGGAGAGCAGCCTTCCTGAAGACCTACAGCGCGGCTCCACCAGCGTAGGCCCCCACCGCGACGACCTACGAATCTTCCTCTCAGGCCGAGAGGCCGCTCGGTTTGCCAGCCGCGGGGAGTGCCGCAGCATTGCGCTGGCCTTGCGGCTTGCTGAACACCGCTTGCTCTGGGCCCACTACGATGAGGCCCCCTTGCTGTTGGTGGACGAGTGGCACACCGAGCTGGACGCCCACCGCCGGGCGGCGCTTCTGGCTTATGCTGAAAGCCTGCCCCAGGCCATCCTGGCAGGCCTCGAGACCCCGGGGGTGGGCAGAGTAGTCCATATTGAGGCGGGTGTATGGCGTTGAAAGACCAAGGGCCAAACGCTCTTCAGGAAGCCCAAAGGGGGCTTCTGTGGGCCTCCCTGCTAGCCCTAGCCATCCTGGCGGGCATTGTAGCCCTTCTGTCGGGCTTTACCCTCCTGCGGTTGTGGCCCCATGCCCCTGCCCTTTGGGCGGGCCAGGCTGTGCAGCTCCCCTCAGGACCGCAGATCAACCCAAGCCTTCTACAGGTCAGCCTGGCCGCCTTTGGGACCTCCGCAGGACTTTTGCTGGCTTCGGTCTGGGCCCTGCGCTGGCTGAAGCGAGCCTGGACCTCTG
>NZ_JANXCG010000024.1 GCF_025060375.1 Meiothermus sp. | reverse complement strand
CAGGCCTCCTTGTGGTCCCGGACAGGATACCACAGGGGGGCGGTGTAGTGTAGCCGTCCCGTTGCTCCTCGGGGCCGCTTCTGCTAGGGTCAAGGGTATATGTGGCGGGTTCTGGTGTCGGACGACATGCGTTTGGGGGACGTGAGGTACCCGGGGGTGATCCTGGACTACCGCCCCGGGATTGGCCGGGAGGAGCTGCTGGAGGTCATCCCCGCCTACGATGCCCTCATCACCCGGAGCCGAACCCAGGTGGACGCCGAGCTCCTGGCCCGGGGAAGGCGGCTCAAGGTGGTGGGCCGGGGGGGAGTAGGGGTGGACAACGTGGACCTCGAGGCCGCCTCCCGCCGTGGGATTCTGGTGGTCAATGTTCCCGAGGCCAACACCCGCTCCGCTGCGGAGCTGGCTTGGGCTTTGCTGCTCGCGGTGGCGCGGGGCTTGGTGGAGTCTGACCGGAAGATTCGGGAGGGCCAGTGGGACCGCAAGTACCTGGGCCTGGAGCTGGACCGCAAGACCATCGGCATCGTGGGCCTGGGGCGGATTGGGGGGCAGGTGGCCAAGTTCGCCAAAGGCTTTGACATGCGGGTGCTGGCCTACGACCCCTACATCCCCCGCAGCCGGGCACAGACCCTAGGGGTGGAGCTTTACGACGACCTGGCCGACATGCTGCGCCAGTGCCACTTCCTCACCGTGCATACCCCGCTCACCGAGGAGACCCGGGGCATGATCGGCCGGCGTGAGCTTTACCTCCTGCCTAAAGGTGCGGTGGTGGTGAACGCGGCTCGGGGCGGCATTATAGACGAAAGGGCCTTGCTGGAGGTTTTGGATGAGGGGCACCTGTGGGGGGCCGGGCTGGATGTGTTCGTGGAGGAACCGCCGGGGGCTGGCCACCCCTTGGTGCACCATCCTAAGGTGGTGCACACCGCCCACCTGGGGGCCAACACCCTGGAGGCCCAGGAGCGGGTCGGGGAAGCGGTGCTGGAGCGGGTGATAGAAACGTTGCAGGGTAACCTGGTCCATGCGCTCAACACCGGCTTTGACCCCGAGGGGCTGCAGATTTTCTCAGCCTGGCTGCCCTTGGGAGAAGCTTTGGGTAAGCTGCTGGCCCAGATTACCCAGGGCCGTCCCCAGGTGGTGGAGGTCGCGTTTTACGGGGAGTTTGAGAAGAACCCTGACCCCATTGCCTCGGCGGTGGCCAAGGGGCTGCTCGAGCAGGTGCTTGGGGCTGGGGCAGCCAACCTAGTCTCAGCCCGTCCCCTCCTGCGGGACCGCGGCGTGGCCCTTGTGACCCGTCGGGTTGAGCAGTCGCTTGACTACCGACAGGTTCTGGAGGTGCGCCTCGAGACCGACCGGGAGGTCCGCAAGGTCCGCGGCGCGGTGCTGGCGGGCAAGCCCCGCATTGTGGGCATCGATGAGCACACGGTGGAGGCCGTGCCCAGCGGGCACATGCTGGTCTGCGTGAACCGCGACCGGCCCGGGGTGGTGGGCAAGGTGGGCACGCTGCTTGGCGAGAACGGCATCAACATTGCGGGGATGCAGCTCGGCCGCGACCGCCCAGGCGGTCACGCCCTTTTCGTCCTGGCCATTGACGAGCGGCCCAGTGAAGCGGTGCTGGAGGCGCTGCGGGGGCTGGGCGTGCTTGAGCGGGTGGACCTGGCTGCGCTCTGAGCATCCTGCGGGGAGCCTGGCCTCGCGGGTTAACACCTGCCGAGTCCTTGTGCCCACACGCAAAAAGACACCTTAGCGTGGGGGTCCTGGGCAGGGGAGGGTCGGTGGGTGCTTTGGGTTGGATGGGGGCCGCCGCCAAGAGGCGGCGGCTGGGTTTTTCTGGGGGACTGCTGAAAACGAAATTTTTCTTTTCGTTTACCTTTCGGTATAGGATCGAATATATTGACAAACGAAAGTTAGAGGCCATACAATGGCTGTGACCTGAGAACTAGGGTCACAGCCGGGAAGCGGTCGCGGTGGTGTTGGGCTTGCCTTCTCGGCAGGGAGGTGTTTGGGTATGAAGAAGCTGTGGTTGGCGTTGTTGCTGGCGTTGGGGATGGGCCTGGGCCTGGCCCAGCAGGTGCGAATTGTGGTGGTCTCCCATGGACAGGCCTCCGACCCCTTCTGGTCGGTGGTGAAGAACGGGGTAGATGCGGCCGCCAAGGAGACCGGCGCCCGGGTGGAGTACCGCGCTCCCGAGACCTTCGATATGGTGCGCATGGCCCAGCTTATCGACGCAGCGGTGGCCTCGCGGCCCAGCGGCCTGGTGGTCTCGATTCCCGATGGGAAGGCCCTCGAGCGTTCCATCCGGGCCGCCGTGCGGGCCGGGATTCCGGTGGTCTCCATGAACTCCGGTTCGGACGTGGCCGAGAGCCTGGGGGTGCTCGTGCACGTGGGCCAGACCGAGTACGAGGCCGGGCTGGGGGCGGGCCAGCGCATGAAGGCCGCCGGCGTCAAGAACGCCGTCTGCGTGAACCACGAGGTGGGCAATGTGGCCCTTGACCTGCGTTGCAAGGGCTTCTTCGACGGGCTGGGCATCAAACCCAATGTGATTCCGGTCAAGATTGGAGACCCCACCGCCATCCGCAACGCGGTTTTGGCCGCTTTGCAGAGGGATCCAAGCATTGATGGGGTGCTCACCCTGGGACCTACCACTGCCGAGCCGGTGCTGCAGGCTTTGGAGGGGAAGAAGGTCACCTTCGGCACCTTTGACCTTTCACCCGCTGTATTGACCGCGCTTTCCCAAAAGAAGATGGCTTTCGCTATCGACCAGCAGCAGTGGTTGCAGGGTTACCTGCCCATCATTCTCCTGAACAACTACGTCAGGTACGGGCTTCTACCCGCCAACAAGGTCATCATGACCGGGCCGGGCTTCGTGACCCCGGAGAACGCGGCCCAGGTGATTGACCTTTCCAAAAAGGGCATCCGCTAAGCCCCCTTTGGCGGCCTCTGAAGGTTCTTGACTTTGGGACTCCCGGGGGCACCGTGCCGGGGGTCCCCTTTTTAGGGGGAGGCATGACGGTCAAAGCGCAAGATGAGCGGCTCAAGCCCATCGCCTTCTGGCAGCGGCTTCTGCTGCGCCCGGAGCTGGGCTCGGTGGCTGGATTGGTGGTGGTGTTTGCCTTCTTCGCTGTCGTGGCGGGGAGTAGCGGGTTTTTGAGCTGGGCCGGGACGCGCAACTACCTCGAGGTCGCCGCCCAGCTCGGCATCCTGGCCTCGGCAGTGGCCCTATTGATGATAGCCGGGGAGTTTGACCTCTCGGTGGGCTCAATGGTAGGGGCGGCGGCTGTGGGAATAGCCCTGCTGGCCCACCCCAGCTACGGGGACTTGCCCCTCGGGCTGGCTTTGCTGGTAACCATGAGTTTTGCTCTGCTCATCGGCTACGTCAACGGCTATCTGGTGCTCCGTACAGGCCTGCCCAGCTTTATCGTCACGCTGGCCATGATGTTCATCCTGGCGGGGGCCAACATCGGCTTTACCAAGCTCATTACCAAGCTGACCATCGTCTCAGGGTTGAACGAGAAAATCGCCCAGGACCCGGTGGCCCGGCTCTTTACCGGCGAGCTTCTGGGGCTGCCGGCCGCGGTCTGGTGGTGGCTGGGGGTTACGGCCGTGCTCAGCTTTGTGCTGCTGAGCACCCCCTTTGGCAACTGGATTTTCGGGGCAGGAGGGGATGCCAATGCGGCCCGCAACGTGGGGGTGCCGGTATGGCGGGTCAAGATCACCCTCTTTATGCTCACCGCTGCCGCTGCCACCCTGCTCGCAGCCATCCAGGTGATGGGGCTAGGCTCGGCCAACGTGCTGCAGGGCCAGGGCAAGGAGCTCGAGGCCATTGCCGCTGCGGTGATTGGGGGTTGTTTGCTTACGGGTGGCTACGGCTCGGTGATTGGAGCGGGGATTGGGGCTTTGATCCTGGCCATGGTGCAGCAGGGCATTGTGTACACCAACATCGACCTGGACTGGTTCAAGGTGATGGTGGGGGGCATGATTCTGGGCGCGGTCACCCTGAATAACTACCTGCGCAAGCTCTCCTTGCAGGTGCGGAGGTAGAGATGACTCCTCTTGTTGAGCTGCGCAAGGTGAGCAAGTACTTTGGGCCGGTGGTCGCCCTCAAGGACATCGACATGAAGGTGTACGCGGGCGAGGTGCACTGCCTTCTGGGCGACAACGGCGCAGGCAAGAGCACCCTCATCAAGACCCTTTCGGGGGTTTATCCACCCTCCGAGGGGCAGATCTTATTGGAAGGGGAGCCGGTGGTCTTCAACTCACCACGGGATGCGCTGGACCGGGGCATCGCCACCGTCTACCAGGACCTGGCCATGCTGCCCCTGATGAGCATTGCCCGAAACTTCTTCCTGGGGCGCGAGCCCAAGCGGCGCTGGGGGCCCTTTACCCTCTACGATGCAGCCTTCGCGGCCCGGGTGGCGCGGGAGGAGTTGAGGAAGATCGGCATCAACATCCGCGACCCCGACCAGCCGGTGGGCACCCTGTCGGGGGGGGAGCGGCAGTCGGTGGCCATCGCCCGGGCGGTCTACTTCGGGGCCAAGGTGCTCATCCTGGACGAGCCTACCTCGGCTTTGGGGGTGAAGGAGTCGGCGGTGGTTTTGAGGTACATCGTGCAGGCCAAGCTCAGGGGCCTGGGCGTGATCTTCATCACCCACAACGTGCACCACGCCTGGGCGGTGGGCGACACCTTTACCGTGCTCAACCGGGGCAGGAGCTACGGCACCTTCAAGAAAGCCGAGACCACCCGCGAGCAGCTCTTGCAGATGATGGCGGGCGGGGAGGAGCTGGAGGCTTTGTCGGTGGAGCTTGAGCTCATCGCCAAAAAAGACCCCATCGCCGCGGCCCAGGTGGAGCAGCGGCTGGCCGAGGACCTGCACGGGCCAAACTGAGAACCTGGAGGGGCCATGAAACCCTTGCAGATTGCCATGATTGGGGCTGGCCGGATGGGCCTGGCCCATGCCCGGGTGCTCGCAGGCTTAGCCGAGTGTCGGGTGGTGCGGGTGGTGGACACCCTCGCCCAGAACGCCGAGCGGGTGGCCGCCGAGCTCGGGGCTGAGCCCAGCACCTACCTCGAGGACGCCTTCCAGCCCGATGTGGACGCGGTGATCATCACCACCCCCACCCCCACCCACGCCGAGGTGGTGGAGGCCGCGGCGGGGGCGGGCAAGGCCATCTTCGTGGAGAAGCCCATCGCCGAGAGCCTGGAGGCCGGGCGGCGGGTGGTGGCGGCGGTGGAGCGCGCGGGGGTGCCCTGCCAGGTGGGCTTCCAGCGCCGCTACGACCCGGCCTATGTGCGGGCCAAGGAGATGATCGAGGCGGGGGTGCTGGGGCGGCTGGAGGGCATCCGGCTGGTGGGGCGCGACGTGCACCTGCCCCGGCTCGAGTTCCTCAAGACCAGCGGGGGCCTCCTGGTGGACATGGGCATCCACGACCTGGACTCGGCCCGCTTTCTGGTGGGCGAGGTGGCCGAGGTCTACGCCGTTGGGGGGGCCCTGGCCGAGCCCAGCCTGGCCCAGTACGGCCTGTTCGACACCGCCGTGGCTACCCTGCGCTTCGAGAGCGGGGCGGTGGGCACCCTGGAGGTGGCCCTGCGCACGGCCTACGGCTACGACATCCGCTGCGAGGTGCTGGGCGAGCGGGGCCGCATTCACATTGAGCGCGACCGCCGCCCCGACCTGACCCTCTACGACGAGCGGGGAGGGAACTTTGACCGCCCCCGCAACTTTGAGCAGCGCTTTGCCGAGGCCTACGCCGCCGAGATGGTGGCCTTTGCCCGCAACCTGCACGCGGGCAAGCCCCTGGAACCTGGGGTGCGCGATGCCTGGTACTCGCTGCGGCTGGCCAGGGCCGCCCAGCACGCCTTGGAGACCGGACAGATGGTGAACGTGAAGGAATTTGGAGGGGAGCTGTGAACACCCAGCGGCTTACCGTGGCCCAGGCTTTGGTCAAGTTCCTGGCCGCCCAGTTTACGGAGCGGGATGGCCGGGAAGAACGCCTCATCGCCGGGGTCTGGGCTATCTTCGGACACGGCAACGTATCGGGGCTGGGCCAGGCCCTGGAGGAGTACGGCAAAGAGGTGGGCCTGCCCACCTACCGGCCCCAGAACGAGCAGGCCATGGTTCACGCGGCCATCGCCTATGCCAAGCACAAAAACCGCCTCTCGACCTTTGCCTGCACCGCTTCGGTGGGGCCAGGCTCCACCAACATGCTCACCGCCGCGGCCACCGCCACCGTCAACCGGCTGCCGGTGCTGCTGTTGCCCTCGGACTACTTCGCCAACCGCCTGCCCGACCCCGTGCTGCAGCAGCTCGAGCACCCCACCGAGCACGATGTGAGCGTGAACGACGCCTTCAGGCCGCTTTCCCGGTTCTTCACCCGCATCACCCGGCCCTCTCAGCTCCTCTCCGCGCTGCCCGAGGCCATGCGCGTGCTCACCGACCCCGCCGAGACCGGGGCGGTTACCCTGGCCCTGCCCGAGGACGTGCAGACCGAGGCCTACGACTGGCCGGAGACCTTCTTCGCCAGGCGGGTCTGGCGGGTGCGCCGCCCGGTGCCGGAGCCGGAGGCCCTGGCCGAGGCGGTGAGGCTTATCAAGGAGGCCCGGCGGCCCCTGATCGTGAGCGGCGGGGGCACCCTCTACTCCGAAGCCTGGGGAGCGCTGGCGGCCTTCGCGGAGGCCCTGGGCATCCCGGTGTGCGAGACCCAGGGGGGCAAGGGGGCCCTGCCCTGGAACCATCCCATGAATGTGGGGCCCATCGGGGCCAATGGCGGTAGCGCGGCCAACCGGCTGGCCCGGGAGGCCGATCTGGTGCTGGCGGTGGGCACCCGGCTGGGCGACTTCGCCACCGCTTCCAAGACCGCCTTCCAGCATCCCGGGGTGCGCTTGATTGGGCTCAATGTGGCCCCCTTTGACGCGGCCAAGCTCGGCGGGGTGATGCTGGTGGCCGATGCCCGGCGGGGCCTGGAGGCCCTGCGGGAGGCCCTGAAGGGGCACGAGGGCACCTCCGCCGCCTACCGCGCCGAGGTGGAGCGGCTCAAGCGCGAGTGGGACCAGACTGTCACGGCTTACCGCACGCCCAGGCCCGAGAAAAAGGAGATGGCCCAGGCTGAGGTGATTGGCCTGGTGAACGAGGTATACGGCGGCAAGGCCACGGTGATTTGCGCGGCGGGAAGCCTGCCGGGTGATTTGCTCAAGCTCTGGCGGCCCGAGGACCCCAAGGCCTACCACCTCGAGTACGGCTTCTCCTGCATGGGCTACGAGATTGCCGCCGGTTTAGGGGTCAAGCTGGCCGAGCCCGGGCGGGAGGTGGTGGTTTTCGTGGGGGACGGCAGCTACCTGATGATGAACTCGGAGATCGTCACCGCGGTGGCCGAGGGGCTTTCCTTCACCATCGTGCTGGTGGACAACCGGGCCTTTGGCTCCATCCGGGGCCTACAGATGTCGTTGGGTTCGCCCTCCTTCAACAACGAGCTGCGGGCCCGCAACCCCCAGACCGGTCGCACCGATGGTCCTCCGGTGGTGGTGGACTTTGCCGCCCACGCCCGGGCCATGGGGGCTTCGGTCTGGCATCCGAAAAGCTATGGGGAGCTCGAGCAGGCCCTGAAGGAGGCCAGGGAGGCCCGGGGGGTGCGGGTGGTGGTGGTGCCGGTGAGCCTGGACGACCGGGTTCCGGGCTTTGAGGGCTGGTGGGATGTGCCGGTGGCCGAGGTCTCAAGCCAGCCCGCGGTCCGGGAGGCCCGCCGGGCCTATGAGGCTGCCCTCAAGCGGCAGCGCCGTTACTTCTAGGAGCCAGTATGGGTATTCGTTTTGGCAACGCCCCGTGCAGTTGGGGCACCATTGAGGGCTGGGGGCAGGGCGTCGGCTACGCCCAGATGCTCGATGAGCTGGTGGAAACCGGCTACCGCGGCACCGAGCTGGGCGACTTTGGCTACATGCCCACCGAGCCCGAGCGGCTACGGCAGGAACTACAAAAGCGGGGCCTCACCATGTTGGGGGCCTACGAGGGGGTCTACCTCAAAGAACCTGCCGAACACGGCCCTGGCGAAGCCCGGGCCCTGCGCACCGCGCGGCTCCTCCAGAGCGTGGCTGGGGTGGGGGACGGCTGGCAGCCCCTGTTGGTGCTGGCCGACGAGCACAGCCGCGACCCGCTGCGCTTCCAGAACGCCGGGCGGGTGAGGCCGGAGATGGGCCTCAGGGCTTCGGAGTGGAAGACCTTTGCCGCCGGGGCCATGCGCATCGCCCGGGCTGTGCGGGACGAGACCGGCCTGCGCACGGTGTTCCACCACCACTGCGCAGGCTACGTAGAGGCCCCCTGGGAGATCGAGGCCTTCCTCGAGCACACCGACGGCGCAATCATCGGGCTGGTGTTCGACACCGGGCACTACCTCTACGGCACTGGGGAAAACCGACCGGAGGCAGTGCTCGAGGCCCTAGAGCGCTTCTGGGGGCGCATATGGTATGTCCATTACAAGGACTGCCATCCGGGCGTGGCCAGCGAGGCCCGCGCAAAGGGCTGGAACTACAAGGAGGCCGTGGGGCGGGGGGTGTTCTGCGAGCTGGGCCAGGGCCAGATTGACTTCGGCGCGGTGACCCAGAAGCTGGTGGCCCTGGGCTACGACGGCTGGATTACCGTGGAGCAGGACGTGCTGCCGGGCATGGGGGCCCCCAAGGAGAGCGCCCGGCGCAACCGGGAGTACCTGCACCGGGTTACGGGGTACTGAAAGGGGGAGCATGGGCCAGAGCTACGACCTCATCACCATCGGGCGCTGCTCCATCGACCTCTACTCCCACGACCTGGGGGCCCCCTTCCCGGAGATTCGCACCTTTGGGGCCTACCTTGGGGGTAGCCCCCTGAACATCGCGGTGGGGGCCCGGCGGCTGGGGCTGCGCACCGCCCTGCTGACCGCGGTGGGCCCCGACAAGGTGGGGGAGTTCGTGCTGGAGCGCCTTCGGCGGGAGGGGGTGGAGACCCGCTTCATCCCGGTCAAGCCCGGCGCCCGCACCCCGGCGGTGCTCCTGGGCATCGAGCCCCCCGACCGCTTCCCCATCACCTTTTACCGCGAGAACGCCGCCGACAACCAGCTCACCATCGACGACGTGGCCGCTCTGCCCCTCTCGGAGGCCCGCGCGGTGCAGCTCTCGGGCACGGCGCTGGCCAAGGAGCCCAGCCGCAGCGCCACCTTCTACGCCGCTGAAGAGGCCAAAGCCCAGGGCCTCACGGTGTTCCTCGACCTCGACTTCCGCGCCGACGCCTGGCCCGACCCCAGGGCCTACGGCCTGGTGGTACGGGCGTTGCTCCCTTTGGTGGATGTTGCCATCGGCACCGAGGAGGAGGTGAACGCGGCCATGCTGCGCCGGCCTGAGGATGTGGTGGTCCGCCACTCGCAGATTACCGCCCCGGAGATAAGGGGCGATCTGGCGGCCAATGTGGAAGCCCTTTTGGGCCGGGGCCTGAAGGCGCTGGTGGTGAAGCGGGGGGCCCAGGGTTCGGTGGTCTATCTGCCGGGGGGTGAGGTGGTGACAGCCCCCGGCTTTCCGGCGGAGGTGGTGAGTATCCTGGGGGCGGGGGATGCCTTTGCCGCCGGGTTCATCTACGGCTATTTGCAGGGCTGGGACTACTACCGCGCGGCCCGGCTGGGCAACGCCTGCGGGGCCATTGTGGTGGGCCGCATCGGCTGCGCCGACTTCACCCCTTACCGCGATGAGGTCATGGAGTTTATCGAGTCTAAGGGGGGGTTCTGAGGGTGCGGTATGGCCCGCAAACCCCTGCTTGCATTTATCGGAGGAAGACGCATGTCTAAATCGTTTGGAGTAGCCCTGCTGGGCGCTGGCCGGATGGGCATGGAGCATGCCCGCACCCTGCTGGGCATTGCGGAGGCTCGGGTGCTGGCGGTGGCCGACCCCAACCTGGAGGCGGCGGAGGCCGCCCGGAGCCTACTGCGGGCTGAGAGGGCCTACCCAGAGCCGCTCGAGGCCCTCCAGCACCCTGGGGTGGAGGCGGTGGTCATCGCTACCCCCACCGAGACCCACGCCCGCTACATCGAGGCTGCGGCCCTGGCGGGTAAAGCCATCTTCTGCGAAAAGCCGGTGGCCAAGGAACTGGCCGAGACCCAGCGGGTGATGCGGCTGGTGGAGGAGCGGGGGGTGCCTTTCCAGATTGGCTTCCAGCGCCGCTACGACCCCGCGTATCTGGAGGCTAAGCGCCGGATTGAGGCCGGGGAGATTGGCCCGGTGGAGCAGTTCATTGCGGTCATGCGCGACCCGGCCCCGGCCCCGCTGGACTACCTCAAAACCTCGGGGGGCATCTTCGTGGACCAGGCCATCCACGACATTGACTGCGCCCGCTACCTGGTGGGCGAGGTGGAGGCGGTGCACGCCTGGGGGGCGGTGCGGGTGGACCCCCGGATTGGCGAGATCGGCGATGTGGACACCACCAACCTCTCGCTGCGCTTTGTGGGCGGGGCTTTGGGGGTGATTCAGAACTCCAGGCGGGCGGTCTACGGCTACGACGTGCGCACCGAGGTCTTTGGGGCCAAGGGCAAGCTGGTGATGGACGCCACCCCCAAGACCCCCCTGTGGCGCTACGGCCAGGGGGTGCAGGCCGACCACTACCACTTCTTCATGGACCGCTTCAAGGAGGCCTACCGGCTGGAGCTCGAGGCCTTCTTCCGGGCCCTGCGGGAGGGCCGCCCTCCCAGCCCCGGGCCCAAAGATGCCCTCGAGTCGCTGCGCATCGCCCTGGCGGCCACCCAGAGCCTGAAGGAGAACCGCGTGGTGAGGCTGGAGGAGGTGGCATGAACCACTACACACCCCGGCCCGGACGCGTGCGGGTGGAGGTGGCGCCGCAGGGGGCGTGGAGATACCTCTTCTTCCGGGTGCTGGCCCTGGTACCCGGCGAGGTGGAAGCGGGGGCCACGGAAGGGTGCGAGGTGGCCCTGGTGCCCCTCTCGGGCCGGGTGCGGGTGGAGGCGGGCGGGCAGGTGTTCGAGCTAGCCCGCAGGGATGTCTTCGGCGAGCTCCCCTCGGTGCTCTACCTGCCGCCGGGTATCGCGTACCGGATTGAGGCCCTAAGCGAGGCTGAGCTGGCCCTGGGTGGGGCCCCTGCCGAGGGGCGCTACCCTCTGCGCCTCTTCCGCCCGGAGGAGATGCGGGTGGAGATGCGCGGGGGAGGCAACGCCCTGCGCCAGGTGAGCCACATCCTGGGGCCCCACCTTCCCGCCGAGCGGCTCATCCTCTACGAGGTCTACACCCCCTCGGGGCACTGGTCGGGCTGGCCACCCCACCGGCACGACGGGCGGATGGGCTCTTTGTACATCGAGGAGACCTACTACTACAAAATCCGGCCCGCCCACGGCTTTGCCATCCACCGCAACTACAGCCCTGAGGACGGCCTGGACGAGCTTTTGCTGGCCCAAGACGGCGACCTAATCCTGGTGCCCCGGGGCTACCACCCGGTGGCCGCTCCCCCTGGTTCCAATGTCTACTACCTCAACTACATGGCCGGGGAGGCAGTAGGCGAGGCCCGCGCCACCCCCCCGGTGGACGACCCGGACTGGGCCTGGATGCGGCAGGACTGGGCGGGCCGGCCCCTCCGGCTGCCCGTGGGTGGTGAGGAGGACTGAGTTTCGGGGTATGTTGATGGGGGAGGCGGGCGGTGCGGAGCGAGGAACGGCGCAGCAAAATCATCGAACTACTGGAGCAAAAGGGGTCGGTGCTGGTGGAGGATCTGGCGGCCACCTTTGGGGTGAGCCAGGTGACCATCCGCAAGGATTTAAGCGAGCTCGAGGCCCGCGGCCTGCTGCACCGCACCCATGGGGGGGCCACCTACACCCACAAGAGCCTGTTCAACCCCTCCTTCCGGGAGAAGATATACCTCCAGCAGGCCGAAAAACAGGCCATCGCCAAGGTGGCCCTGGGTTACATCGAGGAGGGCGATACCCTAATCCTGGACGCGGGCAGCACCACCCTGACCCTGGTTCGGT
>NZ_JANXCG010000011.1 GCF_025060375.1 Meiothermus sp. | reverse complement strand
CAGGGGCCAGGTGCGGAAGTAGTCGCGGATGCGGCCCCAGAGCCCTACCAGGCCGCGGGGCTCCAGAATCAGGAAGAGGAGGATGAGCGCCCCAAAGGCCACACTGCGCCAGGCCGAAAGCTGGGCCACGTACTGCGGGCCAAAGGCCCCTGCCACCACGCTTAGGAGCTCTGGAATGAGCACGATGAAGAAGGCCCCCAGCACCGCTCCTAGAACCGTTCCGGCTCCCCCCACGATGACGATGGCCAGGTACTGGATGCTGAAGGCCAGCACAAAGTTGTCCGGCGTGACCGCGCCCAGCAGGTGCATGAGGATTCCACCGGCCACCCCACCGTAGAAGGCCGACAGGGCGAAGGCGGTGAGCTTAGAGCGGACCAGGTCCACCCCAGAGAGCTGGGCCGACAGGTCGTTGTCCCGCACCGCAAACCAGGCCCGCCCGGCTCGGGTGGAGAGCAGGCGCTTGGCGTAGAAGAACATGGGCACTGCAAAGGCCAGGCCGATGTAGAAGACCACCCGGTCGTCGGCCAGGGGAAGCCCCAGAAAGGTAGCCTCGGCGGGTAGCTTGCGGCCCGCCACGCCGCCGGTGAACTCTGTCCAGCGCTTGAAGACGTAATCGGCAAGGAACTGGAAGGCCAGGGTGGCGATGGCCAGGTAGACCCCCTTGATGCGCAAGGAGGGAATTCCCAGCACCACCCCAATCGCCCCGGCCACCAGCCCCCCCAGCAGGATGCCCAGGGGCATGAGGTTGCCTGAGAGATGGCTCGAGATGTAGGCCCCGATGCCTACAAAGGCGGCCTGACCAAGGGAAATCTGGCCGGCTCCACCCACCAACAGGTGTAGCCCCAGCCCCGCCAGAGCGGCTACCAGAATCTGGGTGACCACGAACATGGGGTACTGGGGCAGAAGCAGGGGGAGGAGCAGCAGGCCCACCAGCGCGAAGCCCAGCCAGAAGCGCCCCTGGGGGGTGCTGGCATAGGCCTCGTCCTGGCGGTAGTCTTCCCGAACGGTTCGGGAGAAGCGCCGGCTGAAGGCGTCGGTGAGGGTCTGGCTTAGGCGGTACATTCCGGTGCCTCCTATGCGCCTACCTTTGGCTGGGAGCCCACGGGTGGGCCCACGTCGGCAATGCGAACCTCCGCCTCGAGTGTGCCCTGCCCCTCCAGGTAGCGGATGGGTAGGGTGAGGCGCACCTGCGTGGAGCCGTCGTAGAGGGCCCGCAGAAGCTCTGCGTAGCGGGCCTCCACCGTGCCCCGCTTGACCTTTCGGGTGCGGGTGACCTCTTCGTCGTCGGCGTGGAGCTCCTTGGGTAAAACGGCAAATCGGCGTACCCTCAGCTCCTCAGGCAGGCTGGCGCAGGCCATGCCCAGCTCCTGGGCGATGAGGGCGTAGACCTCGGGGTGGGCGGCCAGGCTTTGGTAGGTGGTGAAGACGATGCCCCGCTTGCGCGCCCAGTTTTGGGTGTTCTCTGGGTCAAGTTCGATGAGGGCGGTGACGAAGGGCCGACCATGGCCGATGACCACCGCTTCACGGATGTAGGGCGAGTACTTGAGGCGGTTTTCCAGGAACTGGGGTGCAAAGCGGGTGCCGTCGGCCAGGGCGCCTACCTCCTTAAGCCGCCCTAGCAGGATGAGGTGGCCGTTCTCGTTGAAGAAGCCCGCATCCCCGGTGCGGAACCAGCCATCCTCGGTGAAGCTTTCCCGGGTGGCGGCCTCGTTTTTGAAGTAGCCTGCAAAGACCTGGGGTCCTTTGACCTGTATCTCACCGTCTGGGGCGATGCGCACCTGGGTATTGGGCAGAGGTTTGCCCACCGTTTCGGGAGGGGTATCCCCTGGGAGATGGGCCACGGTGGTGGCCGCGGTCTCGGACTGGCCGTAGACTTGGCGGATGTCCACCCCCAGGGCGCGGAAGAAGGTGAAGACCTCGGGGCCCAAAGGGGCTCCGCCGGTGGCGGCGATGCGGCAGGCCGCCAGGCCCAGCCGGGCCCGGATGGGCCTGGCCACCAATGGGTAGGCCAGGGATCGGGCCAGATTCAGGCCGAAACCAATTGGCTCCTTGCGGAACTCCCGTTGGGCGCACTCCAGAAGTACCCCCATCCCCCAACGGTAAACTGCCCTTTTGAGACCATCCGCGTCCGCCATCCGGCTTCGCACCAGGGCCGCGGCGTCCTCCCAGAGCCGGGCAGGGGCCAGGTAGAAGTCGGGCTGGACCTCCTTCACGTCCTCCCGCAGGGTGACAGGGTCTTCAGGGAAGTGGACCACCGTGCCGTCGGTGAGGCTGCGGACCACGGTGAGCATTTGTTCGCCGATCCAGGGCAAGGGCAGGTAGGAGAAGACCCACTCCCCCCCGCGGATACTTATGGTGGCCCGCCCGGCCTCGGCACCAGCGATGAGCTGGGCATGGGTGAGCATGGCCAGTTTGCTGCGGGCGGTGGTTCCAGAGGTGGGGGCCAGGAGGGCTACGGTGTCGGGTCCCACCTGGGCCCTGGCCGCTTCCACCTGGGCGCGGTGGTGTGGACCTCGGCCTAAGGCGCTGCTGAAGGGGCGCACCTTTTCGCCCCAGTACCGGCTCATTCCGGCCTCCTCCCAGACCAGAACGAAGCGCAGCCGGTCTAGATGGGGCAGCACCTTGTCGAGCTGCTCCTCATCGGAGACCACCACCCCCTGGCACTCCGAAAACTCTATGAAGTAGCCCACCTCTTCGGGCATGGCATCCGCGTAGATGCCCATCGGCATAACCCCCAGGGTTTGGGCGGCCAGCTCGGCTTCTACCCACTCAGGGGCGTTCTGCCCGAGGATGGCCAAAACCCCTCCAGGCTCCAGGCCGAGCTCCAAAAGCCCTCCCGCCAGGTGCTCTACCTTCTCTTGCAGGTGGGCCCAGGAGGTGGTCTCCCATACCCCGTAGCGCTTGACCCGCATGGCCGGGGCCCTAGGGTGGACCTCGGCGTGGTGGGCCAGGTAGTCAAGGAGGGTTTTCACGCCGACCTCCCCAGGTAGGCCTCGGCCACCCGCCTGTCCTCCCGTACCCCAGCGGGCTCGCCTTGGTAGAGGACCTCGCCGTAGGACATCACCATCACCCTGGTGGAGAGCTCCAGCACCGCTTTCAGGTCGTGCTCCACCAGGACCAGGGTGACCCCCCATTCGCGCCTTGCGTCGAGGAGGAAGCGAGCCAGGTCTTGCTTCTCCTCAAGGCTCAGGCCAGCCATAGGCTCGTCCAGCAGGAGGAGTTTGGGCCGCCCCGCCAGGGCCCGGGCCACCTCCACCCGTTTTTGTAGGCCGTAGGGTAGGGCACCTGCGGGTGCGTGGCGGTAGGGGGAGAGGTGCAGGTAGTCGAGCACCTCCTCAGCGTGGCGGCGAATCCTCCATTCCACCGAGGCTTTGGGCAGCAGGTCGGTGTAGGTTCCCACCGCCAGCTCTGCCCCCAGCTTGACGTTGTCCAGCACGGTCATGCCTCGGAAGAGCTCGAGGTTTTGAAAAGTGCGCCCCAGCCCCCGCCGCACCCGCTCCTGAGGGCTCAGGGTAGCCAGGTCTTCCCCCAGGAAGCTCACCCGGCCCCGCTGGGGCTTGTAGAGGCCCGAAAGCACGTTCAGAAGGCTGGTTTTGCCCGCTCCGTTGGGACCGATTACCGCGAACAGGTCCCCTTCCGAAACGCTGAAGCTTACCCCGACCAGGGCTTTCACCCCTCGGAAGGAGAGGTGGAGGTCCTGGGCTTCTAGGAGTACCTTAGACAACGCTCACCTCCTCTAGACCCACCGTTTTCTCCTGCGGTAGCGCTTGGCCTCTGCAAAGCCCCCCGCTGCAGCTCCGCCCAGGTAGAACTCCATCACGTCTGCGTCGGCCTGGGCTTCTTGTGAGGTGCCCTCAAAAACGATCCGACCCTGCTCCATAACGTAGACCCGCTCCACGATGGAAAAAGCCGCTTTAGCGTTCTGTTCTACGAGCAACAGGGTCAGCCCCTTATCCCGTCGGAGCTCGTCCAGCACCCGCATCACTTCCTCGGTGAGCTTGGGCGAGAGCCCCAGGCTGGGCTCGTCCACTACCAGGATTTTGGGCTCGGTCAGGAGGGCCATACCCAACAGCAGCATTTGTTGCTCTCCCCCCGAAAGGTAGCCGCCCTGCTCAAAACGGCGCTCGTAGAGCCGGGGAAAGCGGGTGAAAATCTCCTCAGTTATCGCCTTTTGCCGCTCTGGAGGTAGCTTGTGCCCGGCGGCGCGTAGGTTCTCCACCACGGTTAGGTAGCGGAAGATGGGCCGGCCCTCCAGGATGGCGGTAAGCCCCAGCGAGGCTACCTTCAGAGCCGGTAGGTGGTGGCTCTCTTGGCCGTTCAGGAGGATGCGGCCGTCTAGGACCCGCCCATCGTACTGGGGTAGGAGCCCCGCCAGGGAGCGGACCAGGGTGCTTTTTCCCGCCCCGTTGGGTCCCAGGAGGGCCACCGCCTCGCCTGCTCCAGCCCGTAGGCTCACGCCTTGCAGCGCCAGAATGACCCCCCGGTAGACCACCTTTAGGTTCTCCACCTGAATTTCCGCCATAATCACACCCGCTCGATGCGGTGCTGTCCAAAAAGGCCGTACGGCCGGAACAGCAGCACCAGCAAAACGATCAAGAAGGGAATGGCCTGGGTTATACCGGGGAGCAGGGACTCTAGGTAGAGCTGGGAAAAGGCCTCGATGAGCCCGATCAGAAGGCCCGCCACCACCGCCCCGGGTACCGAGTCAAAACCCCCCAAAATGGCCACTGGGAAGACCACCAGCCCCAGCAGGATTAGGTGGTGCCCCGGCCCTCCACCGCCGGCTGCCCCAGCCAGAAAAGCGCCGCCGACTGTAGCCATCAGCGCCGATATACCCCAGGCTACCGCCACCACTCGAGGGGCGTTGATGCCCAGGGCAAGGGCCGCGGTCTCGCTTTCAGAGATGGCCCGCAGCAGGATGCCGTAGCGGCTGTATTTGAGCATGGCGATGAGCAGCAAGGCCAGGGGAAGTGCCAGAATTAGGCTCCAGACCGCCTTGGAGGAGAGGAAAACCTCCCCCAGCCTGAGGGCCAGGTTGGGCACTTCCTTGGGAAGTTGAAAGGCGTCCGCGGTGCCCATGGCTTTCTGGTCGGGGCCCCAGATGAGCAGGGTGGCGCCGTCCAGGGCTGAGGCTAGGCCAATGGTGGCCATGATCACCGCCACCACGTTGCGCCCCAGCAGGGGCCGCACAAAGACCCGTTCGACCAGCACCCCGAAGGCGAAGGCTAGGGGCAGGGCCAGGAGGATGGCGGGCAGGAGGGGGAGGAAAAGGGAAAAGGTGTAGGTGAGGTAGGCCCCTATCAGCAGGAATTCAGCGATGGCGAAGTTGACCACGCTGGTCGCGCGGTAGACCAGCACGAAACCCGCCGCGATGACCGCGTAAAGGGCCCCGTTCGCTAAGCCGTTTAGGGCAGTTTGTAGGTTAAGGGCGAGGTCCATGTCGTTTCAGGTGTTTCCCGGGGGCAGCTCACGGGGGTATGGTTGGCCCCGGGCTCGAGGTGGCTGAGCCCCCGGGTTGGGGAGTGGCGGGTTGGCCGCTCAGACCCTGGTGCCGTCAATCCAGTCGCTGATGGCGTCAAAGCGGCCATCGCGCACGTTGGCCCGGTACAGCTTGGTGAAGGGTAGGCGGTGGTTCACCCAGCGCAGGTTGCGGGCTTGACCGCCCGCGTTGTAGTCACCCAAGCTCTCCAGCGCCTCGATCATGCCCGGACGGGTGAGCTTGCCGGCGGCTTGGGCGCGGCGCATGGCCTCGGTGATCACGTCCATTGCCATCCAGGAACCCATGTAGTAGGTGGTGCGGTAGGAAAGGTCACGCCCTTTGGCCCGACGCAGGGCTCGAATTTGCTCTACGGCTGGTACTGTTGCATCGTAGTAGTAGGCGTTGTGGTAGGTTACGATGAAGCCGTCTGCCGCAGCGCCTGCCCGCTGCATTAGGGCTAGCTCTGCCGAGTAGTAAGTTCCCATGAAGGTGGCTCGCACCCCCTGCTCCCGCGCGGCCCGGACCAGAATGGGCTCCACGGTGAGCACGTAACCCTGGAGAATCACGAAGTCGGGCTGGGTCTGGCGCAGCTTGGTCACGATGGGGGTGGCGTCGGCAATGGCCAGCGGGGTGATTTCCTCGCCTACGATTTGGAAGCCCAAGCGGGCCGCGCGCTCCTTGATGAAGGGAATGGGGTCGCGGCCAAACTCGGAGTTGGAGTAGCAGAGGAATATCTTTGCCCCGCGGCCCCGTTGCAGGCGGATTTGCTGCAAGAGCGCCCCGGCCATGTCGTTGTAGGTGGGACCGAAGACGAAGATGGTGGGGTAGGTGTTGGGGTCGGCCAGCTCGTTGGAGAAGGAGGTGGCGGTGTAGGGCAGGCGGAGCCGGGTGATCTCGGGGGCCAGCGCCTTGGAAAGGCCCGTGGAGTTCCCGTAGACGAAGACCAGTTCGTCAGCGCTCTCCCGCTGTACGATGCGGTTGAAAGCCGCAGTGCCCCGGGCCACATCGTAGCCATCGTCCTCCACGATGAGCTCGAGCCGCCGCCCCCCTATGCCCCCGCTGTCGTTAACCCGGTCGGTGAAGTCCCTAAAAGCTTCCAAAGCTGCGTTTCCAGCAAATGCGAAGGCCCCGGTAAGGGGGAGAATCGCGGCCAGCTTTACTGGGCGGGCCTGGGCCCGGGCAATCATCCAGGGGCTGTACACGGTGGATGCAGCTACACCTGCTTTGAGTAGTTGCCGACGGGTCATCTTCATAGGCGTCCTCCTTTAGGTTTTGTGGTGAGACTAGAATACATGACCGGTCCAAATTTGTGTACCTGGTCTAAGTACCCAGGAGGGGAGCCCCCAGGTCAGCTAGGGGTCAAGGGAGTTCTGAAACTTCGCTGACGAACTCACGGAATCCTCTGTGAGGCGAGGAGTCAACGTGTCGGTAGAGCGACGAGAAACCCCCTGGACCAGAGCCAAACCCCAGACCCGCTTCAGAGGAGGGGAGGGCCTTGAGGCCTTCCTGCTGGTGGTTCCGGGGGTTGCCCTGATGCTCCTTTTCATCGTGTGGCCCACCCTGAACGCCTTCTGGCTTTCCTTTCACCGCGAGAACCTGCTGGGCACCAGCCGGGAGTGGGTGGGGCTGGCCAACTACGCCGAGATGTTCCGCGACCCCGCCTTCTGGCGCTCGGTGGGGGCCACCTTTGTGTTTGCTGCCATCGTGGCGCCGGTGCAACTCGTCTTGGGGCTGGTGGCCGCGCTGATGGTGGCCCGCCCCTTTCCGGGGGTGAACCTCTTCCGTACCCTCTTCTTCCTCACCACCGCGGTGCCTACGGCGGTGGCGGCGGTGGCCTGGGGCTGGTTCCTGCACCCGGTGGGGGGCACCCTGAACCGTGCGCTCGAGGCCATTGGGCTTCCCCGCCAGCCCTGGCTCACCAGCCCCGAGCTGGCTCTGCCCACCCTGGCCGTGGTGACCGCCTGGGCTGGGGTGGGTTTCACAGCCATCCTCCTCACCGCCGGCCTGCAGCAGATTCCTGAGGAGCTCTACGAGGCCGCCCGTATTGACGGGGCGGGGAGCTGGACGCAGTTTTGGCGCATCACCCTGCCGCTGTTGTCGCCCACTTTGTTCCTGGTGGCCCTTCTGATCCTGCTCTCCAGCCTCACCGCCTTCGGCCAGATTCACCTGCTGACCCGTGGGGGGCCTATGGAGAGCACCATGGTTTGGATTTACCGGGTCTACCAGGACGCCTTCTTCAACTTCCGCTTCTACTACGCCTCGGCCCAGGCGGTGGCCCTCTTCCTGGTGCTTCTGTTGCTGGCGGCCCTGCAGTTCCGCTTTTTCGGTAGGAGGGTGCACTATGGTTAGCCTGCCCCGCTGGCTGGCGCGGTTCCTCTTTTACCTGGGGCTTTCGGTCTATGCCTTCCTGCTGGTCTTGCCCCTGCTGAACCTGTTTGCGGCCAGCTTCAAAAGCGACGGCGAGCTTTTCGCCCCGGGCTTCTGGCCGGCCAACCCCACCCTGGAGCCCTACCTGGAGGCCCTGCAGAAGTACCCCTTGGCCCGCTACCTCTTCAACAGCGCTGTGGTGGCCCTTGCCACCACCCTGGGGGTCATCCTGGTCTCGGCCACCATGGGCTACGCCCTGGCCCGCATCCCCTTCCCCGGCCAGGGCCTGCTTTTCGGCTTCGTGGTGGCCCTGCTCCTCATCCCCGGGGAGGTGACCTTCCTGCCCTTGTACCTGCTGGTGCAGGGCTTCGGCTGGCTCAACACCTACACCGCCCTTATTGTGCCCTTCGTTGCCTCGCCGCTCGGGGTGTTCCTGCTGCGCCAGTTCATCAAGAGCCTGCCGCAAGACCTCTTCGATGCCGCCCGCATTGACGGGGCAGGGCACCTGCGGATGCTCTGGCATGTAGCTCTCCCGCTTTCCGCCCCCGCCCTGGGGGCCCTGGCTGCCCTCACCTTTCTGGGCTCGTGGAACATGTACCTCTGGCCCTTGGTCACCATTAACCGAAGCGAGATGATGACCGCACAGATCGCGGTGGCCCAGGTGCAAAACGTGGAGGTTACGGCCTGGAACGTGGTGGCGGCGACGGCCATCCTGGTCTTGCTGCCCACTCTCATCGCCTTTCTGCTCGCCCAGCGGTTCTTCATTCGGGGAATTGCCCTGGGTGGGCTAAAGGGATAAGGAGGCAAACATGAGGCGAACCTTTGTGCTGTTGGCGCTGGCCCTGAGTAGCCTTTCTCTGGCCCAGCAACGGGTGACCATCGACTTCTGGCACTCCATGGGCGGGGTGCTGGGCGAGGCCACCGAGGCTTTGGTCAAGGACTTCAACGCCGCCCAGAACCGCATCACTGTGCGGAGCCAGTTCGTGGGCTCCTACGACGACGGCCTCAACAAGCTGCGCGCGGCGCTTCAGGCCGGGGGCCAGGGGCGGCCCCACGTGATCCAGGTCTACGACATCGGGGCCCGCTTCATGGCCGACTCGGGGGCGGTGCTGCCGCTGGAAGACCTGGCCCGGGCTAACAACTTTGACCTCTCCCAGTTCGTGCCCCAGCCGCGCAACTACTACACCGTGGACGGCAAGCTCTACGGCCTGGCCTTCAACAGCTCCAACCCCATCCTCTACTTCAACGCCCAGGCCTTGGAGCAGGCCGGCATCCCCTACCGCAACACCTGGAGCCTGGCCGACCTGGAGGAGGCCGCCCGCAAGCTCACCATCAAGGACGCCTCGGGCAGGACCACCCGTTTTGGCCTGACCATCCCGATTGACAGCTGGTTCGTGGAGCAGTTCAGCTACAACTCGGGCCAGTTCTTCTGCAACAACGAGAACGGGCGCAAGGCCCGGGCCACCGAGGTCACCTTCAACAACCCGGCGGCGGTGGCCTTCGTGGACACCTGGGCCAGGCTGGTGCGCGAGGGGGTGGCGGCCAACACCGGTCGCAACTGGGCCGATAGCCAGAGCCTCTTCGCCCAGGGCAATGCGGCCATCGCCATCTACTCCACCGCTTCGCTGACCGGGGTGCTGCGCCAGATTGGCGGTCGCTTCCCGCTGCGCACAGCCTTCTACCCCTATCTGAACGAGCGCAACGGCACCGCCATCGGGGGCGCTGCGGTCTACTTGCTGCGCGGCTTCAGCGAGGCCGAGACCCAGGCCGCCTGGGAGTTCATCCGCTACCTGCTGCGCCCTGAGACCCAGGCCAAGTGGATTATTGGCACCGGCTACTTCCCGGTGGTGAAGGGGGTGGTGGAGCTGCCCAGTGTACGCCAGGCCTACGTGCGCCAGCCTAACTACACCACCGCCCTGCGCCAGCTCGAGACCTCCAAGGTCAACACCGCCTCAGCGGGCTGCCTGATGGGGGGCTTCACCGAGATCCGCCAGATCGTGCAGTCGGCCATCGAGGAGGCCATCCGCGGCAAGCCAGCCAAGCAGGCCCTGGACGAGGCCAAGCAGCGGGCCGACCAGGTACTCGCCCGCTACAATGCCAGCGTGAGGCAGTAACCGATTTTCAGGCGGCCGTGGGGCGTAGAGGCCCCACGGCGCCCTTTTGCTGGCTTCAGCTGGCCGTTGCTTCAGCAACTTGACGACGCGGGTTGACGGCTGCCCTCGGGGTGTTGGGGTAGGGGCATCTCGGGAGGTTCGTGGCGGTCCCTGGGGGCCACCCGACGAATTCCGACCCGTGTGCGGCCCCCTGTCGAGGGGTGGCCTGCGGTTAGGGCCAGGCGGATGACCAGGGGTTATCCGCGCGGCGGCTGGCTGGGCCGGATATCCACCTCGCTCACGGTGATGCGGGGGTCGCTTTGCAACAGGTATAGAACTGCCTGGGCTACGTCCTCGGGCTGGATTTTCCAAGCGGCCCCAGTGGGGTTTCCCGCAAAGGGCGTGTCCACTGAGCCTGGTAGGACGCTGCTGACCCGGATGCCGTGGTAGCGCAGGTCAATTAGGGCGGCTTCGGAGAAGCCCAGCAGGCCGAACTTGCTGGCGTTGTAGGCGGCCCCTCCGGCAAAGGCGTTTTTGCCGGCCATGGAGCCGATGTTGACGATGTGGCCGCCGCCGCTGCGGAGCATGGCCGGTACGGCCGCTTTGGTGGCGTAGAAGGGGCCGGTGAGGTTGGTGTCGATTACCTGCCGCCACTCCTGGGGGCTTAGCTCGTGAACAGGCTTGAAGATGCCGATGCCGGCGTTGTTGATGAGGTAGTCCAGTCCCCCGAAGTGGGCCTCGAGCCGGGCCACCGCCCGCTCCACCTCCTCGTAGCGGGTGACATCGGCGGGCAGGGCCAGGCTGTTGCCCAGCTCTGCTGCCAGCTGGGTCAGCTTTTCCTGGCTACGGGCCAGGAGGCCTACCTTCACCCCATGGGCTATGAGCTGGCGGGCTATCTCCAGGCCGATCCCGGAGGAAGCCCCGGTGACCAAGGCTACCCTTCCACGCAAACGCGACATGCCCCCATGATGCCCCGAAGGGGCGGGCGGACGCAACTCAGGGCTGGACGATGATTTTCCCCCGCATGCCGAGCTGGGCGTGCCCGTCTACCGAGCAGATGTACTCTATCTCCCCTGCCAGGTTGAAGACCACCTTCTGCCGCTCTCCTGGCGCAAGGCGGCGGGTGCCAAACTGGAGCGCCGAGGATGTGCCCGGGGCTGAGACCGCGTCGTGCGGCCCTTGGTCGGCGTTGACGAACTCGATGCAGCCTCCCTTTCGCAGGGTTACCTGGGCGGGCTGGAAGGGCTGGGTGGGGCCCACCATCTGCACCACCTGGCAGGCACGGGGCTCGAGCCCGCTGTTGGGGCTGCAGCCGACGGCCAGCAGGGCTAGGCCGAGAATGCTCCACACACGCATGGCCTCAGCATAAACCCGAAGCCTTAATGGGGCTTTTTAGCCTTTCTTTACTCCTGCAAGGGTTGCTCTTTGCGGGCCAGGCCCAGGCGGTGGGCCTCCACGAGGGCCCTCAGGGCCTTGCCCCGGTGGGAGTAGCTGGCTTTCTCCTCCAGGGTCATCTCGGCGAAGGTTTTGCCCGCTTCGGGCACCCAGAAAAGGGGGTCGTAGCCGAAGCCCCACTCACCGCGCGGGGCTTCCAGGATTTCCCCTTCGGTTTCCCCGCGGTAGAGCTCCATGTAGCCGTCGGGGTAGGCGATGACCAGGACCGCCACGAACCGGGCCTTGCGCTCTCCTGGGGGCACCCCCTTGAGGCGCTCGAGCAGGTACACGTTCCGCTCCAGATCGGTCGCCTTGTTGCCGTAACGGGCTGAGTAGACCCCAGGCTCACCCCCCAAGGCGGCCACCTCGAGGCCCGAGTCGTCGGCTAGGGTAGGCAGGCCGCTTTGCCTGGCGGCGTAGGCCGCTTTCAGCACCGCGTTGTCCTCAAAGGTAGCCCCTTCCTCTGGGGGCATTTTGAAGGGATAGTCCAGCAGGGAGAAAAGCGTCCACCCTAAGGGGGCCAGCCCCTCTTTGAGCTCGCGGAACTTGCCTGGGTTCGAGGTTGCGATGAGCAAACGCATCTTCCCCATCTTAGCGGCTCCGCCCCTCAGGGGTGGGGTTGAGCTGGGCATGGACCCGCCGCACCAGCTCGGGGATCCGCTCCAGGCCCAGCTCGAGCATGGCCTGGTAGGTGGAGCGGGGCACCGGCCGGCCCTCGCCTGCACCGTTCAGCTCGATGATGTCCCCGCTTTGGGTGGCCACCACGGTAAGGTCGGCCCAGGCGTTTTCGTCCTCGAGCCGGGTGAGGTCAAGGAGCAGACTGCCGTCCCCCATCCAGCCCACGCTCACCGCGGCAAACTCGGTTAGGGGCCACTCATCCAGCTTTCCCTGCCGCACCAGCCGGTCCAGCGCCATGTGCAACGCCGCGTAGCCGCCTAGGAGCGAGGCCACCCGGGTTCCGCCATCGGCTTGGATCACGTCGGCGTCCACCACCACTGTCTTCCCGGGCAGCAGGTTCAGGTCCAAAGCGGCCCGGAAGGCCCGCCCCAAAAAACGCTGTATCTCTGCAGTGCGCCCTGAGATTTTCTGTCGCTCGCGCTCCTTGCGCTCCTGGGTGGAGCGGGGCAGCAGGTTGTACTCGGCCATCAGCCAGCCTTGCTTGCCGGAAGCGTGGCGGGGTACCCCCTCGGTGATGGAGACATTGACCAGAACCCGGGTCTGGCCCAGCTCGACCAGGGCCGAGCCCTCCGCGTACTGCACGTAGCCCATCTGCAGCCTGAGGGGGCGTAGCTCGTGAGCTGAGCGGCCGTCCTTGCGCCTCATCGCCCGAGACTTTACCACAGGGCCCTTTACCGCTAGAATAGGCAGGCATGCCGGTGTAGCTCAGCGGTAGAGCACTCGATTCGTAATCGAGCGGCCGTCGGTTCAAATCCGACCACCGGCTCCACCATTTTTCAGTTGCTCTCGCACCCAGGGGGCCAGTTCGGTTAGGCTGCGCATGGGTGGTACGGTTGTGGCCAAAGGCCCACACACCAAAAGGGGCACGGGGTTCCGGGTGTGCTGGGGGTGCCAGGGCTCCTCGGCGTTGCCGTGGTCGGCGGCGATGACCAGGGTGGCCGCTGGGGCAGCCTCGAGGAAACCCTCCACAAAGCGGTCCAGTTCGCTGAAGCGGGCCTCGAGCTCATCCGGGGCCCGGTGGGCCGCGTAGTCTAGGGCCCAGTTCTCCAGGATGGTCAGGTGGTGCTCCTGGGCCAGCTCCGCAAAGCGCCGCCCCGCGGCCTTGGGGTCGTTCCAGAAAGCCGGCGGTAAGGCCAGGGGGTGGCCTGCTGGGAGCAGCTCGAGCCCAGCGCAGCGGGCTGCGTAGCCAAAGGCCGATAGGAGGTTGCGGCGGCTCCTCTGCGCCCGTTCCAGGTACTCCGGCCGGTAGCCATTGGCGTGGAGCACCCTCAGGCCCTGCCTTCGGGCCCACACCTGCAGGCTTTCTTGGGCTAGGAGGGCCTGGAGGCTGCGCAGGGGGTGGGGGCCCTGGTGGAAGCCCAGCATCCGGGCAGCGTTGCGGCCGGTGAGAAGGGTAGTTTGGCCGGTACCGGACTGGGGCAGCCCCTCCACGCCAAGCCCGGCGTCCAAGACCCGGTAGGCCTGCCCGGGCCGGTCGGCGGGCTCGGGGCCAAACCCCTGGCTGAGGGCTTTTAGGGTGGGGAGCTCCAGGCGTTGGAGCGGGCTTCTAGGGTCGCGCGAAAGCCCCAGCCCATCCACGAAGAGGAAGGCCAGCATGCCTAGATGGCCCACGCCAGCCCCATCTCCTCGAGGCCCCGCAGGGCTTCTATGGCGTCGGGGTAGCGCTGACGGATGTCTTTGGCGACCAGCCGGTTCAGGTAGGCCTGGAGCTCTTGGGTAACCACCAGCCCGGTTTCAGGGGCGGCCACCAGCGGAGGGGGGAGGTTGCTCAGGTGGGCCCGCATGACCTCAGCTGGTTCCCCGGTGAAGGGGAGTTCGCCGCTGAGCGCCCAGTAGAGCAGAATTCCGGCTGAGTAGACGTCTGAAGCAGGGGTGGGCGACTGGCCGCGAATCTGCTCTGGAGCGATGTAGGCGATGGTGCCCAGCCGCACCCGCTGGCTAAAGCGCTCGCCTACCGGCCCTGAGAGGTCGAAATCCACCAGCCGGGAGTCGCCGGTGCCGTCTACCACTAGGTTTTCTGGCTTTACGTCGCGGTGCACAAGGTTTTTGCTGTGCATGTGGGCCAGGGCCTCGAGCAGGTGGCGGAACACCGTCAGCACCCGGCCCGGGTTGTCCCTGCGCCACTCGGAAAACCGGCTTCCCGGAGCAAAGGCAAGCAGCACGGCAGGGTTCTCGCCGCCCTCCTGGGGCACGCTGAGGCGGGCCAGCACGGGGTTGATGCGGGGGTGTTTGAGCTTCTGCCCAACCCTCCACTCCCGCTCGGCCCGGCCTTCAAAACCCTTGGGAAAAACCTTTAGGGCATAGGGGGTGCCGTGAATGTCGAAGGCCAGGTAGACCGTGGCCAATGAGCCCCGAGCGATGGGACGGATGACCTTGTAGCGGCCCTCCAAGGTGATGCCGGCCAGCCCCACGCCAACACTATACCTGCTCTCTCTTCAGGCTTTTGCGAAATCTTCACCGGCTGGGTGTTCCTTGGCCAAACCGCGCAGAACCGGCTGGGCTTGCTCCTCAGCTCCCCGCAGAGTCCTGCGCTCGCCTATCCTGCGGGGGTGGGCCCAGGTCCGCTCGGGGGAAACCGTCGGTGCAGCCTCAGGGTGCGGCCCACCGCGGGCTCGTGAGGGGAATTTGAGGTAGCCCTGGGGTATGCTATTGGCCGGACTGGAGACGCCTTGCGATGAGTAGGTTTCTTGAGTACCTTTTCAAGGAGTGGTTCCGCCAGGTAGGTGAGGCCCTCTTGCTGGCCTTTTTGGTCACCACTTTTCTCTTTACCACGGTGGGGGTGGTGGGCAGCTCCATGAACCCTACCCTACTGAATGGGGAGCGGGTTTTTGTGCCCAAGTACGAGACCTGGCTGGTGCGGTTTGGTCTGATGCAGTGGCGGCGCGGCGAGGTGGCCATCGTCAAACCCCCTGAGGGCACCCCCAACGCGGTGGCCCAGTTTCCGGTCTTGGGGTTTCAGTTCAGGGCCTTTTTCATCAAACGTATTGTTGGTCTGCCGGGCGATGAGGTCAGCCTGAGGGACGGGGTGGTCTACGTGAACGGCCAGCCCCTCAACGAGCTGCACATCACCGCCTCGCTTCAGCCCTACCCCGACAGCTACCCTGTGGTCTGCTATCGGGATGGCCGTCTCACCGCCCTCATCACCCAGCAGCAGGTGCGCTTTACTCCAGAGCTTTTGCCCGACTATCTGAAGCCTACCCTGCGTATGCTGGTGCCCCCTTCGGAGGAGGACCTGGCCAGAAGCCGATTGGGCGAACACTGCTTCACCAGTGCCCTCAAGCTCGAGCCAGGCTACTACTTCGTGATGGGGGATAACCGCACCTTTGGCGGTTCAGAGGACTCCCGTACCTTTGGTCCGGTGCCCACCAGCGCCATTGCTGGCCGGGCCAACGCGGTCTGGTGGCCGCTGGGGCGTATCCGGACCTTGCCGGTACCGGAAGGTTTTAGGGCTTTGGAGCGGTGAGGGGGTCTCAAACTGCCCGGCTGGGGGCTTCTCATATCGGCTTCACCGTGGGGCGCTAGATTCCGAGGCAGTGGAAATGCACGGAACCACCATCGTAGCGGTGCGGCGGGACGGGGTTACGGCCATCGCGGGGGATGGTCAGGTCACCCTGGGCCAGACCGTTCTCAAGACAGGGGCGGTCAAGGTGCGCCGGCTGGAGGTTGGTGGGGGTGTCCTGGTGGGTTTTGCCGGGGCGGTGGCGGATGCCCTTACGCTTCTGGAGAAGTTTGAAGGGGCCTTGAAGGAGGCTAAGGGTAGCCTGCAGCGGGCGGCCATAGAGACCGCCAAGCTTTGGCGCACCGACCGGGTTTTGCGCAACCTTGAGGCCATGCTCGTCCTGGCTGACCGCGAGAACCTACTCCTGCTTTCGGGCAGCGGAGAGGTGTTGAGCCCTGACGAGCCGGTGGTGGCGGTGGGTTCCGGGGGACCTTACGCTCTGGCCGCAGCCAAGGCCCTGCTGCGGCACTCCACCCTCTCAGCCCCTGAAATAGCCCGTGAGGCGATTCGTCTGGCCGGTGAGATAGACCTCTACACGAGCGGCCAGCCCACCCAGGTCTTGAGCCTGGGGGACCCTTCCCCGTCCTGAATAGGAGCGGTATGAACCTCACTCCAGCGGAAATTGTCCGCGAACTTGATAAGCACATCGTGGGGCAGTCTGCAGCCAAGCGGGCCGTAGCAGTGGCCCTGCGCAACCGGATGCGCCGAAAGAAGCTGCCCCCCGAGCTGGCCCGCGAGGTCACCCCTAAGAACATCCTGATGATTGGGCCTACTGGCGTGGGCAAGACCGAGATTGCCCGGCGGTTGGCCCGGCTGGCAGGGGCCCCCTTCTTGAAGGTGGAGGCCACCAAGTTTACCGAGGTGGGCTATGTGGGCCGCGACGTGGAGTCCATTGTGCGCGACCTGGCAGAGGTCTCCTATCAGCTTGTCATGCAGGAGATGAAGTCCAAGGTGGAGGGTCGGGCCCTGAGCCTGGCCGAGGACCAGGTGGCGGCCCTTCTGCGCATATCGCCCCAGGAGCTGCGCACCGGCCGCTACCACGACCAGTACGTGGAGGTGGAAGTGGCTGAGGAGGCCCGCCTGCCGATGGTGGGGATGCTGGGGGGTGAGTCCATGCAGGGGCTTCAGGAGATGCTCAAGGGCTTGCTGCCCCAGCGCCGGGTGCGCCGCCGGATGCGGGTGCGCGAGGCGTTGGAGGTGCTGAAGAACCAGGAGGCCGAGCGGATGGTGGACAGGGAGGAGGCTTCCCAGGAGGCGCTGCGCCGAGCCCAGGAGGAGGGCATCGTTTTCATAGACGAGATTGACAAGGTTGCCCGCAGCAAGGGTGCCGTGGGTGGGCCAGATGTTTCCGGGGAAGGGGTACAGCGCGACCTTTTGCCTATCGTGGAGGGTACGGTGGTCTCCACGCGGCTTGGGCCCCTTTCCACCGACCACGTGCTCTTCATCGCGGCGGGGGCCTTTCACGTTTCCAAGCCCTCCGACCTCATTCCGGAGCTCCAGGGGCGTTTCCCAATCCGGGTGGAGCTCGAGCCGCTAGGCCCCAAGGAGTTTGAACGGATTTTGCTGGAGCCTGAGAACTCCCTCATCAAGCAGTACAGCGCCCTGCTTGCTGCCGATGAGACGGAACTCCACTTCACCCCTGAGGCCATCGAGGCGGTGGCCCGGTTTGCTCACCAAGCTAACCAAGAGTTGGAAGATATTGGCGCCAGGCGGTTGGCCACCGTTTTGGAGCGGGTTTTGGAGGAGGTTTCATTTCAGACCTGCTTGGGGCGGGTGGAGATCACCAAGGAGTATGTGGAAGCTCGGCTCAAGAACGTGCTGGCCTCACCCGATCTGTCGCGCTATATCCTGTGAGGCAGCCCGGCGCTTTCGGTTGTCCTTGTGGATGGTTTGACCGAATCAGGAGGAAAACGATGCGTTTTTGGTTTTTGGTGACGGCGCTGGCTTTGGGGGGCGCGCTGGCCCAGCAGGCTCCTGCCCAGCCCACCTCGCGGCCGCAAAACCAGGCCAGCCTTTGCGCCCTGCTTTACGACGCCGGGCGCCCCGAGGCAGCCCTTGGGGCGTGTGAGAGGGCGGTCAAGGACGCACCCACCCCCGAAAACCTCTACCTGCTGGCCCGGGTTCAGACCGAGCTGGGCCGCTTCACTGCGGCGGTGGAAAACCTTCGCCGCGCGATCACGCTGAACAGCGGTTTCACCCAGGCCTATGTGGCCTTGGCCCAGACTTACGTGCGGCAGTACCTGCTTTCGGAGAACCGGGACGCCTCTAAGGGCCTTTTGGACCAGGCCTTGGCGGTGCTTCGGGAGGCTGAGCGGGTCAACCCCAGGTACGCCCCTATCTACGCCACCCGGGGTACTGTGCTTGTTTACCAAAACCGCCTGGACCAAGCCGTTGAGTCCCTCCAGCGCTCCCTTTCGCTCAAGGACGAACCGGTGGTGCGGGCCTTGCTGGCCGATGTCTACGTTCGCCAGGGCAAGTGGGAGGAGGCCCTCAAGAACTACGACGAGGCGGTGAAGGCTGCCCCCAAGAACGCCGCCTTGCGGGTTAGGTACGGCAGCCTGCTCCTGCTGCGAGGCAACCTGGACCTGGCCATTGAGCACCTCGACCAGGCGGTGGTGCTGAGCCCGGGCAACGCCGAGGCCTGGTTGCGGCGGGGGGATGCCTACTACGAGAAGAAGGACTGGCAGCAGGCAGGGGTTTCCTACCAGCAAGCGGTAGCCCTCTCCCCAGTGCGCTACCCTGACGCCTACGTGGGGCTGGGACAGGTTTACATGGAGTTGAGAGACTACCAGAAGGCCCGCTTCAACTTTACCAAGGCGGTGGCCCTGGAGCAGAACAACCCCGTCTACCGCTACTGGCTGTGCCGCGCCAACGAGCTTTTGGGGGATAAGGAGGGGGCCAGGGTGCAGTGTGAGCAGGCCCTCAAGCTTAGGCCCGACTATAGGGAGGCCCAAGAGGTGTTGAGCCGCTTGCGGTAACCTCCGCAGTGGAGCAGGTCCGGGAGAGTCCCGGACTTTTTGTTTGTCAGGATAAAACAGGGGGGCGTGTTGCCTAGAAACGTAATCTCCCCTATAATCGCACCATGCCCTGGCGTTTGGAAGCCTGGAGCCCTGAGTACGACCTCCCCGAACGGGTGGAGGGGGAAGGGGTGGAGGGGGTTGCGGTCCAGACCGAGATTGAGGGAGACTGGGTGGCCCATGCGCCCCCTAGGGTGGCCCCCGAGGGCTGGCCGGTATTCTACCTGGTGGACGGCCGCCAGCGGGTTGAGGCCCAGCTTGTCGACGCTGCGGGGCGTAAAGCCCTCTTGGCGACGGTGATAGCTGGCGCGGTATGCCGCGACGAGAAGGGGATTTACCCCGTAGGGGAGCCACGCAAGCGGCATATCCTGCTCCACAAGGACGAGGTGGAGCCCCTACCTCCGGGACTGAGCCACTACCAACCAGTGCGGGTGCGGGAGACGGACCCTGCAAGCCTCAAGGCTCGGGTTACGGAGGAGATGCGGCGGCTCGAGGCGGCCGTGGTAAACGAGCTGGAAGGTGGCTATGTGGTGGTGGATGGGCAGCTGTATCCGGGGGAGGAGGGCTTTAGGCGTTCGGACCGGTTGATGGGCTACGCCAAGACCCAGGCCGCAACCTACCTAAGCCCGGAACACCAGGCCCTGCTGCACCGGCTGGAACCCTACCAGCGTACCCCCATCTTTTGGGTTCCAGGGCGGGCCTTCAACCGATTGGTGGACGTTTACTCCTGGTATGTGCGGCTACCCTTGGAGCCGCGCGTCCCCTTCCATGGGGCTGCGGCCTTGCTGCGGGTAGAATCTCCAACCCGCGAGCCTGCCGAAGCCAAGGCGCTGGCCGATCTCTCGGTGAGCCTTTTCTGTACCATGGCCTCCACTCCGTGGCGCGACCCCAGGGCGCCGCAGAATCTGGTGCCGGTCTTTGGGCTCGAGCAGTGGTTGGGGCGGCACCTAGGTCCTTTGGAGGTGGCGCGCCGCCGGATTGTGCAGGCTCTGTTCACATAGGAGGTAGAGGTGAAGCAGGTGGGCGTGGTGCTGGGCAGCCGGGAGGTGCGACCCCTGGATTTCTGGGTGGCGGTGCCGGAGGGCAGCTACCTCCGGCTGGACGACCTGGTCTACGTGGAGTTTCCCCACCCCGACCCCGGCCGGGGCTGTGTGCGCTACTACGGCATGGTGGACGAGGTCTTTAAGGTTTACGAGGGAAATACCTTTGACACCGATGTTTTCTTGGCCCAGCGGGAGCTTTTGCCGGTTAGCGTCTCCTATGTGGCCCATGTTCAGGTTACCCGCATCCTTCCGGAAGAGTACCTGCCACCAAACCCTGGTGCCCCGGTCTATCTGGCCAACGAGCAAGAGCCCCTGGCCCTGGCCCTTTACTACGAGGGGATGGGGGATAGGAAGATGCCCGTGGGGGTGCTCAAGAATGGCGAGGTGGTCTATGTTAACTTTGACTTCTTGAACGGTTTCAAGGGGGGGCATGTCAACATCTCGGGGGTCTCCGGGGTAGCGGCCAAGACCAGCTACGCTACCTTCTTGCTCCACAGCCTCTTCCACTCCCCGGCCAACCCCCAGAAGGCCACCACCCGGGCCATCATCTTCAACGTCAAGGGGGAAGACCTCTTCTACCTGGACAAGCCCAACCGGGGTTTGCGGGAGGAAGACCGGCTGGTCTACCAGAAGCTGGGCTTACCCCCCCACCCCTTTGAGAGCGTGGCCTTTCTAGCCCCCCCAAGGAAGACGCCGGGAGAAGTCCTGCCTGATGTGGCGCGGATGGACGCCACCCCCTACCACTGGGATTTAGTCCAGTTCTGCCGCGAGGGGCTCCTGCCCTTTCTCTTTGCCGATCGGGGGGCCATGAGCAACCTGGGCTTTCTCATCGACCAGGTTACCGAACGGCTGCGTCGGCTGGTAGAGGGTCAGCGGGGCCCGGGCCTTTTGGTAGAGGACTGGGTGGACGAAGTGGCGGTTGAGGGGGCAGGAAGGGGTTTTGAGGAGCTGGGCAAACAGCGCGTCGTCAGCTTTTCCCAGCTTGTGCGCTACATAGAGTTCAAGCTCCTGGGGCCAGAGGCCGCCCCAGAGGAGGAAAGGCAGAAGGGTGACCCGCTCTGGACCGCCCGGCAGACCCGGAGCACCCTCGAGGCCTTCGCCCGGCGGTTACGGGCGGCGGTGGGCAGCGTGGCCCACCTCATCCGGGGCGACCGGCCGGGCCGCCCCCCCGACCCTCTAGGCGGGGCCGCTCAGGTCAGCGTAGTGGACATTCACCAGCTCCCCGCCCAGGCCCAGATGTTCGTGGTGGGAGCCTTGCTGAAGTCGATTTTTGAGCGAAAGGAGCGGGATGAGTATGGGGGCCGGGTTTTTGTGGTCCTGGATGAGTTGAACAAGTACGCCCCCCGCGAAGGAGACAGCCCCATCAAGGATATTCTCCTGGATATCGCGGAGCGGGGGAGGAGCCTAGGGGTGATCCTGATAGGGGCTCAGCAGACCGCCTCGGAGGTGGAGGGTCGGGTGGTGGGCAATGCCGCTATTCGGGTGGTGGGCCGACTGGATGCGGCCGAGGCCGAGCGCCCTGAGTACCGGTACCTGCCCCCCTCCTTCCGCCAAAGGGCCGTGATCCTACCCCAGGGCACCATGATCCTGCACCAGCCGGAGGTGCCGGTGCCCCTGGCCCTCACCTTTCCCCTGCCGGCCTGGGCCATGAAGCGGGAGGAGGTGCAGGAGGACCTTTCGGCGGAGGCCCTCTCCCGGTTGTTAGACTAGCTATGGGCCATGACCCAGAGGCATCTTCAAGCTGTCCTGCGCATGTACGCCCGGGGGTACTTTCCGTTAGGGCTCGAGCGGGGTGTGGGTTGGTTTGACCAACGGGCCTACGGAACCCTCTATCGGGCGGTCATCCCGTTGGACGAAGGCTTTCACATCCCCAAAAGCCTGCGCCGGGTGCTCAACGCTGGTCGCTTTGAGGTGCGGATCAACAGCGACTTCCCCGGGGTGCTCGAGGGCTGCGCCACCCGGGGCTGGACCTACCGGAGTGAGACTTGGATCACCGAGGAGATAAAGGAGCTTTACCTGGAACTGTACCGCCACGGCTACGCCCATAGCTTCGAGACCTGGCTGGATGGCAGGCTGGCCGGAGGGATTCTGGGGGTGGCCTTGGGCGGGGCCTTCATCGGGGACAGCATGTTCTACCGGGTTCCCAACGCTTCCAAGGTGGCCTTGGTCAGGCTGGTTGAGCACCTGCGGGCGCGTGGGTATGAGCTTTTTGACGCCCAGGTGATGAACCCCCACCTGGCCCGCTTTGGAGCCCTGGAGGTCAGGCCGGAGGAGTTTCAGGAGTGGTTGCGCCGAGCCGTGCAGAAGCCGGTTTGTTTCGTGGAAGGGGCTCCGGTTTCGGGTGTTTGAGATTGAGGTCGCTTGGTTAGGGGTAGGATGGGGTGCATGAGGCTTTTTGGCACCTTTTCGTTGGTGGCCCGCGATGCGCAAACCGGCGACCTTGGAATTGCTGTGGCCAGCAAGTTCCTCGCGGTGGGTGCGGTGGTCCCCTGGGCCCGGGCTGGGGTGGGGGCAGTGGCCACCCAGTCCTACGCTAACCCCGCGTTTGGCCCCTTGGGTCTGACCCTGATGGAGGCGGGGGCAGGTCCGGAGGACATCCTGGCGGTTTTCGCCCGGAACGACCCCGGGTTGGCCAAGCGGCAGTTTGGTCTGGTGCTGGCCAGCGGCGAAAGCCTGAGCTACACCGGTTCGGAATGCCATCCTTGGGCTGGGGGTCGCTGGGGGCCGAACTACGCGGCCCAAGGCAACTTGCTCACGGGCCCCGAGGTGGTAGAGGCGTTGGTGCAGACCTTTCTGAACCGCGCCGACCTGCCCTTTCCAGAGCGCCTTTGGGCCGCCCTGGAGGGGGCCGATCGGGCAGGGGGGGACAAGAGGGGGCGGCAGTCCGCAGCCCTCCTGGTGGTGGGGCAGGGCAAAGGGTATGGGGGGATGGAGCGCTGGATTGACCTGCGGGTGGACGACCACCCCGACCCGGTAGGCGAGCTGGGGCGGCTTTTGCGAATGCACCGGCTGCTTTTTGACAGGGGAGAGGCTCGCTTGCTGGAGACGGGAGAGATCGCCTGGCTTCAGTCCTTGTTGCGTTCCCAGGGGCACTACGCGGCTGAGGTTACCGGCCAGTGGGACGAGGCCACTGAGCAGGCCCTTTGGGCGCTTTTGGGAACCGAGAACCTGGAGCAGCGCTACCAGGGTGGGCCTGCCCTGGACGAAGCCACCCTGCGCTATTTGAGGGAGAGGTTTGCATGAGAAAGGAGGTGGTTGGGGCCGGAGGGGTGTTGTTCAATTCCCAAGGAGAAGTGCTCCTGATCCGGGACCGCATGGGCTACTGGTGCTTTCCTAAGGGCCATGTGGAAGAGGGGGAGGACCTGGCGGAAGCGGCTTTGCGCGAGGTGGAGGAGGAGACCGGCATCAGGGCCGAGGTCGTTGGGGAGCTTCCCACCACCCGCTACATCAACAACAAAGGGGTGCCCCGGGTGATCCACTGGTTTTTGATGCGGGGGGAGGGGGCTGTCCGGTTGGAGAGGGGTTTGAGTGGGGGGGGGTTCTTCGACCCTGAGGAGGCCCGGCGGCTGCTGGCCTTCCAGGAGGATGTGGCCCTGCTGGAGCAGGCCTTGGGTCGAAGGGCGTAAAATCAGGGCGGCGAGGCACACTATGGCAGTGTACCGCTTGGATGACCACACCCCTCGGATTCACCCCACGGCCTTCATAGCTCCAAATGCCGTTGTGGTGGGGCAGGTCGAGATTGCCGAGAACGCCTCGATTTGGTTTGGTGCGGTGGTGCGTTCGGACACCGAGAGGGTTTTTGTCGGCCCGGGGAGCAATGTGCAGGACGGGGCTGTTCTGCACGCTGACCCGGGAGATCCCTGCATTCTAAGGAAGAATGTAACGGTGGGCCATCGCGCCGTGGTGCACGGGGCGGTGGTGGAGGAGGGAGCCCTGATTGGAATTGGGGCGGTGGTGCTGAACCGGGCTCGAGTGGGCCAAGGCGCGGTGGTGGGGGCTGGGGCAGTGGTGCCTCCGGGTATGGAGATACCCGATGGGATGCTGGCCATAGGCATTCCGGCCAAGGTGCGCGGCCCGGTGGAACCTCCCGGGAACGCGGAGGGCTACGTGGCCCTCTCCCGCCGCTACCTGGCCCATCTGGCCCCCATTGCGCCGCTTGGACGGTACCAGCTTACCCTGCGCGGGCAGGATGCGCTCAACCCCTTCAGCGACCTCCACCTTCAGCTCAAGCGGAGCGAAGCCGAGGCCCTAGCGGCTTTGCGCTCCGTTGCTGAGGGTAGGGCGGGAGACATCAGCACCGAGATGTTGCAGACCTTGCTGCGGGAGGGGTTGATTCGGCCATCGTGAGGGACTAGGGGTATGGCTAGATTGGCCTTTTTGATGGTTTTCTCCTCGGTTATGGCGCTGGCCCACGCCGAGTATGAGCGTTCTGTGCCAGCGGCCAACGCCGTCCTCAGGGAAAAACCCAGCTCGGTGGTGGTCTACTTTACCCAGCCCGTTGAGGTTCGGCTCTCCACCTTTGGGGTTTACGCGCTTGAAGCGCCCCGGGAAGCCTGGGGAAATCCAAGCCGGCTGCGCCAGCTGGCCCAGCCGCTGGTGCGCAAGGTGCTCGCTTCCCGTGGAAGTGCGGGCCGGCGGGTCGACATGGGAGTGGCGACCACCGCCCGTACTAGCCGGGATGTAATCCTGCGTCTGAGGCCCGACCTCGAGCCCGGCCCCTATGTGGTGGTGTGGAGAAATCTGGGGGTAGATGGACACAGCGTTGTCGGGTTCTTTGTGTTCGTCTACCGGTCCTGAACCATGCCTCATGAACATGAAGGGCTCCAGTACGCGCTCCGGGCGGTGCTGTACCTGGGGGTTTTTCTGCTTTTGGGAACAGGGATATTTGTCCGCTACCTGGGCTGGGAGGTAGCCCGCTCCCAGCGCTGGCGGGTGTGGCGGATGCTCTCGGTGGGGTTTCTGCTGGCCGTTGGGGCCAGCCTCTACAGCGCCTACCACACCGTATGGATGCTGGGGGACGTTGGCCTTTTGGGTAGCTACCTGCTGCAGACCCAGCAGGGCAACCTGGTTTTGTTGCGGCTTTTGGTTCTACCCTTGTTGCTCCTGCTCTCCATGGGCTGGTTCCGCTGGGACCGCTGGGTCTACCCGCCCCTGGCGATGGGCCTGTTGCTTACCCTGAGCCTGACCGCCCACGCTGCTGGGCGGGGGGTGGTGGAGGTTTTGGCCGACCTGCTGCACCTGGCCCTGGGGGTGGCCTGGGGTGGGGGCCTGCTGGCGCTGGCCGCGCTTTGGCACGGCGCCCCCTCTGAGGCGAACCTGCGGGCCTTGAGGCGGATCGACCGCGCGGGGGTCGGGCTTTTTTTGGGGACAGTGCTGCTCGGGGGATACCTGGCTGCGGTGCGCTTGGGCAATTTGGACGGCCTTTGGACCACCGCGTACGGGCAGCGGCTGCTCGTCAAGCTGGTTTTGGTGTTGCTAATCCTGCTTTTGGCCGCCACCAACCGGTTCTGGTTGCTGCCCCTTCGGGGGGCTGTGGGCAGGAGGGGGGCGTATCTGGTGGGCCTTGAGGCCGTCTTTCTGCTGGGGGTGTTGGGGGCCACAGGGGTGCTGGCCAGCACTGAGCCGCCTGGGTCTCCGCAGGCCCCCAGGCTTGTGCGCATTGCCGAGGCCTATGGGGAGCACCGCTTCGTGGGTCAGCTTTTCAGTCAGGGCGGCGTGGTTCACCTTTACCTGGACCTTCGGGATGGGGAGGGCAACCTCCTTCCCGCTGGCCCGGCGCTGCGGGTGGGGTTGCAGAGGGAGGATTTGCTCTATGAAGAGGTGCTGCGCCCCTACCACAGGTCGCAGTACCACCTGGCTTACCTGGCTGAGGGGAGCGGGGCTTGGGAGGTGTGGCTCGAGCTACCGCACAAGCGCCTGGAGTACGTTTTGTGGGTGGGCCGATGAGGGGAAACGCCCGTTAACGGGTAGGTTTGCGCGAAGGGGGTTGCGCCTCACAGGTCTGGCCCTGCGGTTTTGCTACCTTTGGCCTAGGGCATGAGGGGTTTGGCGATTGTGCTAGGACTCGGGCTGTGGGTGGGCGCGCTGGCCGCCCCGGTTGACCTCAAAATCAACCTGCGGGTGGGAGAGGCGCCCCTGGAGTGGGGCCGTATCTACCAGACCCCAAAGGGCCAGCGTTACCGGGTAGACCTGCTCAAGTTTTACCTCTCCGAGCTGGCCCTGGTGCGGCCCGACGGCAGGGAGGTGAGGGTGGGCGGGCTGGCTTTGGCGGAGTTCCGGCGCGGTGGCCCAACCCAGGGGGTTTCGGTGATGCGCTTCGAGGTCCCGTCGGGAGAGTACCGGGGCCTGCGCTTTGATGTGGGGGTCCCGCGGGAGCTCAACCACCAGGACGCTGCTACCCAGGAGTTTCCCTTAGGGGTTAACTCTGGAATGTACTGGGCCTGGAATCCGGGCTACATCTTCTATCGGCTCGAGGGGGCCGCTTTCCTGGAGGGCAGGGAGGAGAAATGGGTGATTCACATGGGCACCGATGCCTTTCGCATTCCGGTGCGCTTGCACGACCTGCAGATGCGCCGGGTGCGTTTGGAGGTTCCGCCCCGTGGGACGAGCTTTGTCCTGAACCTGGACATTGCTCGAGCCTTCCTCCCTGGGCCCAACGGGGCTTTTCTGGACTGGCGGCAGCCGCGCCTGCGCCAGCTCCACGGCATGAGCCCGGAGACCGCTTTGGTGATGTCGGTGGTGTACTACCAGATGCTCAACGCCTTTTCCCTGGCCCGCTGACCGGAGGCGGCCCGGATGCACGCCGGACGATGGCTTTTGTGGGTGGTGCCCCTGGTCCTTCTGGGCCTGGAGCGCCCCGCGCCTCCCTCCCACGCCCCGGCGCCGGACCCTCGGGCCCTGAGGGCGGCCAGGGCCGTTCCCATCCCGCCCGACAACCCCCAGACCCCGGCCAAGGTGGAGCTGGGCCGGCGCCTTTTCTACGACCCCAGGCTCTCCCTGGATGGCAGGGTGGCCTGCGCAAGCTGCCATAGGCCCGAGTTTGCCTTCAGCGACGGGGGTAAACCGGTGAGCGTAGGGGTTTTTGGCCGCAAGGGCAGCCGCAACGCCCCTACCCTCACCAACGTAGCCTTTCGGAGGCGCCTTTTCTGGGAGGGGCGCTCGCCCCGGCTCGAGCTTCAGGCCGTAGGCCCCCTTACGGCTCACCACGAGATGGCCATGGAGCCCGAGGCTCTAGCCCAGCGGCTTTCGTCCATTCCCGAGTACGCCCGAGCCTTCCAGGAGGTTTTCGGGGAGCCCCCCACCCTGAAGAACGTGGCCTTTGCCCTGGCTGCTTTTGAGCGGACCCTCCTTTCCTACGACAGCCCCTTTGACCGCTTTGTGGCCGGTGACGACAGCGCGCTCTCCCCGGCGGCCCGCAGGGGGATGGAGCTGTTCTTCAGCGAGAGGGGGGACTGCTTTCACTGCCACGTGGGCCCCGAGTTTACCGACGATGAACCCCGCAACACCGGGCTTTACACCGTGTACCCGGATGTCGGTCTGGCCCGGATTACCGGAAAAGACGAGGACGTGGGTAAGTTCAAGACCCCCACCCTGCGCAACGTGGCCCTCACCGCGCCCTACATGCACGACGGCTCCAGGAAGACGCTTCGGGAGGTGGTGGAGCACTACAACCGGGGTGGGGAGCCCAACCTGAACGCCGACCCCCTAATTCGGCCGTTGGGCCTCAGCGAACGCGAGGTAGACGACCTGGTGGCTTTTCTGGAGTCCCTTACCGATACCCGTTTTATCGCCAACCCGGCCCTTCTGCCGCCTCGGTAGCCCTCCACCCGTCATCCCGGCTTCGTCTTAGGGCTTCCGCGAAGGCCCGGGCGGCTTGGTCTACCTCGGCTTCGGTGGTGAAACGGCCCAGGCTAAAGCGCACCGAGGCCTTGGCCTCCTCCCGGCTGCGCCCGATGGCCAGGAGCACGTGCGAGGGCTCGAGGCTCCCGCTGCTGCAGGCCGAGCCGGCGGAGGCCGCCACCCCCAGCAGGTCAAGGTTGAGGAGGAGCCCCTCCCCGTCGGCCCCTTTGGCGGTGATGTTGACGTGCTTGGGGCTGCGCAGGGTGGGGTGCCCGTTGAGCTCAACCCCCGGGAGGGCTAGGAGGTGCCCTTCCAGGCGCTCCCGCAGCCCCAGCAGCCGCTTGGACTCCTGGGGCAGCACCGCCACGGCTTTCTCGGCAGCCAGGCCCATTCCGTACACCGCCGGGAGGTTCTCGGTGCCTCCCCGGTAGCCCTGCTCCTGCTTTCCGGGCACCAGGGGGAAGAGCTCCACGCCCTTGCGCACGTAAAGTGCCCCTGCCCCCTTGGGCCCGTAGAACTTGTGGGCGGCGATGGAGATGAGGTCGGCCCCCAGCTCCTCCACCCGGCAGGGCACCGTGCCAAAGGCCTGCACCGCGTCCGTGTGGAAGAGGACGCCCCGAGCCCGGCAGAGCTCGGCCACCGCCCGGACCGGGTAAAGGGTACCCAGCTCGTTGTTCACGGTCATGAGTGAGACCAGCAGGGTATCGGAGCGCAGGGCCTCGGCTACCTGCTCGGGGTAGATGAGGCCGTAGCGGTCGGGCGCCAGCAGGGTCACCGCGAAGCCCAGCCGCTCGAGGTTCCGCAGGGCCAGCAAAACCGCAGAGTGCTCCACCTGCGTGCTCACCAGGTGCCCCCGGCCTCGGGCCAGGGCCACCCCGTAGAGGGCCAGGGCGTCGGCCTCGCTGCCGCCGCTGGTGAGGATCAGCTCTCGGGGGCGGCAGCCCAGGGCCTCCGCGAGCCGCTCGCGCCCCTCCTCAAGGAGCTGCCGGGCCTTCCTTCCGAAGGCGTGGACCGAGCTGGGGTTGCCATGGTTTTCCAGCGCCTGCTCCATCCCGGCCCTGACCTCGGGGTCGAGCGGGGTGGTGGCGGCGTAGTCCAGGTAGATCATGGGCTAGGCAGGGGGGGCGGGCTCGAGCTGCACCAGCTTGCGGGCCTCAATGAGCTTCCGCTCCTCAATCAGGTCTTTGAGGGTGGTGCTGCGCAACACTCCCCGCATGGCCTCATCCACCCGCTTCCAGAGGGTCTCGGTGGAGCAGCGGCCGGTCTGCCAGCAGGACTCCGGGTCGTCCAGGCAGACCACCGGGGCCAGGCTGCCCTCCAGGGCCTCGACCACCTCGAGGGCGGTGATCTTCTCGCTGGGCCGGCCCAGCCTGTAGCCGCCCCGGGCCCCCCGCACGCTGCGGATGAAGCCAGCCCGGCGGAGCTGGGCGGCAATCTGTTCCAGGTAGTGCTGGCTGATGCCCTGGGCCTCGGCCACCTCCTTGAGGGGTACTGCCTCTGGCTGGCGCAGGCCAATCTCCACCAGGGCCCTGAGGCCGTACTGGGCTTTGGTGGACACCCACATGCCCCTAGTATAAACTCGCAAATCTCGTAAGGAATAGGGTGTTTTCTCACCCTAGACGGGCCTCCAGGAGCAGGGCCTGGGTGAGCACGCTGGCGCTGCCGGCTAGGTTGGAGCTTCGGAGGTGGAGGGGCAGGGTTGGTTCGTTTACTATGGCGTTAGGGCGGCTGCTGGCGCTGTTATGGGGGTGGAGGATGAGGCACGCGATTGGCCTGTGTTTACCCTTGGATTGTTGGGCTTTTCTCACCTTGGTGCGGGCTTGGCGAACCTGTACCTCATCCACCGGATCAAGAGCATGGAATCTACCGGAGGCTAGCGGTGGGGGGCAGCAAAAGGGATTTTCCACGGTACGCCCTGGTCGTGTTGTGGGAGGGATTGCAGAAGTTCTTCTGGGCTGTTGTGGGCACCCTTGGCTGGAGCTGGAAGAACGGCGCCCTCATTCATCACCTTTCCAGTACCCTGGGCTGAGCCCTGGATGCCCTGCGGTTCCCGAGTGCGGGCCTAGGCCTGCGAATGGTCTTTGGAACCTTCCACAAAGCGGCAGGTAGCGGCCCTGTCCCGGCTGAGCCAGCAGCGCTGGGGCCTGGAGTTTTCGTGGCGGCTGCCCTGGTGGGCTAAAACCGGCGCAGGCCTAAAGCCAGCAGAAAGAAGAGGGCCTGGGTGAGCACAATGGCGCTCCCTGCAGGAATGTCAAAGAGGTAGGCAGCGGCCAGGCCCGGTAGCACCGAGAAGGCCCCTATCCCGACTGCACCTAGGGTCATGGCGGCGAAGGTCTGGCTCAGCAGGCGGGCGATGGCCGCGGGGATCACGATGAAGGCCGCCATAAGCACGATGCCGACCACCTTTACCGAGACCACCACCACCAAGGCGATGAGGGCTGCGAGCAGGTAATCGTGGAGGAGCACCGGCCGCCGGTCGGCCAGGGCCAGCTCGCGGTCGAAGGTGGCGTAGGCCCAGTCGGGCCACAGGGGCAGCAGCGCTGCCACCCCCAGGGCCACCAGGCCCATGACCCAGAGGTCGGTGGGGGTTACGGTGAGGATGGAGCCGAACAGGTAGGCCACCGCGTCGGGGGCAAAGCCCTGGCGCAGCGACATGAAGAGCACCCCCAGGGCTGCCGACATAGCGAAGAAGATGCCGATGGCGGTGTCGTCGCTCAGGCTACTTCGCTCGCGCACCCAGGTGATGGCCAGGGAGACCCCCACTGCAAAGGGGATGGCCACCCAGAGCGGCTCCTGGTGCAGCAGGAGCCCTAGGGCCACCCCCGCAAAGGCTGCGTGGGCCAGCCCGTCGCCCAGGAAGGAGAGGCGGCGCTGCACCACCATCACCCCCAGGTAGCTGGCTAGGCCTCCTACCAGCAGGCCGGCCAGCAGGGCCCGCTGCATGAAGGGCAGTTGCAGGGCTTCCAGCATCAGTCCCCCTTTAGCACCAGGCCGTGCTCGTGGCCCACGTGCCCAAAGGCCTGGCTCAGGCACTCGTGGCAGAGCACCCGCTCAGGGGGGCCATAGCCCACCACCCGCCGGTTCAGTACCAGCACCGCTGAGGCGTGGTGCTGAGCGGCTTCCCAGTCGTGGGTGATCATCAGGATGGTGGCCCCCCGCTCGGCCTGGTAGGCCTCGAGGTGCCGGTACAGGTCGGCCTCCCCCACCACATCCACGCCCGTAGCAGGCTCGTCCAGGAGGAGCAGCCGGGGCTCGCGGATCAGGCTCCGCGCCAGATAGACCCGTTGCAGCTCCCCACCCGAGAGGCGGCCCAACCGACGGTTGGCCAGGGCCAGCGCCCCCACCCTGTCCAGCATTTCTTCGGCCTTTTTTCGCTCAGGCGCCGTGATCAGAAAGGGCCAGCGGCGCCGCAACCCCGACACCACCACTTCCAAGGCCAGAGCGGGAAAACTGCGGTCGAAGCCCTTGACCTGCGGCACATACCCCACCCAGCCGGGGGGCACCTGCCGAGGCGGCAGGCCCATCACCCGTACCGTACCCGAAACCTGGGTCGGCCCATCCCGCAACGAGCCCCGTTCCAGGCCCAGCAAAGCCTTTAGTAAGGTGCTTTTGCCGGCCCCGTTGGGCCCCACAATGGCCACAAAGGCTCCCTGAGGTACGGTTAGGTTTACTTCTTGCAGCGCCCGGAAATCCCCAAAGCGCACCGAATACCCCTTCATCTCCACCGCAGCAGCGGTCATATTTTATGATAATACGCTATCAATAGCCCCTCGGATAGAGGGGGTGGGTCTCGGTGAAAGCATTAACAGCGCCCTGGTTCACGGGTCGCCTATCCCAGGGTTTTTGGCCTTCGGCCTTGGGCCTGTCACTCGAGCGGCACCTCAATCACGTTGCCGAAGCTCGAGAGCGGCTTGTCAAACTGCCGCCGGTCACCCACCACCACGATCACAAACTGCTCCGGGCGCACGTACTGCTGCATCACCCGTTGCAGATCGGCGGGGGTGGCGGCCTGAATCTGGCGCACGTACTGCTCGTAGTAGTCGGGGGGTAGGCCCAGCATCCGGGTGCGGGCGATGCGCTCGGCCACTGCCTGGCGGGAGGTGAAGCGGAAAACCTCGGCGTTCAGGATGTTGTTGCGGAAAAGCTCGAGTTCCTCCTGGCTCACCGGCCGCTCGCGCAGGTCGCGGAACTGCGAAAGCATCAGCTCTATTACTTCCGCGGTTTTCTCCACTCTCGAGATGGAGGCCCCGTAGAAGAAACCCGGCCAGCCAAAACCCTGCGATTGGGCTCCGCCTGTGGCGTAGGCCAGTCCCCGCTTGGTGCGCACCTCCAGGAAAAGCCGGCTGTTGAAGCCGTCCCCCAGGATGCGGCTTGCCAGGTCGAGCTCGCTGTAGCCCGGAGCAAAAGCCGTTACGGTGGGCTGGCCCATGTAGATGACGCTTTGGTTGGTCTCCTTCTGCACGAAGTAGATGGCTGGCTTGGGGCTTGGTGGGGCGAAGGTGGGCAGGACCACCTCTCCACGCCGCCATCCTGCTAGGACCCGCTCGAGCCGCCCCACCATCTCCGGAATGCGGAAGTCCCCGCTGACGGCTAGGATGGCGTTGTTGGGTCGGAAGAAGCGCTGGTGGAAGGCCAGGAGGTCCTCGCGGCTAATGCTCCGCACCGAGGCCGCGCTGCTGACGCGCCCGGCAGGATGGCCCTCGTTGATGCGCCGCACGAACTCCCGCACCGCAATCTGGGTGGGCTGGTCGTTGCGGCGGCGGATGGCCTCCAGGGCCCGGCCCTTCTCCAAATCCAGCCGCTCTTGGGCAAAGCGGGGCCGCACCAGTACATCGGCCCATATTTGCAGGACCTGGTCCAGGTTTTCGCTCAGGGTGTCAAAGGCCACCGAGGTAAAGAGGTTGTCGCTTGTGACGCTCACGCTGGCGGCCAGGGTCTCCAGAATTTCGTCCACCTGGTCAGGACTGCGCTCGCCAGCCCCCCCGGTGCGCATTACCGCGGCGAGGATGCCGGTGAGCCCCACCTTGTCCTCAGGTTCGTAGATGGACCCAGCCCGCAGGTAGACCCTCCCGGTTACGAAGGGCAGCCGGTTGTCCGGCACCAGCAGTACCTTCAGGCCGTTGGTCAGGGTGATCTCGGTAGGCCGGATGGGCCGGGGCTCAATCCGCGGGAATTGCATCTTGAAGGGGTCGGGCCAGTCGGCGGGTATTCCCAGGCCCTGGGCCAGGGCCAGCGGAAGCCCCACCAGGAGCATCCACAGGGCTCTCATCGGCTGCCTCCTTTGGTGACCAGGGTGGCCACGGTGCGGTTTTCAGGGGTGAAATACTTGCGCGCGGCCTGCTGGATTTCCTCAGGTGTGATGGTATTGTAGATGGATTCCTCCTCGAAGATGCGCTCGTAGCCGCCGAAGAAGAGTTCGTAAAAGGCTAGGGTCTGGGCCAGGCCTGGCCCTCCCTGGAGCACCCTGAGGTACGCCGCGCGGGTCTGGTTGCGCACCCGCTGCAGCTCCTGGGGGCTTACGGGTTCGTTCTTTAGCCGCTCTAGCTCATCGTAGATGAGGCGCTCCAGGTCTTGGGTGGTGCGCGGCGCGCGGGGTTGGGCCGAGATGACGAACAGGTTTGGGTAGCGGAAGCCTGGCGAGGCTGAGCTACTGCTCACGTTCAAGGCGGCCTGCTCCTGGATCACCAACCTGCGGAAGAGCCGGCTGGTGCGGCCCTCGGTGAGGATGGCGTCGATCATGTCCATCACGTAGGCATCGCGGCTGGGGTAGGTGGGCTTGTGGAAGCCAATCCGCAGGCTGGGCTGGGCGTTGTACTCTAGGGTAACCCGCCGCTCAGCGGTTTGGGGTGGTTCAGCGGGGATATCCAGGTTGGGCCGCTCGGGGCCTCGGGGCACCGCGCCCAGGTAGCGCCGTACCAGGGCTATGTCCCGCTCAGGTTCTACATCCCCCACCAACACCAGTACCGCACGGTTGGGGTGGTAGTGGGTCTTCCAGAACTCCATGGCCTTATCCACCCGGTAGCCCAGGATTTCCTCGCGGCTACCGATGAGGGGTCTTCCGTAGGGGTGCACCTGGAAGGCTGCTCGCAGAAAAACCTCGTTCAAGGCTCCGTTGGGGTCGTTTTCGTTGCGCTGGCGCCGCTCTTCCAGCACCACGTCGACCTCTTCGTAGAAGCTGCGAAAGACCGCGTTCATCATCACATCGGCGTAGACCCGCAGGTAGAGCTCGAGCCGGTTGGAGGGCAGCGAAACCCGGTAATCGGTGCGGTCGTAGCCGGTGGAGGCGTTCAGCCCTTGTTCGCCGTTGTTGGTGAAGAGCTGGTCAATTGCGTTGGGCAGGGCCAGCTTCTTGGCCTCCTCGCGCGCTTGGTTGAAGGCCTGGGTGAGGCGGTCTACCTCGCTTTGGGGAGCCCCTCGAGCCAGGGCCTGGTCCAGTTCAGCCCGGGCTTTGTCCACTGCCTCCAGGGCAGCCCTTTCCCTAGGCCAGTCCAGACTGCCGATGCTCGGGGTGCCCTTGAAAGCCATGTGCTCAACCATGTGGGCGATGCCCCCCAGGCCCGGCGCCTCGTCTACCCCACCCACATCAAACATCAGGTTGAAGTGGATGACCGGGGCTGTCCTGTCCGGCACCATCAGCACCCGCAGACCGTTGTCTAGGGTGTACCTGCGAATTTCGTCCTTGAGCCTTTGGGCTAGGGCGCCCGGAAGGAGCAACACCAAAAACAGCAACCCTATGGCCGGTCTCACACCTTCCTCCTTTGGCCCCATTACGCCCGAAGGACCAAAACCAGACTGGGATTGGGTCCACACTTTGGCTCAGCGGGGGAGCACCTGGACAATGGCCTGCATGACAAAAGGAGGTATCTGCCTGCCTGGGAGAGGCCGTCCCAGCATCACCAGAAAGTACGGACCGGGTTTGGGGAACAGCACCACCCCTTCCACCCGACCGGTCCTTGGGTTGAGCCGCATCTGCACCTGGGCGTCGGGCTGAACCCGGGCGCTCACCTGTCCCTGGTAGAAAAGCAGCGTGCAAAAGCAGTCTTTGGGGTTGAAGGGCCTTCCCCCAATCCGGATGTACTCAATCCAGGCTACCGTGGGTATTCCTGCCCTGGGGGGGGCGTCGTTGGGCTCAAAGTCCACCTGGCCCTCCACATAGCCCCCGCCGCCCTGAAAGGGGTGGGCTAGGCCGGAGAGTCCCAGGAAGGCGGTCGCCAATAAGGCTACGAGGCTGCGCATCTGCCCACAGGTTAGCGCAAAACTGAGGTAGAGGCCCCACTGGGGTTTCCCAGTGGGGCTTGAACCGCGGTGGAGTCTAGAATCGCTCGGCTACCTTGTCCCAGTTGATCACATTCCAAATGGCCGCCAGGTAGTCTGGGCGGCGGTTCTGGTACTTGAGGTAGTAGGCGTGTTCCCACACGTCAATGCCCAGGAGGGGGGTGTGGCCTTCCATCAGGGGGGAGTCCTGGTTGGCGGTGCTGTAGACGAGGAGCTTACCGTCCTTATCTTTGACCAGCCAGGCCCAGCCTGAACCAAAGCGGGTGAGGCCGGCCTGGGTCATCCTGTTCTTGAGCTCTTCAAAGGAGCCGAAGGTGGCGTTGATGGCCTCGGCCAGCCTGCCGGTGGGTTCCTTGGAGCCGCCGGGGGTGAGGATATCCCAGAAGAGGGCGTGGTTGTGGTGGCCGCCGCCGTTGTTGCGCACAGCGGTCCGGATGTCCTCGGGTACCTGGGCAATTTTGCCCAGTAGGTCCTCAATGCCCCAGCTGTGCAGCTCGGGGTGCTTCTCCAAAGCGGCGTTCAGGTTGTTCACATAGGCCGCATGGTGCTTGCCGTGGTGGATTTCCATGGTCATCGCGTCGATGTGGGGTTCAAGGGCATCTTTGGGATAGGGCAGCTCGGGCAGCTTGAACGGATAGCTCATATTCTCACCTCCAGACCGTACTCTACGCCTTGCCCTGCGCAGCGGGCTGTGATTGGGGACTCAAAGCCTACTTCAGCGGGGTTGGTTGCTGGTCATTTCCAGCGGCACCACCCACCGATCAAACTCCTCTTCGGTCAGATAACCCAGCGCCAGCGCAGCCTGCTTCAGGCTCAGGCCCTCCTTGTGGGCTTTCTTGGCGATCTCGGCAGCTTTGTCGTAGCCGATGTGCCGGTTTAGGGCGGTTACCAACATCAGGTTCTTTTCCAGGTTTTCCTGAATGCGAGGAAGGTTGGGCTCAATGCCCACCGCACAGTGGTCGTTGAAGGCGCTGCAGGCGTCGCCCAGCAGCCCGATGCTGGTGAGCACGTTGTAGACCATCACCGGCTTATAGACGTTGAGCTGAAAATTGCCCTGGCTTCCAGCGAAGGCCACTGCGGCATCGTTGCCGTAGACCTGCACGCAGACCATGGTCAGGGCCTCGGCCTGGGTGGGGTTGACCTTGCCAGGCATGATGGAGCTGCCGGGCTCGTTTTCGGGGATGAGAATCTCTCCGATGCCGTTGCGGGGCCCTGAGGCCAGCCAGCGCACATCGTTGGCCATCTTGAAAAGGGCACCGGCAAGGGTGCGCAGAGCTGCGCTGGTGGTGACCAGGGCATCGTGGGCCGCAAGCGCGGCGAACTTGTTGGGGGCCGAGACGAAGGGAAAGCCGGTCTCCCTGGCGATGTAGGCGGCGCACAGGTCGCCAAAGCGGGGGTGGGCGTTCAGGCCGGTGCCCACTGCGGTCCCGCCAATGGCCAGCTCGTAGAGGCCCTGCTCAGCGTGGCGTACCTCGGCCAGGGCGTAGTCTATCTGGGCCACCCAGCTGCCGATCTCCTGGCCCAGGGTGATGGGGGTGGCATCTTGCAGGTGGGTGCGCCCCACTTTCACCACGTCTTTGTAGGCTTCGGCCTTGGCCGCCAGGGTGTCGCGCAGCTTTTGCACGTTGGGGTAGAGTTGGCGGTGCAGCTCCTCCACCACTGCGATGTGCATGGCGGTGGGAAAGGTATCGTTGGAGGACTGCCCCCGGTTAACGTCGTCGTTGGGATGGATGGGCTTTTTGGAGCCCAGTACCCCCCCGGCGAGTTCAATCGCCCGGTTGGCGATGACCTCGTTGGCGTTCATGTTGGTCTGGGTGCCCGAACCAGTCTGGAAGACCACCAGCGGAAAGTGATCATCGAGCTTGCCGGCGATGACCTCCTCTGCGGCCCGTACGATTAGGTCGGCCTTTTCGCGGGATAGCTCACCCAGCTCGGCGTTGGCCAGCGCTGCGCTCTTCTTGAGTATGCCCATGGCCCGGATGATGGAGCGCGGCATCTTGAAGCGCTCTACCCCGATGGGGAAGTTCTGGATGGAGCGCTGGGTCTGGGCGCCCCAGTACCGGCTGGCCTCAACCTGGATTTCGCCCATGGTGTCCTTTTCGATGCGGTAGCTCATGGCCCTGTTATTTTACTGGGGGCAAGGCATCGCAAGGTGCGGTAGGCGATGCCCAACCCAAGGCTCACGCACAAGGCCCCAGCAAAGAAGGGGGCCCCGGGGAGCTCCACGACAGCCTGTGGTCCGCTGAAGCTGCTGAGGAGGTGGGTGCCCGCCACCGGGCCCACGATGCCCATCAGGTTGCCGATGGTGGCCAGAGCGCCCTGCACGCTTCCCTGCTCGTCGGGGCGGACGTTGCGGCTGATGAAGGCCTGCAGTGCGGGTTCATCCACTGCGCCCAGCGCGCTGATGGCCAGCGCCGCAAGGAGCGTCCAGGGGGTGCTGGCGAGGCCGTAGAGAACGAAGCTGAGCATGCTTACCCCCAGGCCCAGCAGGATGGCTCGGCCTTCTCCCAACCTTGGAACCAACCAGGGCACCACCAGCCCCTGCCCCAGTACGCTCATCAGCCCGAAGGCCGCCAGGACGAAGCCGTTCTCGGCCGGCCCGAAGCCGTAGCGGTAGGCGCCGTAGGGAATCCACACCGCGATCAGCATGTTCATCGCTAGGCTGTTGAGCAGAATGGTCCAGCCCAGCGGGCGCAGCAGCGGGTAGCGGGCTAGAGCGGCCAGTGCCCCGAACGGGTTGGCCTCGAGCCAGCGCAGCGTCTTTTTGCGATCTTCTGGCCTCAAAGATTCGGGTAGCAGCGCCAGGGCCAGCGCAAA
>NZ_JANXCG010000069.1 GCF_025060375.1 Meiothermus sp. | reverse complement strand
GTTCAGCCCGTAGTCGGCCAGGTTGACCACCACCTGCAGGTGCCCCTGGGGCTGCATCGGCCCCCCCATCACCCCGAAGGGGCCCAAAGGCCGCCCTTCCTGGGTGAGGAAGCCCGGAATAATGGTGTGGAAGGGTTTCTTGCCCGGGGCGTAGCGGTTGGGGTGGCCTTCCTGCAGCACAAACCCCGCCCCTCGGTTTTGCAGGGCGATACCCGTCCCCTCCACCAGAATCCCCGAGCCAAAGCCCATGTAGTTGGATTGGATGAAGGAAACCCACAGCTCCCCATCCGCCGCGGCCAGGTAGACCGTGCCCCCCTGGGGACCCCCAGCCTCCCCCTCCAGGGCCTGCTCCCCCAGCCGGGCGCGGAGCCGGGCCAGGTGGGCTGGATGGAGGAGCTCGGTGGCCGAAGTGGTCATGTGGCGGGGGTCGGCCACCTGGGCCCGCACCTCGGCGAGGGCCAGCTTCATGGCCTCAATCTGCAGATGGAAGCCCTCCGCCGAGTCCCGCGGGTGGCGGCCCAGCTCCAGCCCTTCCAGAATTCCCAAAGCCATCAGCGCAGCCAGGCCCTGGGTGGGCGGGGGAATCTGGTGTACCTCCAGACCCCGGTAGTGGACGGAAAGGGGCTCCACCCACTCCACCCGAAAGCCCGCCAGGTCGGCAAGGCTCAGGCAACCGCCGGTGTCTGCGGAAAACTCCGCCATCCGCTGGGCCAACCGCCCCGTGTAGAAGCTCTCGCACCCGGTCCGGGCAAGCTCGAGCAGGGTCTCGGCGTGCTGGGGGCTCCGCCAGACCTCCCCAGGCCGAGGGGCCCGCCCCCCGGGGAAGAAGACCCGCTTGAAGGGCTGGTAGCAGGCCTCCGCCAAAGGCCCGTAGACCATCTCCGCGCGCGCCCAACCCCGGGCCACCTCGGGGGTCACGGCAAAGCCTTCCCGGGCGTAGCGCAGGGCCGGGGCGAACAGGGCTTCAAAGGGCAGGCGGCCAAACCGCTCGTGCAGGGCCCGCCAGGCCGCCGGGGCTCCGGGCACCGTGACCGTAGACCAGCCCCGGGTTGGCACCGTGCCCCCAGCGGAAAAAGTCTGGTAGGAGAGCCCGCTGGGGCTCGCCCCATTGGCGCACAGACCATGCAACCTCCTCCCGTCGTGTACCAGCGCAAAAGCATCCGAACCGATGCCGTTGGAGGTGGGCTCGAGCACCGTCAGGGCGATGGCCATAGCCACCGCCGCGTCCACCGCGCTGCCTCCCTGCAAGAGCATCTCCATTCCGGCCAGGGCGGCCTGGGGCTGGCTGGTGGCCACCGCGCCGCGCCGACCCACCAGCACGTTCCGGCGGGAAGGGTAGGGGTAGTGGTTGAGGTTCACAGGGGACAGTGTACCGCTACGCCGGCTCCTCCCAGCGCAACGGCTGAATGCGGGTACACCGCCCTCCCTCCAGCACCAGCTCCGTGGCGCACAGGACGGCCCGGCCCCGGGCAGCTTTGAAGGGGGTGGGGCGCTGGGTGAGGAAGCGCTCCAGAAAGCTTTCCACTTCGCCCCCAATGATGGAATGGATGGGTCCGGTCATGCCCACATCGCACTGGAAAGCGGTGCCCCGGGGCAGAAAGCCGGCGTCGGCGGTAGGCACGTGGGTGTGGGTGCCCAGAAGGGCGGAGATCCGCCCATCAAAGTAATGCCCCAAGGCGTACTTCTCGCTGGTGGCCTCGGCGTGCACCTCGAGGAGGGCATAGTCGTAGGGTACCTGCTGCAGGAGGACCTCGGTGGTGCGGAAGGGGTCGTAGAGGCTCAGGCCCATCTCCACCTGCCCCATCACCTGCATCACCAGAAGCCGCTCCCCCCCCACCTCCAGCACCCAGTGCCCCCGCCCTGGGGTACCCGGAGGGTAGTTCAGCGCCCGAAGAATCGGCTCGGTCTGGATAAGCTCGTAGACGTCCTTGTGGTCCCAGGCGTGGTTTCCCAGGGTCACCAGGTCAGCCCCGGCCTCGCGCAGCCTCCGGTAAGCCGAGCGGGAAAGACCCTTGCCGTGGTGGGCGTTCTCGCCGTTCACGATGACCACATCGTAGTGCGGCCGCAGGTCGGGCAGACGGAGCGCTACCGCCCGGAGACCTGGCTCACCAAAGACGTCGCCTACAAACAAAACGCGCATGGGGCCAGCTTATCCCAGGAAACCGCTCCCAAAGGTGCAAACGCACAGGGTGGGTTTTAGTACAATCACCTCAGAGGTCCGCCATGTTTGACTTCTACCAGGTGAGCGAGCTGCTTTCCCCTGAGGAGCGCGAGGTCCAGCGAGCCGCCCGCAGGTTTCTGGAGGCTGAGGCCCTACCCCACATCGCCAAGTGGTGGGAAGAGGCCGAATTCCCCACCCACCTCATCCGCAAGTTCGGCGAGATGGGCTTCCTAGGCCCGAACCTCCCCGCCGAGTACGGCGGCCTGGGGGCCAGCGCGGCCACCTACGGGGTGGTGAGCTACGAACTGGAGCGGGTTGACTCCGGACTGCGCAGCTTCTGCAGCGTGCAAAGCTCCTTGGTGATGTACCCCATCTGGGCCTATGGCTCAGAGGAGCAGAAGCGCCTCTACCTCCCCAAGCTAGCCCGCGGTGAGCTGGTGGGCTGCTTCGGCCTTACCGAAGCCGACGGTGGAAGCGACCCCGACTCCAACATGAAGACCCGGGCCCGCCGCGACGGAGACGACTACGTCCTAAACGGCTCCAAGATGTGGATCACCAACGGCAACCTGGCCCACATCGCCATCATCTGGGCCAAGGACGAGGAGGGGGAGGTGCGGGGGTTTATCGTTCCCACCGAAAGCAGGGGGTTTCGCGCCAACAAAATTCAGCACAAAGCCAGCCTCCGGGCCTCCGTGACCAGCGAGCTGGTCTTGGAGGAGGTGCGCGTTCCCAAAAGCGCCCTTCTGCCGGGGGTCAAGGGGCTTAAAGGACCCCTCTCCTGCCTGACCCAGGCTCGCTTCGGCATCGCCTGGGGTGCCCTGGGGGCCCTGGAGGCGGTCTACACCGAGGCTTTGGCGTTTGCGAAGAGCCGGAGCACCTTCGGCGCCCCCATCGCCCGCCGGCAGCTTGTGCAGGAAAAGCTAGTGCGCATGGCCGCTGACCACACCAAGGGGCTTCTGCTGGCCTGGCGGCTGGCCCAGCTCAAGGACCAAGGAAAGCTCACGCCGGCCCAGGTTTCCCTGGCCAAGCGCGACAACGTGAGGGCAGCCCTAAACGGCGCCCGCGCCGCTCGAGAGATCCTGGGGGGTAGCGGCATCACCCTGGAGTACCACAGCATCCGGCACATGCTGAACCTGGAAACCGTGGACACCTACGAGGGCACCCACGACATCCACACCCTTATCCTGGGCCGGGAGCTCACCGGGGAGAACGCCTTAGGGGAAAGCCCCAGGCCCAAAGAGGCAGCCCTGCGCTAACCCTTGGGTGGGAACCCACCCCCTGTCCGCATGCGGCTGCTATACTGCAGGGAATATGCTGGAGGAACCCCAGACCCGCCGCAAAACCGAAAAGGTCCTGCAAGAGGGGCTTACCTTCGACGACGTGCTGCTCATCCCAGCCTACTCCGAGGTGCTGCCCCGTGAGGTGGACACCCGCACCCGGGTAACCCGGAAGCTCTGGCTCAACATCCCCATCCTCTCCGCGGCCATGGACACCGTTACCGAGGCCGAGATGGCCATTGCCATAGCCCGCGAGGGGGGCCTCGGAATCGTGCACAAGAACCTGAGCATCGAGGAGCAGGCCGCCCAGGTGCGCAAGGTCAAGCGCAGCGAGGCGGGAATGATCCAAGACCCCGTCACCTTAGCCCCCAACGCCACCCTGGAAGACGCCGAGCGGCTCATGCGCGAGTTCAAAATCGGCGGGCTGCCGGTGGTGGACCTGTACGGCAAGCTCCTGGGTTTGGTCACCAACCGCGACATCCGCTTTGAGCGGGACATGAGCCGGGTGGTCACAGAGGTGATGACCCCAGTGGAGCGGCTCATCACCGCACCCCCTGGAACCATTCTGGAAGAGGCCGAGGCCCTTCTGCGCCAGCACAAGATTGAGAAGCTACCCTTGGTGGACCACGAGGGGCGGCTCAGGGGCCTGCTCACCCTGAAGGACCTGACCAAGCGGCAGAAATTCCCCTTCGCCGCCAAGGACGCCCAAGGGCGGCTACTGGTGGGGGCCGCAGTGGGGATAGCCAAGGACCTTGAGGCCCGCGCCCAGGCCCTGGTGGAGGCTGGGGCAGACGTGCTGGTGCTGGACAGCGCCCATGGGCACAGCAAAGGGGTTCTGGAGGCGCTCCGGCTCCTCAAGCAAACCTACGGCGACCGGGTTCAGGTCATCGCCGGAAACGTGGCCACCGCTGAAGGGGCGCGGGCCTTGGCCGAGGCTGGGGCGGACGCGGTCAAGGTGGGCATCGGCCCAGGCTCCATCTGCACCACCCGGGTGGTTACAGGGGTGGGGGTTCCGCAAATCACCGCCATCCTGGAGGCGGTCCGTGGCCTGGAGGGCCTAGACGTTCCGGTGGTGGCAGACGGAGGTATCAAGTACTCCGGCGACGTGGCCAAAGCCCTGGCCGCAGGGGCCCATACGGTGATGCTAGGCTCCTTGCTGGCCGGCACCCAGGAGGCCCCAGGCGAAGAGGTTCTGAAGGATGGGCGGCGGTACAAGCTCTACCGCGGCATGGGCAGCATCGGGGCCATGCGGCAAGGCTCGGCCGACCGCTACTTTCAGGAAAGCGGCAGGGGCAGCGGTCCGGTAGAGGCCAAGAAGCTAGTACCTGAGGGCATCGAGGGGATGGTACCCTACAAGGGGCCCGTAGCCGACGTAATCTATCAGGTGGTGGGCGGGCTACGGGCTGCTATGGGCTACTGCGGCACCCCCGATCTGGAGCGCTTCCGCCGGGAAACCCGCTTCACCCGGATCACCGGAGCTGGGCTAACAGAAAGCCACCCCCACGGGGTACTGATCACCAAAGAAGCCCCCAACTACAGCCGCTAGCCATGCCTGCGCCACTCTCCCCCAACCTCATCCGGGCCATCGGCCAGATTCTGGCCGTATCCTACCCCCTTCTGGCCCTCTCCGCTGGGGCCCGCTCCGTCTACCAGCTCTTCTTCAAACCCGGCGTCACGGACTACTTTCCCCCGGCCCTATCGGCGGTGGCAGCCAGCGTCTACCTGGTAGCCACAGTGGCCTTCGTGGTGCGCAAACCCTGGGCTTGGAAGGTCTCGGTGGCCGCCCTTTCCTTTGAGCTGGCTGGGGTGCTTACGGTAGGCACGCTGAGCGTTCTCATGCCCGAGTTCATCGGCCGCACGGTCTGGCACGGCTTTGGGATAGATTACGGCTTCCTGCCGCTGGTCCAGCCCATCCTTGGGCTTATCTGGCTCTTCTGGCCGGAAAACCGGCGGCAGTTCTCCTCGAGCCCGGTCTAGCCCACGCCCCGGCCTCCCAGAAATCCGCAACCCTTCCCGTGCGCAGCCGGGCCGCCGCCTCCGGCAGCGCGTCGGCCACCTCGTGGGCCAGCAGGCCCACCCGACCCACCGCGTCGCCGGCCATCCCGTGCAGGTACACCCCCAGCCGGGCCGCATCCCAGGCCGGCAGACCTGCCGCCAGGAAGGCCGCTATGACGCCCGCCAGCACATCCCCCATCCCCCCGGTCGCCATGGCCGGGTTGCCGGTGGGGTTGACCGCCTGGCGGACGGCCCCCTTCTCGGGAACCCAGGCCAGCACCGTAGGCCCCCCTTTGAGCACCACCACCAGGCTGGGGTAGCGCTCGGCCAGCAGCCGGGCCGCCTCGAGGGGCCGCCGTGCCACCTCCGAGCTGGCCCACCCCAGAAGGCGGCCGGCTTCGCCGGGGTGGGGGGTGAGCACCGCCGGGACCCCCGCCTCGAGGTAGGCCTGTAAGACCCGGGGCTGAAGGGCGTCGGCATCCAGCACGGCAGGACAGCCCAAACCCAAAACCGCCAGCGCAGCCTCCACCCCCCCCTCCCCGGCCCCCATTCCCACCGCCGCCGCCTCGGCCCTAACCCCCTGGAGGCCCGCGGCGCTCCATCCAGCCAAGGGAAGCCGCACCGCCTCCAGGGGTGGGCGCACCTCACAACCCTCCGGGTAGGCCACCGTGACCAGGCCCGCCCCAGCCCGGTAGGCTCCCAGCGCAGCCAGGCTGGGAGCGCCCGTGTAGTTGCGGTGCCCGCCCGCCACCAGCACCCGCCCTACCGAGCCTTTGTGGGCGTCGCCTGGCCGTCTTGGGAGCAGGGTGCGCATGAGCCCGTGGTGCAGAACCTCCGGGAGGCTGGGATCCTCTAGCGCCGCCCTGGGCATTCCGAGGGGCTCTAGCACAATGCGACCACAGGCTGCGCGGTGGGGGTAGAAAAGGTGCTCGTGCTTCAGGCCAGCCAGGGCCACGGTCAGGTGGGCCCGCACATGGGGCGCATAGGGCAGGCCTGAGGGAAGGTCCACCGAGACCACCGGCAGCCCCGAAGCGTTCAGGCGCTCCACCAGCACCGCGTAGGGCCCCTCCAGCGGCCCCCTTAGCCCGGTGCCAAACAGCGCGTCCACCACCACCGTCCGGGCCTCGGGCCGCCAGTCCGACAGGGGGCGCACCTCAAGGCCGTGGGCCTCCAGAGCCCGCCGGGCCACCCCTGCGTCCCCTTCCTGCCCCTCGGGGGCGTACACCTCCACCGCCCGGCCCCAGTGGGCCAGCCAACGGGCCGCCACCAGCCCATCCCCCCCGTTGTTGCCCTTCCCCGCCAGCACCACCACCTTCTCAGAAAACCACCGCAAAAGCCAGCCAGCCACCCCCCGCCCGGCCGCCTCCATCAGGAGCAGGCTGGGGTGGCCCAGGGCCACCGCCCTCCGGTCGGCCTCGCGCATGGCCTCAGGGGTAAAAAGGCGCATAGAACCTCCGGTGTGTATTCTACGGCCCTCGGGCGTGTACACTTCTGCTGTGGATACCCTGCATACGGCTCGAGCCCGCCTCAAAAGCGCCCAACGGGTGGCTGTGCTGACCGGGGCGGGCATCTCCAAACCCTCCGGCATCCCCACCTTCCGCGACGCCACGGGGCTCTGGAAGGACTTTGACCCCGAGGAGTACGCCACCCCTCAGGCCTACGCGCGAAACCCCGAGAAGGTCTGGGCGTGGTACGCCGGGCGCTACAAGAACGTGATGCAAGCCCAGCCCAACCGGGCCCACGCTTTGCTGGCCGAGCTAGAGCGGGAAAAAGGGGAGGGCTTTCTGCTGGTGACCCAAAACGTGGATGGGCTGCACGCCAGGGCCGGGTCAAAGCGGCTGGTAGAGCTTCACGGCAACATCACCCGGGGACGCTGCGAGGCCTGTCAAAAGCGCTTCCCCCTGCCCGACCCGGCCCACTTTACCCCCCCGCCCACCTGCCCGGCCTGCGGCTCCCGGGGCCGGCCGGACGTGGTCTGGTTCGGCGAGCTCCTACCTCCTGGGGCCTTCGAGCGGGCGGAGCGGGCCTTTGCCCAGGCCGAGGTGGCCCTCGTCATCGGCACCAGCGCCGAGGTGGAGCCTGCGGCCAGCCTGGGGCGCATCGCCCACCTGAGCGGGGCCTACCTCATCGAGATCAACCCCGAGCCCACCCCCCTCAGCCGGCTGGCCGACTGCGCCTTGCGCATGGGTGCGGTGGAGGGCATGGAGGCCCTGCTGGGATGAGCCCTGGCGGGCTCTTCTCCGGTCGTAGATGACCCAAGCTGCTAGCCCCAGCAGGCCGAGCAACCCTGCCACCAGGAGGAAAGGCCCCAGCCGGGTAAAGTCCGAGCCGAGCCAGGCCACCACCACCGCCACCGGGGCAGCCCCCAGCGCGGTGGCCAGAAGGAATTTCAGGGGGTGCATCCGCACCAGCCCGGCCACAAAGTTCACGCTATCGGTGGGCACCACCAAGGAAAAGCGCAGGGCCACGATGGCCCAGGGCCCATACCGCTCCACATGGGCCTCCACCTTGCGGCGAATCGGCTCGCTCACAAAGCGGTCCACCACCACCGGCCCCAAAAGCCGGGCCAAGCCATAGCCCACCATGGCCGCCACCACTGCCCCCGTCCAACCCAGCACCCCGCCCAGAACCGGTCCGAAGGCCAGCACCGAGACCAGCATCACCAGGGTCATGGGCACCACCGAAACCAGGGTCTGGGCGATCATCAGCAGGAGGATGGCCAGAGGACCGACCCAGCCCAGGCTGGCTACCCAGGCCCGGATCTCCTCGAGGTTTCCCCTGCTCAAAAGGCGGTAAACTCCCTCCAAGCCCTCCCTCAAGCCCGGCCAGAGGGCGTACAGGCCCAAAAGCCCAGCCAGCAGGAGGGCCAGACCCACCAAAAGCGGCAGCACAGGAAACCTAGACATACCCTTAGGGTAACCGATAGGCCTGGAAAAAACCTCCGCCCCCAACCCGCCGGCTCTCTGGAACAGCCAGAAGGCCTAGCTCATGGGTACCTGGCGCAAAAGCCGCCCCTGGATACGCTCCAGGATATCCTCCAGGCTGCGCCCGGTAATGGTCAGGCCATGGTTCTTGAGACCCACCACCGCGCGGCTGGGGTCAGGGGCTTCCCGCACCTTTTCGGCCACCGCGCTGGCCAGCTCGTAGGTGCCGCAGGGGTAGTTGAACTGGGTGGAGGGAACGTTCTCCATCCAAGCGTGCACGTGGATGATGGCCCCCACCTGGGGGTGCTCGCGGTAGATCATCCAGTGCTCAATGGCGTCCACGCTCACCCGGCGGGGCTCCACATGGGGCGGTACCGAGAGGCGCATGGCGTTCTCCAAGGGGTCGTAGTCGGTAACCAGGAGGATATCCCGACCAATCTCGCGCAGGTTGGCCTTGTCCACCCCGCTCGCCGACATCCAGAAGCGCCGCTCGTCCTTGCGCACCGAGAGGTTGCCGTAGGAGAGGCCCCCGATGCCGTAGAGGCGCTTGACGTGCCGCAGGTCCTCGGGCGGCAAGATCTCCTCTATGGGGAAGGCCGCAGGGAGCAGGTCCCACTCCGCCAGGCGGCGGCCAGCCGCGCTTAGGCTTTCGGTGAGCTCATCGCCCTGCCAAAGCTCGGGCTCGAGGTCGGGCTCAAAGCGGTTGTGCACCACCAGAACCGAGGAGGCAACCGGGTGGATGCGCTCGGCCAACCGCTCGATGAAGCCGGGGCCCTCGGGCTCGTGGTACTGGCCAAGCTCCAAGGTCAGGAAATAGGCCCCCCGCCCCGGCACATAGACCACCAGCATGTTGGAAAGGGCCCGCACCAGGTAGCTGTACAACGCAGCGATGGGGTCTTGGGGAACCTCGGGCAGTTCCAGGAAGGAGACCACCATGGTTCCCTGGGCTCTGCGCCGGTAGGGGGTGGGCTTATCGGCTCGGATGAAGTTCAGCACCGCTCGAGGGGTCTCCTCGGCGGGCGCTGGCCGGTAGCCTTTAGCCTGAAGCGCCTGGGGTAGCTCCTGGGCCACCCGCCTCAACCCCTCGGTGGGCTCGCCAAATAGGGAGAAACTGGGCGGGGTCTTTTCCAGGGAAAAACGGGCATCGTCTCTAGGCTGCACCATAAAAACCCTCCTGACGAACCTACCACCGCTTCCCCGGATTTTACACCACCTTGGTAAACTAAGCCGGCTATGGAACTCAAGGGACTGGTCCTCTCCGGGGGCAAGGGCACCCGCCTGCGCCCCCTCACCCACACCCGGGCCAAACAGCTCATCCCCATCGCCGGAAAGCCCAACCTGTTCTACGCCATAGAGGACCTGGTGGCGGCCGGCATACAGGACATCGGGGTGGTGCTGAGCCCTGAAACCGGGGACGAGGTGCGCTCAGCGCTTGGGGATGGCTCCCGCTGGGGGGTGCGCCTTACCTTCATTGTGCAGGAAGCACCTCTGGGCATCGCCCACGCGGTCAAGGTGGCCCGGCCTTTCCTGGGGGAGAATCCCTTCGTGCTCTACCTGGGCGACAACCTGCTCTCTGGTGGTATCCGCCACCTGGTGGCGGAGTACCGAGAGAGCAGCCCCGCGGCCATCGTCCTCCTCTGCCCGGTGGACGACCCCCGGGCCTTCGGGGTGGTGGTGCTGGACGGGAAAGGCCAGGTGGTGCGCCTGGTGGAAAAGCCCAAGGACCCCCCCTCCAACCTGGCCCTGGTAGGGGTCTACCTCTTCAGCCCGGCCATCCACTCCATCATCGAAGGGCTGAGGCCCAGCGGGCGCGGAGAGTACGAGATCACCGAGGCCATCCAGGGGCTGGTGGACCGCGGCCAGCGGGTGGTGGCCCACCAGGTGCGGGGCTGGTGGAAGGACACCGGCAAGCCCGAAGACCTGCTGGACGCCAACCGGTTGGCCCTATCCCAGGTTGTGCGGCGCATTGAGGGTGAGCTCCTGGAGGCGCAGGTGGTGGGGGAGGTGGTGGTGGAACCAGGGGCCAAGATTGCCCGCAGCACCGTGCGCGGACCAGCCTACATCGGCGCAGAGGCCCTGGTTGAGGACAGCTTCATCGGCCCCTACACCGCCATTGGCAGGGGGGCCCAGGTGGTGGCCAGCGAGGTGGAGTATTCCATCTTGATGGACGAGGCCCAGGTCTACCATCTGCCCTATCGCCTTGACAGCAGCGTGCTGGGCCAGGGGGTGGTGGTGGACGGCAGGGGCACCGCCCGCCGCCACACCCTTCAGCTGGTGCTGGGCGACCGGAGCCGGGTGCGGCTTTAGCCTCCTCCCCCAGGTTGTTGCGCCTGCTCTCGCAAAAGGGGTGAGGTGTCCAGCGAGCCTTCCCGCAGCATCTGGGCGACCAGCTGGTAACCCTGCCGCCGCAGGGGGTTGGGCTCGAGCCACAGGCGCAGGCGGGCCTCGAGCCAGACCGCCTTCCGGTGCAGGCCGTGCAGCGCGGGGTAGTAGTCGCGGCTATACAGCAGCCCTCCCCGGTAGCCCTCGGCCAGGAAGCGGGGGTCTTGGGGGGTGGAGCTGCCCCCCAGGTGCAGCACCCGGCGGGGCACCAGGAGCACCTGCCAGCCCCTGCGGCGGGCCCGGGTGCACCACTCGAGGTCGTCGTTGTAGAAGAAGAAGCGCTCGTCCATCCCCCCCAAGGCCTGGTAGGCCGCGCGGGGCATCAGGGTCAGGGCCCCGGAGATCCAGGCCACCCGGCGGGGGGCCCGCAGGTTCCAGTAGTTTGGGGCGTATAGAGGTCCAAAGGACTGAGGACGCCCCTCCGGGGTGACCAGGGTGGGGCCCACCAAAGCCGCCCGGGGGTTGGCCCTGGCGGCCTCTACCAGGGCCTCGAGGTCACCAGACTCCAGGTACACATCGCTGTTCATCTGCACCAGGTAATCCCCGCCGACCGCCGAAAGCCCCCGGTTGACCGCTGCCGGGTAGCCCCGGTTCTCCACCCGGATGAGGCGGTACTGGGGAAACCGCTCCGCCACAGCCTCGGCGCTACCATCGGTGGAGCCTGAGTCCACCACCACCACCTCGGCGCTGGGGTAGTGGCGCAGAAGCCGCGCCAGGCACTCCAGCAGCACCTCCCGGGCGTTGTGCCCCACCACCACTACGGAAAGGCCGCGCACCCCTCACCCCGCAAGGTGCCCTTTCTCACGAAGGTAGTCCCCAAGGGCCTCCCTCCAAGGGCGGGTCTTCAGCCCCAGAGCGGCGAGCCGCTCGCTGGCGAGGGCTGAGTAGGGGGGTCGCTTCACCGGGGAAGGAAAGGCGCTCGAGGGAATGGGCTCCACCCCAACCCCCAGGCCACACAGCCGCACCGCCTCCTGGGCCAGCTCGTGCCAGGAGCAGACCCCCTGGTTGGCCCCGTGCACCACCCCGCGCACGTCCTTTTCCAAAAGCCCCATGAGGAGCCGGGCCACATCCAGGGTGTAGCTTGGGCTCATGAACTGGTCGGCCACCACCCGCAACGGCCCCCCTGCGCGGGCCTTTTGCAGGATGGTCTCGACGAAGTTGCCCCCCTTGCCGCTGGCCCCTGCCCGGCCGAACACGCTGGAAATCCTGAGCACCAGGGCGTCGTCCAGGGTCATGAGGCAGAGCTGCTCTCCGGCCAGCTTGGAGGCCCCATAGACGTTGATCGGGCGGGGCGGGTCCGACTCGAGGTAAGGCCCCCCCTTAGCCCCGTCAAAAACGTAGTCCGTGCTGATGTAGACGCACTTGGCCCCGGCAGCTCGGGCCACCCGGGCCACGTTCAAGGCCCCCAGGGCGTTCACCCGGAAGGCGCGCTCTGGGTCGGCCTCGCAGGCCTCCACCCTGTGAAAGGCCGCGGTGTTGACGATGGCCGCCCAGTCCCGTCCACCCAGGGCCCGCTCCACCGAGGCCATATCGGCCACCTCGAGCTCCTCATGGGTGAACCCCACCACCTCGTAGCGCTCCGAGAGCACCCGCACCAGGTCGCTCCCCAGCTGCCCCCGGGCCCCGATCACCGCCACCTTAGAGGATGCGCCCATCCAGCTCCACCTCGCGGATGATTTTTTGCCACTCCATCAGGTTCCTGTACCACTTGAGGGTGATGGTGCGGTCGTCGGGCACCACCGCCCCGCTCTCCAAAGCCGCGGCGATCTCCCGCGCCGCGTCGGCCGGGGTGAGCTGGGGAGCATAGCCCAGGGCGCTCCTTATCTTGGCAAAGCTCACCCGGTACGAGCGGTGGTCGGGCAGGCCGTACCACTCAAAGGCGAAGGGCTTGCCCAGGGCCTCGGCAATTTGCTGGGCCAGGGGCAGAATCTGGTAGTTCTGCTCGTCCGAACCCACGTTGAAGACCTGGCCGTTGACCTTCTCCCTGGGGGCCTCCAGCACCATCAGGAAGGCCCTCGAGGTGTCCCGTACATGCACAAAGGGGCGCCACTGGGTGCCGTCGCGCAGGAGGGGGATCTTGCCATCCCGCCAAAGCCCCAGCGTCATGCCATTGATGGCCAGGTCGAAGCGCATCCGGGGCGAAAGCCCGTACACGGTGGCCTGGCGCAGCGCGGTCACGCAAAAGCCCTCGTCGGCCAGGGGCAGGTTGGACTGCTCGGCCCTCAGGTTGGCCTCGGCGTAGGTGGTGAGGGGGTTGGTGGGTGAAGACTCGTCCAGAAGACCCTCCTGGAAGCCGTACACACTGCACGAGGAGGCCAGCACATAGCGCTCAACCCCACGCTCCTTGGCCAGCCGGGCCATGCGCGCGCGGGCCTGGTGGTTAATGGCCAGGGTGGTGGCCGGGTCGAGCTCCCCTGCGGGGTCGTTGGAAAGGGCAGCCAGGTCGAGCACCGCCCACACCCCCTCCAGCACCCCCGGGTCGAAGTCCCGCACATCGGCCCTAACCAGCTCCAGGTTGGGGTTTTCCTGCAGATGGGCTAGGGTCGGCCCGAAGAAGAACCGGTCCAGCGCCCGCACCCGGTAGCCCGCTCCCAGCAACAGCTCCGTGAGGACACTGCCGATGTACCCTCCAGCACCCGTGACCAGCACTGTCTTCATAAGTGCCCCCCATAGGTAAAGTTGTTGTCGGCCTCAGAAAGTTCGGCCAGGGTGGGCAACACCGCGTCCTTGGTCGAGAGGATGGCCTCCTGCCTCAGCGGCCACTCGATGCCCAGGGCAGGGTCGTCCCAGCGGAGGCCCCGCTCGGTGGCGGGGTCGTACTCCGCGGTCACCTTGTACCAGACCATCACCCCTTCCGTAAGGGCCTGGAAGCCGTGGGCGAAGCCCTCCGGTACCCAGAGCATCCGCCGGTTCTCGGCGCTCAGCAAGGCAGCCACCCAGCGGCCATAGGTGGGCGAGCCCTTGCGCAGGTCCACCGCTACGTCGTAGATCTCCCCCCTCAAGCAGGCCACCAGCTTACCCTGGGCAGCGGGGTTCATCTGGTAGTGGAGCCCCCGCACGGTGCCCCGGCGGGAATAGGAGAAGTTGTCCTGAACGAAGTTGCGCCGGATGCCCCCGCGCGCGAACTCCGACTGCTTGAAGGTCTCCATAAAGAAGCCCCGTTCATCGGGGAAAGCCCGGGCCTTGACCAGGATCACGTCTGGAATCGCCAAGGGTTCAAACTCAAAGGGCATGTCTCCTCCCAAGGCCCAAAATATACCCGACCCTGTCCTTAGGGGCGTGTAGAATACGGCAGGTGGACTGGGGTCAGGCTATTCCCGAACACCTTGCCTTTTTAGACGCAGATCGAGCCTGCGTGTTCGGTTCCCATGCCTGGGGCGCGGCCCCCCGCCGCTCCGCCCCGGAGCGCATCGGCAAGATGCTGTGGGCTCTGGGCGAGTTGCCTTGCAGGCCGGTGGCGCTGGCCAAACCCGAGGGGCACCGCCACCGACCCTTCCCGAAGGGTGTGCTGAAGGAAGGAGGCTTGACTCGTGCATGAGCATGGAAGAACAGCAGCGTAAGGCCCTGCGCTGGCTGCGCCAGGCCAGGGGCAACCTGGAGGCCAGCCTTGCCCCGTCGGCTGCCAGCAAGCATGCCCGGGCCGTCCTTTTTGCCCAGCAGACTGGGAAAGGGGCCTTGGAGGCGGTGCGGCGAGCCCAGGACGCCGACCCCTTGGAGGAGACAGGTTGAACCTCTTGCGCCTAGGCCAGCTGCTGCAGGGTCAGACTGCGCAAAACCTGCTGGCGCTGTACGGGGTGCAGTTCGCCAACTACCTGCTCCCCCTCATCACCCTGCCCTTCCTGGCGCGGGTGCTGGGCCCGGAGAGCTTTGGGCTTTTGGCCATAGTGCAGTCCTACAGCCAGTACCTCTCCCTTCTGGTGGAGTACGGGTTTGCCCTCTCGGCCACGCGGGAGGTGGCCCGCCACCGCGAGCACAAGGAAAAGCTAGCCGAGCTGCTGGCGGGTGTCCTGGGGGCCAAGCTGGTGCTGGCCCTGCTCGCGCTGGCCCTGAGTGGGCTGGTCTCCTTTCTCCTGCCCCACCTAAGCCAGAACCCCCTGCTCTTTTGGTCGGGGGTGTTCTGGGCAGTCATGCTGGGGCTGAGCCCGGTCTGGTTTTTCCAGGGCCTCGAGCGCCTGAGGTTCGTGGCGGGGCTCGAGGTAGGGGCCAAGCTGGTGGCCCTCGTTTTCATACTCGCCCTGGTGCGAAGCCCTGCCGACGCCTGGAAGGTGCTCCTGTTCCAAGGCCTAGCCTCAGCGTTCGCCAGCGGCCTAGCCCTGGGACTGGCCTATCGCCAGGCAGGTTTCCGCTGGCCCTCAGCAAGCCTGAGCATACAGGCCCTTCGTAGCGGTTGGAGCATGTTCTTCTTCCGCGCGGCGGTCAGCCTCTACACGGTAGGCAACGTGTTCATACTGGGGCTTTTCGTCCCTCCCCAGCTGGTGGCCTACTACGCTGGGGCCGAGCGGTTGACTAAGGCCTTCCTAGGCTTGCTCGATCCCATTAACCGCACCTTCTTCCCTAAGCTCAGCCACCAGGTGCACGCCTCACCTGAAAAGGCCGCTCGCCTGTCGGGCCAGGTGGTGTGGCTGATGGGCAGTGGGGGTGTGCTGGGTGCCTTTGCGGTGGCTGGGCTGGCACCCTGGATTGTTCCCTTTGTGCTGGGAGACGCCTATGGGGATGCGGTCCCGATCATGCGCATACTGTCCATTCTGATTCCCATGATCGCCCTGAGCAATGCGGTAGGAATTCAGTGGATGCTGGCCTTGGGGCTGGACCGGCCCTTCAATGCCGTGATTCTATGTGCAGGGGTGCTCAACCTGGCGCTAGCCCTGTGGCTAGTTCCCCACCTGGCTCACTTCGGTATGGCCTATGCTGTGGTGCTGGTTGAGGTTTTTGTGACCGCAAGCATGTTCATATACCTCTGGTGGGTTGGCAAGACTCCTTGGCAGATGCGGAGGAAGCCGACATGAAGGTAGACTGGTTGGTCGTGGGCGCAGGTTTTACGGGCGCTGTGCTGGCAGAGCGCATTGCTTCCCAGTTAGACCAGAAGGTGCTGGTTGTGGACCGGCGGGACCACATTGGGGGCAACGCCTACGACTACTACGACGAGCATGGGGTACTGGTGCACAAGTACGGCCCCCACATTTTTCACACCAACAGCCGAAAGGTTTGGAACTACCTCTCGCAGTTTACAGAATGGAGGCCCTACTACCACCGCGTTCTCGCCTCCGTGGAGGGCAGGTTGGTGCCTGTACCCTTCAACCTCAACTCCCTCTATGCCCTGTTTCCCCCCAGGTATGCTGAGCGCCTTGAGGAGAAGCTCATATACACCTACGGATTTGGCGTGAAAATTCCCATTCTCAAGATGAGGGAAGCTGAAGACAGCGACCTGCGTTTCCTAGCAGATTACATATACAAGAACATCTTTTATGGCTACACCCTGAAGCAGTGGGAGCTCAAGCCAGAAGAGCTGGACCCCAGCGTCACAGGCCGCGTGCCGGTGTACATATCCCGCGACGACAGATACTTCCAGGACACCTATCAGGCCATGCCAAAGCACGGCTACACAACGATGTTCGCAAACATCCTGCGCCACAAAAACATCAAGGTTTTACTGAATACGGACTACCGCGAGGTCGTTGAAGACATCAAGTACGCGCGCATGGTCTACACAGGCCCAATTGATGCCTTCTTCGACTACATGCACGGCAAGCTGCCTTACCGCAGCCTTCGCTTTGACTTCATGTACGAAGAGATTGAGCAATTCCAGCCTGTTGGTCAAGTCAACTACCCCAACGAGCACAGCTTCACCCGCCTTACCGAGTTCAAGCACCTTACTGGACAGAAGCATGTGGGTACCACT
>NZ_JANXCG010000010.1 GCF_025060375.1 Meiothermus sp. | reverse complement strand
GAACCGCTCCTCTACCTTGATGCCGGGGTTGCGCTGCTCGAAGACGCGGATGAGCTCACGCAGCGCCGGCAGGCCGAAGGCCTCCGTGTTGATGTGCCAGTACTGCAGGGTGATGGGCCCCTGGGCCCAGGCCAGGCCGAAGAGGGCGAGTCCGGCGAGCAGTCGGTGCACCATAGTTGACCCCCAGGGGAATCTATGACACGCCGACGTCAGCCGGGGGTCAGCGGGGAGGGTGGACGCAGAAGGGTCCTTATGTCTTAAAATTTTAGGTTACCCACAGGAGGCGAGCTATGAGAAGGATGGGATACCTTTTGCTGGGGCACCTGGTCCTTCTGCTCACGGCCTGCCCTGGACCCGGTGCTGACGGGACTGGGACGGGGGGCACCCAGGTTACCGTGCGCCTGGAGGACCCTCGGAATGCCCTCTTGAAGGCCCTCTATCGGGTGGGTAGCGATCCCTGGCGCACCCTTACCTTTCAGAACGCTCAGGCCTCCTTCCGAGCGCCGGAGAGCTCGGAGTACGAGGTAGCCGCCAGGTGCGCGGGTCCTGAGCCCTTCCTTCTGTTTCACAAGGCCCGCGTGAGCCAGACGCGGAGCCTGAGCCTGGTGTGCTCGGCTGAAGGGGGGCCGCCGACGGTTCCCTTTACCCTCAACGTGCAGCTTCCTAGCCAGATCGGCGCTCGGCCCGTGCAGGATGGGGACCTGGTGTTTGCTTATCTGGGCCCCTCTGAGCTGCAGGGGACGGTCTCCTCCGGTGCGGCCACCGTTAACCTGTCGCTTCCTACCGGCCGGCAAACCCTGCTGGTATCCGTTTTCCGGATAAGCGGGTCTCCCCCCAGTTCTTTGGTGCCGATCGGCGGCAGGCTGGTGGGGGTGGAGGTGGTGAGCGGGGGTTCCTCCAGCGTGGATGCCCAGGGCTGGCAGGCCTTCACCCCGCGTTCGATTGCTGCCAGCCTGCCCCCGGGCTTCCAGCCTGAACCAGTTCCCTTGGTTGCCTTTTTCAAGGATGGAATGAAGTCCTTTGGTGTTGCGGGCGCCTTCGACCGCTACGGGGTCCTCCCAGACGCGGGGGGTGTGTACCTGGGAATCCTTCTCGCCCGGTCTGGCTCCCTGCCGAACCAGGAGAGGCTGGTGGTGTTCAAGGACACCGGCGGCCAGGACTGGAACGCGAACCCTCCCCAGCCCTGGGGGGCAGGGCAGTTCACTCCCAGCGGGACCCGGTTCACCTTCGGCCGCACCGACGCCCAGGCCTACCTGCTCGAGCTCCAGGGCTTGGTCCGGGATTCCGCCACTGCCTTGAAGGTGCACGTGCACCTGCATGGGGGGTTCACGAGCTACGAGCTGCCTAGCCTGGGGCAGGAACTGAACTACACCCTGGCGCCAGCGAACTCTGAGGTGTCTTACGAGGTTACGGCCGCGGTCAGGGGCTCCATCGGCTTTGTCTCCCAGAACCTCGCCCCCGGTGCTCCCTCCGAGGCCCTTTTGCGCAACATCGACATTGCCCTTGCGGTGAAGGGCGGCACTTACCGGCTTCCCTAGGCCCCCGCGGGGCCGCTTTCTCCCGGAAGGGCTGCCCTAGGCGGCTGGCAGACCGTGACTCATCCCCGTTGTTGAGCTGTCCCCTCCCCGCTCCTTCCGCCCTCCGGCTCGAGCAAAACCGGGATGAGCCCCCCACGTCCACCACGGCCACCGCCTGGGGCTCCTCCCCTTCTGCCTTGCCATGCTCCGCTCGACCACTATCCGGGCGGATTCCTCGGGGCTCCGAATCTGGGGCGGGAGCAGTACCGGCTTCTCCCAGGGGTGAGCGGGGACAGGTCCCGGAAGGACTACTGCAGGAGCTTCCGGCCAACCCAGCAGCACTGCTTCAAATTCCCCTTTCATGATCACAGAAATCCTCGCAGGGAGCCCGCCGCCGAAAGCGGGAGGTCGGGGCGTGCAGTATTATGCCGCTGCCTACCCCCAAGCCCGCGCCCTGGGCCTGCCCTCCGGGCACTGCCGCATGGCGCTGGCCCAAGCGCAAGTGCTGCCGGAAAGCCCAGGCTGGCGCGAGCCAGGCCATTGGGTTGGGCGTGGGCCGACGGGTCTCGACCGGGCGCGGGGGAGGGGCTGGATAGGGGTGAAGGCATGGGGCAGCGCAGGCAGACCCCAACCCCGGAGGTTCCGCGCAGGCACCCCACGGCTTTAGCCGTGGGAGGATGTCAGTGCCCCTGCCAGGGGGCTGTGCCCTCAGGGGTTTGCCTGGCTTGAGGGCGGGGGCGGCCCGGAGTTCCTGCGGGGAGGTCTGGAGCTGCATTGGGCCTTTCCGGCGCCCTCAGGTCCCCCCGTCCACTCCTTCACCAATGAGCCAGCGGACCTCCTGCTTCAGGGTTCTGGCGAAGCGGGGGCTGTGCCTGGCCAGGGCCCGCCACTCCTCCAGGGTATAGACCAGGGCCT
>NZ_JANXCG010000009.1 GCF_025060375.1 Meiothermus sp. | reverse complement strand
TCGAGGATCACTGCACCCCCCCTCTCCATGGCCTCTTTGATGGCCATGGAAGCGGCAATCTTGAAGGCCATCTCGGAGGAGTCCACCTCGTGGTAGCTCCCATCGTAGAGGGTCACCTTGAGGTCTACGATGGGAAAGTCGGTGAGCGGACCCGACTGCATGGCCTCTTCGATGCCCTTTTGCACCGCAGGGATGTATTCCTTGGGAATAACCCCCCCCACGATGGCGTTGACGAACTCGAAGCCCGCTCCCCGGCCCAAGGGCTCAGCTTTGATCTTGACGTGGCCGTACTGGCCGCGCCCGCCAGACTGGCGCACAAACTTGCCTTCGACATCCACTGGGCGGGAGATGGTCTCCCGGTAGGCCACCTGGGGCTTGCCCACGTTGGCGTCCACCTTGAACTCCCGCTTGAGCCGGTCCACGATGATCTCCAGGTGCAGCTCGCCCATGCCGGAGATGATGGTCTGCCCAGTCTCCGGGTCAGTGGAGACGCGGAAGGTGGGGTCCTCCTCGCCCAGGCGGGCCAGCGCGATGCCCAGCTTGTCCTGGTCCGCCTTGGTCTTGGGCTCAATCGCCAGGTCAATCACCGGCTCGGGCACCTCTATGGACTCCAGCACGATGGGTTCATCGCCCTCCCCCACCAAGGTGTCGCCGGTGATGGTCTCCTTGAGCCCCACCACTGCTCCCAGCTCACCCGCGCGAAGCTCCTCCACCTCCTCCCGATGGTTGGCGTGCATCTGGAGCAGCCGGGCCACCCGCTCCTTTTTACCTTTGGTGGTGTTCATGACGTAGGACCCCGAGCGCAGGGTGCCGGAGTAAACCCGTATGAAGGTCAGGCGGCCCACGTAGGGGTCGGCCATGATCTTGAAGGCCAGCGCGGCCAAGGGGCCATTCGGGTCAGCCGGCCGCTCCACCACCTCCCCCGCGTCGTTGGTTCCGCGGATGGGTGGGATGTCCAGGGGCGAGGGCAGGTAGTCCACCACCCCGTCCAGCAGAAGCTGCACCCCCTTGTTCCTGAGGGAGGAGCCTAGGAAGACGGGGAAGATCTCCATGGCGATGGTGCCCTTGCGGATGGCCCGCACCAGCTCCTCCTCGGTGGGCTTTTCGCCCTCGAGGAACTTCATCATGATGTTCTCGTCAAAGTCAGCCGCCACCTCCACGAGCTTTTCGTAGTACTCCTGGGCCTGCGCCCTAAGCTCTTCGGGAATTTCCACCTCGCGGATGTCGGTGCCCAGGTCGTTGCCGTAGGTGTAGGCCTTCTGCCGCAGCACATCCACGATGCCGCGGAAGCTATCCTCGCGGCCAATAGGAAGCTGCATGACCACCGGGCGGGCCCCCAGGCGTTCCTTCATGGAGTTCACCACCAGCCACAGATCAGCCCCGGTCTTGTCCATCTTGTTGGCGTAGGCGATGCGGGGCACCCGGTACTTGTCGGCCTGGCGCCAAACCGTTTCAGACTGGGGCTCTACCCCCTGAGAGGCGTCGAAAACCGCGATGGCCCCGTCCAAAACCCGCATGGAGCGCTCCACCTCAATGGTGAAGTCCACGTGCCCCGGGGTATCGATGATGTTGATGCGGTGCTCTACCCCAGTCTTGGTGTGCTTCCAGTTGGCAGTGGTCACCGCAGCGGTGATGGTGATGCCCCGCTCCCGCTCCTGTTCCATCCAGTCCATCGTGGCCGCACCCTCGTGAACCTCACCAATCTTGTGGATGCGCCCGGTGTAGTAGAGGATGCGCTCGGTAGTGGTGGTCTTCCCGGCATCAATGTGGGCCGCGATGCCGATGTTGCGGAAGAGCTTTAGGTCAAAACCTGTCTTGACGGACATAGCTACCACCGGTAATGGGCGTAGGCTCGGTTGGCCTCAGCCATCCGTTCCACGTCTTCCTTCTTCTTGACCGCACCACCCTTACCCTCGGCGGCCTCCATAAGCTCAGCGGCCAGCCGTTGGGCTGCCTCCCGCTCGCTGCGGTTGTTGAAGGCCTGCACGATCCAGCGTATGGCCAGGGACTGCTGACGGCGGGGCGGCACCTCCATGGGCACCTGGTAGTTGGCCCCGCCCACCCGGCGGCTGCGCACCTCTACCCGAGGCCGCACGTTCTCCAGGGCCGCCTTGAAGACCTTGAGAGGCTCCTGGCCGCTTTTGTCCTGGATAATCTGGCAGGCATCCCGGAAGATTTTGGCGGCTAGGTTCTTTTTGCCGTCGCGCATCATTCGGTTGATGAGCGCTGTGACCAACACATCCCCGTAAAGATGGTCGGGCTCGAGCTGGCGTACTTCGGCTCTTCTCCTACGCGACATACCTCACCTACTTCTTGCCTTTGGCGGCAGCGCCTTTGGCATCGGCCTTGGGTCGCTTGGTACCGTACTTGGAGCGGCTCTTCTTGCGGTCCTTGACCCCTTGGGTATCGTAGATGCCGCGCACGATGTGGTAGCGAACGCCCGGCAGGTCCTTTACACGTCCTCCCCGAATGAGCACCACCGAGTGTTCCTGCAGATTGTGGCCCTCTCCCGGGATGTAGGCGGTAACCTCGTAGCCGGAGGTGAGGCGCACCTTGGCCACCTTCCGGAGGGCCGAGTTGGGCTTTTTAGGGGTCACCGTGCGCACCACGGTGCAGACCCCCTTCCGGAAGGGGCTCCCTTTGAGCGCGGGCACCTTGCTCTTCTTGACGACCGGGGTACGGCCTTTACGGAGGAGTTGGTTGATGGTCGGCAGGGCAATCACATCCTTTCTTATGAACTAAAAAACCCCACACAGAGGTCGCGGTCGCTGCGCTCGGTGCGGGGTCCCCGTGAAGCGAGGAGGCCGCTAGCCTCCAGATCGCCCCTTGGATTCTCAAGAATCTCCGCGCGCGGGGAGGGCCCGAGAGCGCAACCAACGGGGCCTCAGCGCCGGGGCTGGCCTGAGGCGACGCAACCCTTGCAGTATATACAGGGCTAGCCCCTTAATCAAGGGGGCCCAAAGCCCGATGGGAAGCGAGGTTCAGGCCGATGCCCTCACCCCCGGAGCAACCAGCGCACATCCCGCACCACCCGGTCGGTCTCAGCAGCCTTACCGCTGCCGTAGATAAGGCGCAGGTTACCTCTGGGGTCTAGGGCGAAGACAGTAGCGGTGTGGTCCACGTTGTACTCGGTGGGGGACTTGATGTTTGACTTCTGGTAGAAAACCCCGTACTTCTTGGCCACCGCCGCAATTTCCTCGGGGCTGCCCGTAAGGCCAATGAAGCTTGGGTCAAAGAAGGTCACGTAGCTAGCCAGCCTCTCCAAGGTGTCGCGTTCGGGGTCTACCGATATGAGCAGCACCTGAACCCGCTCCCGCTCGGCCGGGGTAAGGGCTTTGTAGACTTTGGAGAGCTCGAGCAAGGTGGTTGGGCAGACATCGGGGCAGTTCACAAAGCCAAAGAAAATCAGGACCACCTTGCCCTCAAAATCGCGCAAGCTCCTGCGACGCCCATCGTGGGCAGTCAGGCTAAAGTCGAGGGCGTCCACCGGCCTGGGGTTGAGGAGCCGCGTACCGTAGGGCTGGTAGGTCTGCCGAGCGAAGAGGTAGACCCCGGCCACCAGCGACAGCGGCAAGAGCACCAAAAGGCCAATCCAGAAGGGTTTCTTGAGCATCTTACCTCTCCTTCGGCCAAAGGCCATCTCCCTCACTCAAGGTAGGCGGAAGCAGCGGGTCAAATGTCCCCCCAATCACAATAGCCGCGCCCTCCCGCCACCGAAATATAGGGGTATGGATGGGGAGCCCCCCTTCTCGAAACCCCATGTTCGCTGGGCCGCCGCCCTGCTCATGGCCCCCTTCTTCCTGCAGATACTGGGGTTCGGCCAGACCTTTCTGGGGAGTGGCCTGTGCGGCGAGCTCTTCGGCAACGAGGCGCCCCTTGGCCTCCAAGGGGCGGGTTTTTGGTACGCAGTGCTGTTCATGCTCCTGTTGGGACTCCAGCTCATGTATGGGGGATTCCTGCTGCTGGCCCGGCTGCTCGAGCTGCCCAAAAGCATGGAGCCCGGTCTATACGCCACGGGGGTAGGGCTGGTGGGGCTTCTCACCCTGCTCTTCCTGCTTACCCGCACCACCGGCCTACCCTACCCGAGCCCCCAAGGCCTGGCCGTGGGGGAAACCGCCCCTCTAGACCCCCTAAGCCTAATCCTGGTGGGAAGCTCGCTGGGGGGTGCCCTTCTGCTGTTGGGGCTAAAAAGGCGCTTGGCAGAGCGTTAGGTGTAGGCTAGAGGCATGGAGCGCTTGCTGGCTGTGATGCGACGCCTTCGCGGGCCAGAGGGCTGTCCCTGGGATAGAGCCCAGACCCACCAGAGCCTGCGCCCTTACCTGCTCGAGGAGGCCGCTGAGGCAGTGGACGCCATCGGGGAGGGGGACCCTCGGGCCATTGCCGAGGAGCTGGGCGATGTGCTGCTGCAGGTTGCCTTTCACGCGGTTATTGCCGAGGAATCCGGCACCTTTGACTACCCCCAGGTGGAGGCGCTTATCGTGGAGAAGCTCATCCGACGACACCCTCACGTCTTTGGGGATGCCAAGGCTGAAACCCCCGAAGCGGTTGCGACCCGCTGGGAAGCTATTAAGGCCGCTGAAGGCAAGGCTCAGGACCAGATTCCTCGAGCCCTGGGGGCCCTGGCTCGAGCCACAGCAATCCAGGAAAAGTTGGGAATCCCCCCAGCCCATCCCCAAGAGGTGGTGGAGGCCCTGGCGCAAGACAATCTGGCCGAGGCCCTTTGGCGGATGGTGGCGCTGTGCCGAGAGCGGGGTGTGAACCCCGAGGTTCTGCTGCGCGAGCGGTGCAACCAAGCCTCATGAGGGAGCTCCTCAAGGCCGCTGTGGCCCATCCACCTCAACCCCTTCCCCGCCCCGAGGGATTCGCGGACGCAGCGGTGCTGCTGCCGGTCTGGGAGGAGCAGCTCCTGCTCACGGTGCGCAGCCCCCATCTGCCGCACCACGCTGCCCAAATCAGCTTTCCAGGAGGCCGCCTGAACGAGGGCGAGAGCCTGGAGCAAGCCGCCCTGCGCGAAGCTTGGGAGGAGGTGGGGCTTCCCCCAGCCCAGGTAGAAATCCTGGGCTCCCTGGACCCTACCCTATCCCCCTTTGGCTACCGGGTTTTCCCCCTGCTGGGGGTACTTACCCAAGAACCCCTCCTAACCCCCAACCCAAAGGAGGTGGAGCAACTGCTCTGGGTACCCCTGGAAGAACTGATAAAGGCCCCCGCTTACGCCGAGGAGCGCCCTCCTCCCGAAGGGCTCGCGGGCCTGTGGACCCAGCCGCGTCGGGTCTGGCACTACCCCTGGCGGGGCTACGACATATGGGGTGTAACCGGAAACATCCTGCACGACCTGCTGGAGCGCCTCCGCCGCCTGGGGGCTAGCCGCGGCTGGCGAGGTTGAGCAGGACCACCCCAGCAACAATCAGAGCGATGCCTAGCACAATCCAGCCGTTCATGGGCTCCCTCAGCACAAGCCAGCCCAGTAGGGCAATCAAAGCCGTACCCAGCCCTGACCAGACCGCGTAGGCTATGCTCAGGGGAATGGTCCTTAGGCTCTGGCTCAGAAAGTAAAAGGCGCTGGCATAGCCCAGCACAACCAGCAGCGAGGGCCCCAGCCGGCTAAAGCCCTGCGAGGCCTTCAGGGCGGTGGAGCCTATAACCTCGGAGCCTATGGCCAAGAGCAAGAAGAACCAGCCGCTCATAGCCCTACTATACCCCCCTGCCTCCTAGGGGCTTTTCCAGGATAGAATGTGCCCAATGATACGCATCCTGCTGGCCGATGACCATGCCCTCTTCCGCCAAGGACTCAAGAGCCTTCTGGAGGCGGAGCCCGACTTTAAGGTGATGGGAGAGGCCAAGGATGGGCGGGAGGCCCTGCGGCATGCTCTGGAGGCCCATCCCGACATCATCCTGATGGACATCCAGATGCCAGGGCTGGACGGTGTGCAGGCCACCCAGGAAATCCTGCGAGAGTGGCCTGAGGCCAAGGTCATCATGCTCACCATGTACCGCCAGGACGGTTATGTCTTCGAGGCGGTCAAGGCCGGGGCACGGGGCTACCTGCTCAAGGACGCCGATGCCAAGGAGCTGGTGGAAGCCATCCGCCGGGTCTACCAGGGGGAGGTGCTGCTGGATGCAGAGATGGCTGAGAAGATCATCCAGGACTTCCGAACCAAACAAGAAGCCCCCCCCAAAGGGCATGCCGAGCTCTCCGAGCGGGAGGTGCAGATACTAAAGCTTGTGGCTCAGGGGTACACCAACCTCGAAATCGCCAACGAACTTTCCCTGTCTGAAAAAACCGTGCGCAACCGCCTGAGCGACATCTTTCAAAAGCTACACCTCAACAACCGTACCCAAGCTGCCCTCTACGCCTTGCGGGAAGGCCTGGCAGAAAAAAACACCGACAGCTGACCCATGAGCGAGCCCACCACCCTCACTACCCTCGACCCGGTGGCCCTGCTGGGGGTCATCGCCGAGATAGAAGGGGAGGCGGCGCGTGGTGAGTGGGTTGCGGCCCAAATGCGCGGCCAAGGCCTGGAAACCAACCAGGACGACATGGGCAACGTGTGGTCCGGGAAGGGAAGCCTTTTGCTGGTGGCCCACCTGGATACCGTCCTCCCCCCCCGGCCTCTACGACGGGAAAAGGACCGCTGGTACGGCCCCGCCGTGGGGGACAACTCCTCTGGGGTCGCGGTGCTGCTCTCCTTGGCCCCTGAGGTTATCCCGAAGGGCTGCACAGTTGCCTTTAGCGTGGGTGAAGAGGGGCTGGGCAACCTGCGGGGGGCTCGCCGGTTGGTTCAAGCCCTAAAACCGAGTCAGGTCGTTGCAGTGGACGGGTATCTCCCCGGGGTGGTGAGCCGCTCGGTGGGGTCCCAGCGGCTTCGGGCCCGCTTCATAGGACCCGGGGGGCATGCCTGGGGGGATCGCGAGACGACCTCCCCTGTACCCGCCCTGGGCCAGGCTCTTAGCGAGATGTACGCCTTGAAGCGTCCAGCAGAAAGTAGCCTGAACGTAGGGCGGGTATGGGGTGGGGAAGCCATCAACGCCATTCCCGGAGAGGTAGGGCTGGAGCTTGACCTAAGGGCCCTGGAGGCTGGTGCGCTGGCCCAGCTCACCACCGAGGTTCGCGAAATCCTAATGGAGGCCGCACGGCGCTTTGGGGTACGTCTAGAGCTGGAACCACTGGGCGAGCGGCCTGCGGGGATGACCACCACTCCAGCCATGCTGGAAGCCGCCCGACAGGCCTACTTGGAGGTGGGGCTCGAGGCGCAGTTCACCGCTGGCTCCACCGACGCTTCGGCGGCTGTGGAGGCCGGCATACCCGCCCTTACCCTGGGCACCTACCGGGGGGGCGGCGCTCACACCCCCGACGAGTGGGTGGAGCCAGAGTCCCTAAGGCTCGGCGCGGAGGTCTTGAGGCGGTTTATTCAGCGGCTAAGGCAGAGATGAGACTTTTTCAGGGTTTTGCTGGAGCGGGAGACGGGACTTGAACCCGCGACCCCAACCTTGGCAAGGTTGTGCTCTACCAACTGAGCTACTCCCGCGAAAGGGAAAACCTCTGCACCGCCCTACTCTCCCAGGCCCCTTCGGGCCCAGTACCATCGGCGCAGGCACGTTTCACTTCCGTGTTCGGAATGGGAACGGGTGGTTCCATGCCGCTATTGGCACAGAGGTATCTGGTGTTTTGGCTTTCAAAAATGGATCATGGGGCGGTAGGGAGAAGGCGTATGAGTGCATAGGGGTCAAGACCTCGGACGATTCGCACGGGTCGGCTCAGCGCATCGCTGCGCTTACACCCCCCGCCGATCCACCCGGTATTCTCCCGGGGTCCTTACCGGATTGACTCCGTGAGAAGGCTCATCTTGGGGCGAGTTTCCCGCTTAGATGCTTTCAGCGGTTATCTCTCCCGCACTTGGCTACCCGGCTTATGCCCTTGGAAGAACAGCCGGAAAACCAGCGGTGCGTCCACTCCGGTCCTCTCGTACTAGGAGCAGCCCCCCTCAGCCTTCTTGCGCTCGTGGCGGATAGAGACCGAACTGTCTCACGACGTTCTGAACCCAGCTCGCGTGCCGCTTTAATGGGCGAACAGCCCAACCCTTGGGACCTTCTTCAGCCCCAGGATGCGACGAGCCGACATCGAGGTGCCAAACCTCCCC
>NZ_JANXCG010000063.1 GCF_025060375.1 Meiothermus sp. | reverse complement strand
CCTAGCTCGAGCCGATGACAGATGTCATGCGCGGGGCCTGACAGCCCACACTACCCCGCCGCGGGCCCTGGGGGCAGACTTAGGGCATAGCGGAAGCGGTGGGCCTGAAGCAGCTTCGCCTGCGGGCTTCGTCGCTGCCGCACCTGACGGGGGTGTCGCGGCTGGAGCAGAGCGGGGATACCTTCACCCTCCACACCCCCGATACCGACGCACTGGTGCGCGAGCTGGTCAGAAAAGAAGTGGACTTCAGCGGGCTCGAGGTGCGTCCGTCGAGCCTCGAGGAAGCCTTCCTGAGCTTGACCAAAGGAGCGCCGCATGAGACTGGTCTTAGCCCACACCAGAGCTAGCTTCCTGGAGCTTATTCGCCTGCCCGCCTACTGGGTTCCCTCGTTGCTGTTCCCGGCTATGTTCTTCCTGTTCTTCGCCGCTCCCATTGCCGATGTCCAGCGAGCGCCCACCCTGCTGGCCTCGTACCTGGTGTTTGCGGTGCTAGGGGTGGTGATGTTTCAGTTTGGGGTGGGCACTGCCACCGAGCGGGCCAGCAGCTTCAACCTCTTCGAGCGCACGCTGCTCCTGCCCCCGCTGGCCCGCATCGGAGCCCGTGTCCTGACCGGGCTGCTCTTTACGGCCATGGCCGGCGCGGTGCCGGTGGTGGCGGCTTACCTGTCCACCCCGGTTCGGCTGGAGTGGGCAGCCTGGGCGCGCCTTGGGCTTCGCCTTTGTCTCGGCCATGGTCTTCGTGCCGCTGGTAGGGGCTTTGGGCCTCCTCGAGGCCGAGCGGCGCCGCTACCAGGAACAGCTTCTTGCGGCCCAGGAGGAAAACCGCCGCCTGGCGGCCTTAGCCGAGCGCGAGCGCATTGCCCGCGACCTGCACGATCTTTTGGGCCACACCCTGACCCTCATCAGCCGCAAGGCCGAGCTGGCCGCCCGGCTGGCCAGGGTAGACCCCCTCTCCGAGCGGGAGCGGGCGGTGTTGCGGCGGGCCGCCCTGGGCCAGACCAGCGAGATTGCCGCCGCGCTGGGCCTCTCCGAGGGCACGGTGCGCAACTACCTCTCCGAGGCCATCGGCAAGCTAGGGGCCGCCAACCGCATCGAGGCGGCCCGGATTGCCCGGGAGAAGGGCTTCATATAGCATAGGGGCCGTGCGCATCGTAGACCTCCGCTCCGACACCGTGACCAAGCCCACCCCCGCCATGCGCCGGGCCATGGCCGAGGCCGAGGTGGGCGACGATGTCTACGGCGAAGACCCCACGGTGAACCGCCTGGAGGCCCTGGCCGCCGAGCTATTGGGCTTCGAGACAGCCCTCTTCATGCCCAGCGGCACCATGACCAACCAGGTGGCCCTGCTGCTCCACCTGAAGCGCGGCCAGGAGGTGATTGCCCCCCAAGGGGCCCACATCTACGAGTACGAGCCAGGTTCCTTAGCGGTGCTCTCGGGCGGCACCATCCGGCTGGTGGAGGCCCCCTACGGGGTGCCCGACCCCGAGGCGGTGCGGGAGGCCATCCACACCTCGGTGCACCAGGCCCCCACCGGCCTCATCGCCCTGGAGAACACCCACAACACCGCCGGGGGCACGGTGGTGCCCTTAGAAACCCAGCAGGCCATCCAGCAGGTGGCCCGGGAGGCCGGCCTGCCCACCCACCTGGACGGGGCCCGGCTCTTCAACGCGGCGGCGGCGCTGGGGGTGGAAGCGGCCAGGTTGGCGCAGGGCTTCACCACTGTCTCGATCTGCCTCTCCAAGGGCCTGGGGGCCCCAGTGGGCTCGCTTTTGCTGATGCCCAAGGAACTGCGGGCCGAGGCCTGGCGCTACCGCAAGCTCCTCGGGGGCGGGATGCGGCAGGCCGGGGTGCTGGCTGCGGCAGGCATCCTGGCCCTCACCGAGGGGCCCAAGCACCTTCCCCGCGACCACCAAATGGCCCGGGCCCTGGCCGAGGGGTTGCTGCGGCTGAACCTCGAGGTTGACCTCCGGGCCGTGCAGACCAACATGGTCTACGCTCGGGTACCCCAGGCCCCCGCTTTCGTCCAGCGTCTGCGGGAGCTGGGGGTGCTGGCCAACGCCATGGGACCTAGCCGGGTGCGCTTCGTGACGCACCGCGACCTTCTGGACGAGGAGATCCCACTGGCGCTCAGGCGGATCGAGCAGGCCCTTCAAGTAGCCTAGGCCCTATTCCTTCCACTCCTCCACGGTCTTGTACTGCACCAAGGCCGCGTAGGTGGTCTGGCTTCCGCTGCTGCTGGTGGAAAACTTTATGTCCACCAGGATGGCCTCTTCGGGCAACCCCTCGATGAACCGGTTGAGCCTCTCCTGGAAAACGTCCGGGTCAGCGGCAACAATCAGCTTGACGTACACCCCTTGCATGGCCACAGCCTACCTCAGCCCAACCCACGTTTATTCAGGAACGGGCGGCCATAAGCTCCGAAGGCAGGTCGCCGATGACCCCGTCCACCCCCCAGGCCAACAGCTCACGCACCACTCGAGCCTGGTTGACCGTCCAGGCAACCACAAAAAACCCACGCGCTTTGAGCTCCTCTACCCTCTTCCGGCCCAGCAGGGCGTAGTGGGGATGGACACCCCGCACCGGCAGGCAGGGCAGAAGGGCCTCTACCTCCGGCAGGTGATACAGAAGGGCCAACGGGACCTCAACCCCCAGGCGGTGGAGGCGAATAAGGGCCAGGGGGTCGAAGCTGCTCACCCAAGCCCGTTCGCGTCCCTCCCATTCCCTCAGCGCTCGAGCCAGCGCCTCTTCCCGCCCGTCGGACTCCCCAGGCTGGCTCTTCAGCTCCAGGTTGAGCCAAGCCCTCGGATAACCCTCAACCAGCTCAAAGACCTCCTCGAGCCGGGGCATCCAGGGAGCCTCTTGCCTGAGCTCCGGCCACCTCCACTCCACCAGGGGCCGCCCTGCGAAGTCAAAATCGTGGTACACCGCCAAAACCCCGTCGCGGGTGCGGTGCAGGTCAAGCTCCAGGCCATCCAATCCCGCCTCCAGGGCAAGGCGAAAGGCCTCGAGGGTGTTTTCCCGGGCCTCCTTGGGGGAGCCACGGTGGCCAAGCAGAAGCGGCTTCAAGAATCGCACCTTTTCCTCCTGTGGCAGGCCACCCGGCCATTCTACGCGAAAAAACGCGGGTACGGGCAGAGGATTGGTGTAGACTCAAAACATGGGCAAATACGACGACCGCCTTGCTAGGCTAGATCAGGCCGAAATTGTTGCCCGTCTGGAGGGTGCCGGGGGGCTTTTGGCTTTCTCAAGCCGGGAGCTCCACTACCTAGACGACACCTCCACCCAAAGCGCGCGGCTTTCCGAGATCAAGCGCATCAGCACAAACAAGCAAACCGGCAACATAGAGGTGATGGGAAGCGAGGGCTTGCTGATGAGCTTTCCATCCTTCCTCTTCCAGAAGGAGGAGCTTCGAATTTTTCTGGAGTCCCTGAGAAACCAGGTTCTAAAAGCCAAGTCCGAGCCCGCGCAACCCCTCGAGCCCCCTCCTCCTGCAGAAGAAGCGTCCCCTCCTGCTCCCTCCATCCCCGTGCAAGCACCCCCTCCTCCGCAGCCCCAGGAGCAAATCCACCTTGCTGAACCCCCAAAGACCCTTCCCGACGAACCCGGTGATCCACCCTGGGCTCCCACAGCCAGACCTGGGCCTGCAACCGCGCTCTCCCCCACTCCCCCTCCACAAAGCGAATCTCCCCCGATGCCCACCAAGCCCAGCACGACGGGGCGCGCCATCCCCATCTTGCTCAAGCTCTCCGCTCTGCTCACCGCAGCCGTAACCGCGGGGTACCTGGTGGTCCACATGGGCACCACCGATATCTGGATTCCCCTTGGGGTAACTGCCATAGGGCTGGCCCTCTCGCTCATCCAGTGGCGGCTTTCCGAACCCCTCTGAGGCAAAAAGCAACGGTTGGTTTCCCGTGGAACGTTGGCTCAGCCTAGCCTATGTGGGCGCGGTTTTGCTCCTGGGTCTGATAAACCTTTGGCCCCGGCTTACCACCCAGTTCGCCCCTGTTCAGGCCAACCAGAACCCCTCGAGCGAACCCCCGGCTGTACTCCAGCCTGGCCCTGTCCGGCCGCCGGTGGCCAGAGTAAACCTCAACACTGCTAGCCAGGCAGAGATAGAAAGCCTTCCCGGGGTGGGACCCACCCTGGCCCAGAGAATCATCGAGAACCGCCCCTACCGCTCTGTAGAGGAGCTGGAACGGGTCAGGGGCATCGGCCCGAAGCTCATCGAGCGGCTTAGACCCTTGGTTGTGCCGTGATACCCTACGCCCTAGGCCTAGGAGCCCTGATGGGGGCCCTCACCCAGCTCTCCCCTTGGTGGTTCCTCGGCCTTCTAGGGGGGCTCTTACTCCCCCACAGGGCCCGCTGGGCAGGCCTGGCTGCCTACGGGCTGGTGGTGCTCCACCTGAGCCTGCTTCAGGACCCCTGGAGGGACCAAATCGGGGCGTGGGTGCGCCTGGAAGGGCACCTGCACGAGGGTTTTCTGCACACCCCCAAAGGAAGGGTGTACGTGCGCCACTTCCCCCCTTTGAAGGAGGGCCGCTACGTCCTGGAGGGCCACCTCCTGCGCCCCCAGGGCCGGCGCAACCCCGGCGGGTTCGACCAGGGCACCTGGCTGCGCGGGCTGGGGGTTTCCGCTGTGCTGCAGGCCCGAAAGGTGGTGCGCTTTGAGCCCGCTAGACGGGAGCCAAGGGACTGGTTTAGGCAACAGCTCACTGTAGGCCTTTCCCCCCCGGCTGCCGCGCTTGTAGCTGCCCTGACCCTAGGTGAACGACGCGACCTGGGGAGCACCTACGAGGAGTTCCAGCGAGCTGGGCTGGCCCATGCCTTGGCCCTCTCGGGGTTGCACGTGGGGATTCTAGCTGCCTTCTTCGTACTGGTGCTTTACAGGCTGGGACCATGGCGCTACCTGGCAGCGCTCGGCTTGCTGCTGTTCTACCTCTGGCTGGTGGGGCCTCAACCCTCCCTGGTGCGCGCAGTAATTATGGCCGGGGTAGTGCTCGTAGGGTTGTTCCTCGGTCGGGGAAAGGCGGGGTTGCTGCCTGCCCTGGCGCTGGCCCTCTTTATTCACCTTTCCCTAGAGCCCCATGTGATCTTCAGCCTTTCAGCGCAACTTTCCTACCTGGCCGTGCTGGGGATCGCCTTGGTGCTACCCCGCTTGCCCCGCCTCTCTGGATGGCGGCAGTGGCTTTGGGCCTCCCTCAGCATCACCCTGGCCGCCCAGGTCCTCATCCTCCCGCTCCTGCTGCACCATTTCCACCAACTCCCCCTGATCTCCCCCCTGGCCAACCTGCTGGTGCTGCCCTTGCTCAACCTGTTGGTCCCTTTGGGCTTCCTCAAGCTGCTGACGGGAAGCCTCCTGGCCGCTCCCACCGAAGCTCTCAGCAACCTGACCCTGGGGCTGGTGGGGTGGCTGTCCGAGGGCCCCCAGCTTCGCTGGGGCGAGATTGGCCCGGTAGGGTTCGCCCTTTACTACCTAGGCATCCTCCCGCTGGTACTCGGCCTTTACGGCAAGGTGCAGTGGCCTAAAGCCTTGGGGCTGGCAGCCACCACAGCTTTGGTCTCCCTGGCCTCCCAGTATCCCAGCCGGGCCGAGCTCTGGCAGCTCGATGTGGGTCAGGGAGACGCCACCTTGGTGCGGCTGCCCGGAGGGGTGGAAGTCTTGGTGGACGGGGGGCGGGGGTGGGCCTACCCCACCCTGGCGAGGGCCTTGCGGGCTTTAGGGGTAGACGAGATTGACCTCCTAGTTGCCACCCACCCAGACGGGGACCACGTGGAGGCCCTGCTCCAGGTGATACAAAACTTCCCGGTGGGGCTACTGGTGATGGGCCCTAAGGCCGCGGGGAACCCCCTGGACGAGGCCCTGAGAAAGACCGCCCAGTCACACCGCGTCCCCATCCTGGAGGCCAAGGCAGGAACCCACCTCAGCATCGCGCGGGCCCACCTGCGCTTTCTCGGCCCGCAGGGCGACGAGGTCGAGGACAACCAACGAAGCCTGGTCTTCATCCTTCAGTATGGCCAAAGGAAGGTCCTCTTTACCGGAGATGCCCCGACCTCCTCAGAAGCCCGCTGGCCGGCCGAGGAGGTAGATATCCTCAAGGTGGGCCATCACGGCTCCGAAAGCAGCACCGGCGAGGCCCTACTCGCTGCGTTCCAGCCGAAAATCGCTCTTATCGGCGTAGGCAACAACCCCTACGGCCACCCCACCCGAGCGGTGCTGGAACGGCTACACCGCCACGGCGTGAAGATACGGCGAACTGATCTGGAGGGAGCCATTCGCATTGAGCTCCGCTAGGCCTCGTACCCCAAGGCCTGCAGAATGGCCGTAAGCTGCTCCTCCGAGTGGTAGCTGATCTCAATCCGGCCCCGAGAGGGGTGGGTAAAGCGCACCTTGGTGCCCAACCGGTGCGAGAGCTGTCGGGCTATGTCGGCGTAGGGCTCCCCCATGGTGGGGCGGGGGGAGGCCTGCGAGCGCTCCTTCAGGCGTTCAGTCTCGCGAACACTGAGCTGCTTGGAGAGCACCTCGGAGAGCCCCCAGTTGCGCAAAGGCTCAGGGAGCATCAGGAGGGCTCGAGCGTGCCCCGCCGTGATCCTATTTTCCTCCAGCGCCCGAAGAATCTCGGGGGTAAGTTGGAGGAGCCGAAGGGCATTGGTAATGGTGACCCGGGCCTTTCCCACCGCTTTTGCAATCTCCTCTTGGGTCATGCCCATCTCCGCCAACCGCCTGTACCCCTCGGCCTCCTCCACCGGGTTGAGGTCCTCCCGCTGGAGGTTTTCAATCAGGGCTATCTCCAAAGCCTCCCGATCCCCGATGTCTTTTATGAGAACCGGTACCTCGCGCAAACCCACCATCTGACAAGCCCGGTAGCGGCGCTCCCCTGCCACCAGCTCGTACATATCCCCTTTAGGCCGCACCAACAGAGGTTGGAGCAGCCCCTTTTCCCTGATGGAAGCCGCCAGCTCCTCCAGGGCCACCGGGTCGAACTTGCGGCGGGGCTGGGTGGGGTTGGGCTTAATCAAGGCTAGAGGGAGCTTGGTGAGGGCGGCAGGGGTCTTGGGAAGCAAGGCCTCCAATCCCCGGCCCAAACCGCTAGGCCTCCTGGACACGGCGCATCACCTCCTCGGCTAGGCGGCGGTAGGCATGGGCCCCGCTACTGGTGGGGGCGTACTGCCCTATGTCCTGACCGTAGCTGGGGGCCTCGGCCAGCCGGACGTTTCTGGGGATTACTGTCCAGAAGACCTTATCCCCCAAATTTCCACGGATGTTGCTCTCCACCTGCTGGGACAGCAGGGTACGGGGATCGTACATGGTAATCAGCACTCCCAGCAGCCGCAGGGAGGGGTTGAAGCTCGAGCGTACCTGGTCCACAGTTTCCATCAGTCCAGCCAACCCTTCCAGTGCGTAGTACTCGGCCTGCACGGGAACAATGAGCCCTTCTGAGGCGACGAGGACGTTCAGGGTAAGGGCTCCCAGGCTTGGAGGGGCGTCCATCAAAATCAGGTCATAAGCGGCCTCCAAAGGGCGCAGTACCTCGGCCAGACGGCCGGGATGCTCAACAAGCTCAGCCGTGGCCCCTACCAAGTCGGGGCTCGAGGGAAGCAGGTCAAGACCCTGGGCCACGCCCACCACTGCCTCATGAACTCCAGCTCCCCCCACCAGAACGGTGTAGGCGTTTTTCTCTGAAGGGCCCTGTCCCAACCCCGAGGTCGCGTTCATCTGAGGATCGAGGTCCACCAGGAGAACCCTCTGGCCCGCCCGGGCCAGGTAGGCCGCTAGGTTTATAGCGGTGGTGGTCTTCCCTACCCCCCCTTTCTGGTTCACGATCCCAACTCGCTTCACGCCCCTCTTAGGATAACGGATTCTTGGCCGGCACACCCACCCTGCGGGGGTACTCCTTTGGGGTCGGGCGGCGCTTCCTCAACACCACTAGCCTGCGGGCCTCCCCACCAACCGGAAGTGAGAGGGATAGAACCTCCTCCAGGACCCCCCCCAGCTTCTCCAGGGCACCCTTGGAGTGACCCAGCTCCCCCTCTACCTCGGGCCCTTTCTGGAGCAGGACGAATCCACCTACTCGAACCAGCGGCAGGGTTAGCTCAGCCACCACCGGTAAGGAAGAGACCGCCCGCGCTACCGCCACATGGAATGTTTCACGTTTTACACCTTGGGCCAGCTCCTCCGCCCGCCCCCAAAGGGCCTCGGCATTGCGCAAGCTCAGTCCCTCTACCGCGGAAGCCACAAAACGAACCTTCTTCCGGGTGGCGTCCAGAAGGCAGAAACGCAGATCGGGTCGCACAATTGCCAGAGGTAGCCCCGGAAACCCAGCCCCTGTACCCACATCCACCACCTCCATCCCGCTCACAAAGCCCGGGTAGAGCAAGCAGGTCAGGGAGTCCACGAAGTGCTTCAGGATTATGCCCCGTTCATCACGAACGGAGGTCAGGTTCATTCGCTGGTTGGCCTCCACAAGCATCCTGTAAAAGCGTGCAAAACGCGGCATGTGGGGCCCCAGGTCTAGGCCAAGCTCCCTCCCGGCTCCAAGCAAGAGCTCAGCGCCCTCTGGACTCATCCTCATGGGAGATCCGTTTGTAAAACGTGAAACATCCCCACCTAGGCCACCGCACGGACCAGGTAGACCAGAAGAGCGGTGATGTCAGAGTCGCGAACCCCGGGAACCCGCGCCGCCTCCGCCAGCGAGCGGGGCTTCACCCGACCGAGCTTTTCCGCCGCCTCCTTGGAGAGGCTGGGCACCCGGCTGTAGTCCAGGTACTCGGGCAGGTGGTAGCTCTCGAGCTCCCTCAACCTCTCCCGGAGCCGGGCCTGCCGTTCTATGTACCCTGCGTATTTGGCCCTCAGCTCCACCTGATAGGCCTCTGCTGAATCCAGCGGTACCTCAGGGGGCCCAACGCGCTTCAGCAATTGGGCGTAGTCCACCTCTGGTCGGCGCAGGTACTGAAGGGCAGAAACCCCCTCCAGGCGCAGCCGCTCCAGGCGCGCCAGCTCGCGCTGGACCCGGTCGTACTTGGCCCGCACCCGCTCCAGGTCCTCATGCGGACGCAACCCCCACTCCACCGCCAGCGGGACCAGCCGCTCATCCGCATTGTCCGCCCGACACAAAAGACGCAGCTCAACCCTAGAGGTCATCATCCGATAGGGCTCGTCTACCCCCCGGCGCACCAGGTCATCTACCATGACCCCTATGTAGCCCGTTTCCCGAGAGAGGAAGACCTCGGGGAGGCCCTTCGCATACCGCGCCGCGTTCAAACCTGCCAGAAGCCCTTGGGCCGCAGCCTCCTCATAACCAGAGGTTCCATTGAGCTGGCCTGCGGTGAAAAGACCCGGCAACTTGCGCGATTGCAGCCCCGGGGTGAGCTCGAGAGGGTCCACCGCATCGTACTCCACCGCGTAGGCGTAGCGCTGGATCACCGCACGCTCGAACCCCGGTAGGCTCCGCACCATCTCCACCTGGAGTTCTGGCGGCAGGGAAGAGCTGAAACCTTGCAGGTACAGCTCGCTGGTCTGAAGGCCATCTGGTTCAACGAACAGAAGGTGGGTCTCCTTGTCGGAAAAGCGCACCACCTTGTCCTCAATCGAGGGGCAGTAGCGCGGGCCGATCCCCTCTATGCCTCCCCCATACAGCGGGGAGAGGTGGAGGTTTTCCCGAATCAAGCGGTGGGTTAGCTCGGTGGTACGGGTCTGCCAGGTGGGGCGGGCAGTGGCGTGGGGCCCCGGGATACCGGTGAAGGTTCCCGGTGGGTCGTCGGGAGGGACCAGCTCGAGCCGGCCGTAGTCCACCGAGTCGGCCTGAATGCGGGGGGGGGTTCCGGTCTTGAAACGCAACAACCGGTGGCCCACAGCACGCAGGCTTTGGGAAAGGAAGCGTGCCGGCGGCTCCCCCTGACGCCCCGCAGGCCGCGAGCGCCGCCCGTACCAGACCACCCCTTGGAGGAAGGTCCCACTGGCCACCACCACCGCCCGGGACGAAAACCGGCGGCCATCCACGGTTTCCACCCCGCGCAAAACCCCTTCCTCCACCCAAAGCGCCGCTACCTCAGCCCGCACCACTTCGATGCCCGGGTGGGCCAGCAACACCCGCTGGGCTTCCAGGGCGTAGGCGTCCCGGTCCACCTGAACCCGCAGGCTCTGCACCGCGGGTCCTTTAGAGCGGTTGAGAACCCGGGTGTGGATCGCCGTGGCGTCCGCTAGGCGGCCCATCAGCCCCCCTAGGGCCTCAACCTCCGCCACAAGCTGGCTCTTCCCTGGCCCTCCCACCGCGGGGTTGCAAGGCATCAGGCCAATCCGCTCAGGGTTGGAGGTCACCAGCCCTACCCTAACCCCGAGCCGAGCAGCCGCCCAGGCCGCCTCAATTCCCGCGTGCCCACCACCTACCACAACAACATCAAACTCGGCCATTCCAAACCCCTGACTCCGCATTGTAGCGCACCCAGCCCACCCCCGGAAAAACCCCTCCGGGGTCCTCCCCGTTGGGGGGGACTCGAGTAAAATGTTCAAACTGAATCGGGGGAGGGAGTGGTCTTGACCCACACGACGGTTTGGCAAAACGTCCTGGAATACGTGCGCCAAAGCATCACCGAGGTGGAGTACCACACTTGGTTTGAGAAGATTCAGCCCCTAGGGGTGGTCAATGGCTCGCTCGAGCTCGGCGTACCCACCAGCTTCTTCAAAGGGTGGATTGAGGACCACTACGCTGAGCTGCTCACCGAAGCCCTGACCCGCCTGGGCGCGCAAACCCCCCGCTTCGAACTCAAAGTTATTCCAGGAAAGGCAGTTCAGGAAGACATCTTCTCCGCAGCCAACTCTCCCAGACCTCAAGGACCCCGGGTCCGCCTAAACCCCAAGTACACCTTCGAGAACTTCGTGGTAGGGCAGAACAATAACCTGGCCCACGCTGCCGCGGTGGCGGTAGCCGAGTCCCCGGGGAACGCCTACAACCCCCTTTTCATCTACGGAGGGGTAGGGCTGGGAAAAACACACCTGATGCACGCAGTGGGCCACTCAGTGGCCCAGCGGTTCCCCGACAAAAAAATTGAGTACGTCTCTACCGAGACCTTTACCAACGAGCTGATCAACGCCATACGCGAAGATCGCATGACCGAGTTCCGGGACCGCTACCGCTCAGTGGACCTGCTCCTGGTGGACGACGTGCAGTTCATCGCGGGAAAGGAGCGCACCCAGGAGGAATTCTTCCACACCTTCAACGCCCTCTATGAGGCCCGCAAGCAGATCATTCTCTCCTCCGACCGGCCCCCTAAGGACATCCTCACCCTAGAGGCAAGGTTGCGCAGCCGCTTTGAGTGGGGCCTGATTACCGACATCCAGCCCCCCGACCTGGAGACCCGGGTGGCCATCCTCAAGATGAACTCCGAGTACCGCAACATGCGGGTGCCCGAGGAGGTGCTGGAGTACATCGCCCGCAAGATTACCTCCAACATCCGCGAGCTCGAGGGCGCCCTGATGCGGGTGATCGCCTACGCCTCCCTCAACGGCGTTCCGCTCAGCAAAGGGGTGGCCGCAAAAGCCCTCTCCGATGTATTTGCCGCCACCGAAAACGCCTTGGCCCCGGAGGACATCCTAAGGGCAGTAGCCGAGTACTACGGGCTCAGAGCGGAGGAGATCCGGGGAATGGGCCGCCGCAAGGAGGTGGTCATCCCCCGGCAGGTGGCGATGTACCTTATCCGCGAATTGACCCATGCTTCCCTGCCTGAGATAGGTCAGTTTTTCGACGGCCGCGACCACACCACAGTCCTCTACGCCATCCAGAAGATTCAGGAAAGCAGCGAAAGCGACCCCAGCCTACAACAAGCCCTCAAGAGCATTCGCGAGCGGCTGCGGTAGCAACCCTGCACCTCTACGCGGAAAACCAAATGGGCAGCTGGGGTTCGTTGGCTTGCTTATTAACACCTGTGGATAAGTTTGTGGATAACCTGTGGACAACCCTGTGGATAAGCCTGTGGACAAACAACGCGCCGCTGGGCCTGTGGATAACCAGCCTCTTTATCCACAACTTATCCACAGCTTATCCACAGGTGCCGGGGAACTTATCCACATGCAGAATTCCGATAAAAAGGGGACTCTCCGGGGGTTTTCCACATATCCACAGGCCCTACTACTACTACTGCTCTCTTTTTAATTTTTAAACCCCAGTAGTCTTCTTTTTAAAAGGCGTCCGGTTTTTCAAACCTTGCCCTCAACCTCCGCAGGGTTGCTAGAATATCCTGGCCCAACTGGGGTCCACCCCTTATGGAGGCCAGCTTGAAAGTCCATATCCCCAAGCGCACCTTAGCCGAAGGGCTCTCCGTCCTCGAGCGGATCATTCCCAGCCGTAGCTCCAACCCTGTCCTGACCTACCTGCCTATTGAGCTTTCGGAAGGGGCACTCGTCCTTCGGGGTACCAACGGCGAAGTGGACCTGGAGGTTAAGCTACCTGCCGAGACAGAGGGCCTGGGTCAGGTCTTGGTGCCGGCCCAGACCTTCTTCCAAATCGTTCGCAGTGCACCAGGTGATCTGGTAGAACTAGTCTTTGGGGAAGGAGAACAGCTGGAACTTCACTCGGGGGCTTTCAGCACCCAGCTTTCGACCACAAGCCCTGAGGGTTACCCAGAACTCCTTTTCGCTTCCGATGAGGGCGGGCGGATTGGGGCAGCCCAGCTAGCGCAGGCCATTACCCGGGTTCGCTACGCGGCCAGCACCGAAGAGTACCGGGCTATATTCCGAGGGGTGCAGATCGAGATGTCACCTCAAGGCCTGCGCACTGTAGCCTCGGACGGCTTCCGACTGGCCCGCTATGACCTGCCCATGGAGCTTCCCAGCCGGAAGTTGGTGGTGCCTGCAAAGAGCGCAGACGAGATTGTGCGGGTCTTCAAGGACAAAGAGGAAGAGCTGGTCTTTTCGGTGAGGGAGGGCAGCCTGACCCTAAGGGGAGACTCGTTGCGGATGTCGGTCAAGCTGATGGAGGGGGAGTTCCCCGATTACGAGCGAGTTATCCCTCAGAGCTTCGTGCTAGAGGCTTTGCTGAAGGCTGAGGCCTTCCGGGAGAGCCTGAGGCGGGTGGCTGTACTGTCCGACCGCAACAACCATCGCGTTAACCTGCTCTTTAGCCAGGAGAGGCTGACAATTGATGCCGAGGGCGACTACGGGCGGGGAAGAGAGGAACTACCCCTTCGCTCCACGGGGGAACCACAGCTCATGGTGGCCTACAATGCCCAGTACCTGATTGACGCCCTGGGTCCCGTCGAGGGAGAGGTGCGCGTGCGGCTTTCAGGCCCCACCAGCCCCACCCTTCTGCAAGCGGTGGAGGACGAGGGTTACCTGGCGGTGGTGGTTCCCCTCAGGGTCTGACCTTGGTCCGGTCGCGGCGCTGGGGTGTAGACTCATAATCGGCTCTAGAAGGGTTTCCAGGCGAGGAGGAAGGATGACCACGATTGTAGAAGTGAAAGGGCGCGAGGTGCTCGATTCCAGGGGAAACCCCACGGTGGAAGCAGAGGTGGTGTTGGAGTCAGGGGCGAGGGGAAGGGCCATGGTGCCATCTGGGGCTTCCACCGGCGCCCATGAGGCGGTGGAATTACGCGATGGGGGGCCTCGCTTTGGCGGGAAGGGGGTTTTGCGGGCAGTGGCCGCCATCAATGAGCGCATCGCTGAAGAGGTGACCGGAATGGATGCCCTGGAGCAGGAGGCGGTGGATCGGGCCATGCTCGAGCTCGATGGAACCCCCAACAAGGGCTCCTTAGGGGCCAACGCCATCCTGGCGGTTTCTCTGGCAACTGCCCACGCCGCCGCTGCCGCTTTGGGCCTGCCCCTTTACCGCTACCTGGGGGGAATTCAGGGGGTGACCCTGCCGGTGCCCCTCATGAACGTAATCAACGGGGGAAAGCATGCCGACAACAACGTGGACTTTCAGGAGTTCATGCTGGTGCCGGGAGGACTTCCCAGCTTTAGTGAGGCTCTGCGGGCCGGGGTGGAAACCTTCCATGCCCTAAAGTCCGTTCTCAAGGCTAGGGGATACGACACCAACGTGGGGGACGAGGGGGGGTTCGCCCCCAACCTAAAGTCAAACGAGGAGGCGGTGGAGGTTCTCCTCACCGCTATAGAAAAAGCCGGCTACAAACCTGGTGAGGAGATCGCCTTGGCCTTGGACCCGGCCAGCTCTGAGTTCTACCAGGACGGAAAATACGTGCTGAAGGCTGACGGCAAGGTTTTGTCAGGGCCAGAGATGGTGGCCTACTGGGAGAGCTGGGTCAGGCAGTACCCTATCGTCTCCATAGAGGATGGTCTGGCCGAGGACGATTGGGAGAACTGGGGGCTCCTCACTGAGCGGCTGGGAGGCCGTGTGCAGCTTGTGGGGGACGACCTCTTTGTGACCAATCCTTCTATTCTCCGACGGGGAATCGAGCGGGGGGTGGCCAACTCCATTTTGGTCAAGGTCAACCAAATCGGCACCCTGAGCGAAACCCTCGAGGCCGTCCGCCTGGCCCAGCGTTCGGGTTACACCGTGGTGCTCTCCCATCGCTCGGGGGAGACGGAAGACAGCACCATTGCCGATCTGGCGGTGGCGGTCAATGCTGGACAGATTAAAACCGGCTCGGCCAGCCGCTCGGACCGCCTAGCCAAGTACAACCAGCTCCTGCGGATTGAGGAAGAGCTGGGGGTGGGGGCACGGTTCTTGGGTTTCGCGACCTTTAGAGGGCAGCGCTGGCCCCGTGTTTTAGGATAGGAAATGGGACTTACCAAGCGCACCAAAATTGTGGCCACTCTGGGGCCTGCTTCGCGCTCGCCGGAGATGATTCTGGCCCTGATAGAGGCTGGCGTGGACGTGTTTCGCCTGAACTTCTCCCACGGCTCCCCCGAGGAGCACCGCCGCTCGGTGGCGATGATCCGGGAAGCCTCAGCGAAGTTGGGGCGCACCATCGCCGTTTTGCAGGACCTGCGGGGGCCTAAAATCCGCTGCGGCCAGTTTCGAGGAGGGGCGGTGGAGCTACAGGCCGGCCAGCGCTTCACCATCACCGCTGATCCGGTGGAGGGAGACGAAACCCGGGTATCCACCACCTACCGTGGCCTGCCCAACGATGTTCAGCCCGGGCAGATACTCCTTCTGGACGACGGGAACATCCGGTTGCGGGTGGAGGAGGTACGCCAAAACGATATTCACACTACCGTGCTCGTTGGGGGCAAGCTGTCCGACAACAAGGGCATCAACATTCCCGGAGCCGACCTCTCCATCCCAGCCCTGACCGACAAGGACATAGAGGACATTGCCCTGGGGGCTGAGCTGGAGATGGACTGGGTGGCGATTAGCTTTGTGAGGAGCCGGGACGACCTCCTTTTGGCCCGTCACTACCTGACCCGCTACAACTCCCGTGCCCGCTTGATGGCCAAGATTGAGAAGCCCAGCGCCGTGGCCCGTTTCGACGAGATTCTGGAGGAAGCCGACGGGATTATGGTGGCCCGGGGTGACCTGGGGGTGGAGATGCCGTTGGAGGAGGTTCCGGCCGTGCAAAAGCGCATCATCCTGAAGGCAGTACAGGCCGGCAAGGCGGTGGTCACCGCCACCCAGATGCTGGAGTCCATGGTCAGGAACCCTATTCCCACCAGGGCTGAGGCTTCCGACGTGGCCAACGCCATCTTCGATGGGACCGATGCCATAATGCTCTCGGCGGAGACGGCCACGGGGATGTACCCGGTGGAGGCGGTCTCCTTCATGACCCGTGTCGCTAAGACCATCGAGGCCACCCAGGAGTATCAGGACCGCCTGAACGCCCTTCGACCCCCGCCCAACCGCACCGTGCAGGATGCCATTGCCCGGGCGGTCGACGATGTGGTGGAGTCTACGGGGGCCAAGGCGATTGTGGTCTTCACCGCCACTGGGGGGGCCGCGCGGAGGGTGGCCCGCACCCGCCCCCCAGTGCCCATCCTGGCGCTGACGCCCAACCCCTACGTGCGCAACCAGCTTGCGCTGGTCTCGGATGTGCTGCCTCTTTTGGCGCCGGACCCCAAGGACACCGACGATATGGTTCAGATTGCGGTGGAAAAGGCTAAGGAAACCGGTCTGGTGGAGGTAGGGGAGTATGTGGTGATTGTCGCTGGGGTGCCCTTTGGGGTGCGGGGCACTACCAACATGATCCGGGTGGAGCGGGTGAGCTAGGCGCCCCGAGTGGCCCCGCCCGCGCTTTCAGCCTCTTGTGGGCCTGTGCCCTTTGGGGAAGCCTCGAGCTGGGCTAGACTGGCCTTGGATGGAGCTGCCTCTTCCGGTTTACCTCATCGGGCTGCGGGGCCTGCTGGTGTTGTTGGTTCTGCTTTTGCTGGGGATTTCTTTTTTCGTAAACCTGCCGCTCCTGTTGCGGGAGCCAGCCCCTTGGCAGATACGTTTTTTCCGCCTTACCGCAGGGGCGGCGGTGGTTGCTTTTGTAGCAGAGCTACTGGTGCGCACCTTCTTCATGGGGGGAGTTGGTAGGTTGCACGCGGTGTACGGGCTTTTGGCGACCAGTATCCTTTGGTTCGTGAGTGGGCTGGGAGAGGGGGGATGGTTTCGCAGGAGCCTTACCCGCCCCCCTGAGAGGGTAGGTCCCTATTTCTTTTGGGCCAGCCTGGTGGGGGTTCTGCTCTGGTGGCGCTTCATTGAGACGGGTATAGGACGCTAGGCTGTATGATTCCTGGCGTGAGGGTGCCGTTGTTTGAGCTGTTCCTGGCCTTTTTGCAAGTCGGGTTGGTGGCTTTTGGGGGCGGGGGGAATGCTCAGCTCTACCAGGCGCTGGTACTCAAGCGGGGCTGGATGGGGGAGCGGGAGTTTTTGGAGACCACTGCTTTGGTGAGGATTTTGCCGGGGCCGATTTTTGCTAACGCCGCGGCTCACTTGGGCATGCGCTTGGGGGGGCTCATGGGTGCGGTTCTGGCCCTGGTTGGGGTGCTGGCGCCAGGGAGTCTTCTGATGCTCCTCTTGAGTTTTGCCTACTTCCGTTTCGGAGCTGTTCCTGGGTCGCTGGCCGAGAGCGCCTTAGACGGGGTGGCGGCGGCTGCCATAGGCCTCATCCTGGCGACCATGGTGCGCCAGGCCCCCGTTGCCCTAGACTCTCTCAAGGCAACGGTTCTAGCCGTGGGGGTTTTCGTTACCTACGGGATTTTGCATTGGCCGCTGCTGTTGGTGTTGCTCGTTCACGTTCCCGTGGGGGTAAGCCTTTACTGGAGGGAAGCTGCCCATCCGTGGGGTGAAGTAGAGGTGCCCCCTCATGGATGAGGTTTTGCAGGTTTTTCTGACCTTTCTGCGCCTTGGTGCTCTGAGCTTTGGTGGGGGTATGGCCAACCTGCCGGAGATGGCGCGAGTTCTCATTGCCAAGGGTTGGGTCACGCAACAGGAGTTCGCCGATGGGTTCGCCCTAGGGCAGTTTGTCCCGGGGCCCAACATGCTGGCGGTGGTGTTTTACGGCTTGTCAGCGGCGGGCCTCCCCGGGGTCTTGGCGGCCTTGTTCGGCATGTTCCTCCCCGGAGCGGTAGGGGCTATATGGCTGGTGAAGGGTTGGCAGTGGATGGCCCGCTCCCGGTGGAGCCGGGCCCTGAGGAAAGCCCTGGTACCAATAGCCATGGGGCTTAGCGCGAGCATGGTGTTGATTCTGGTCCAGCTGGGGGTGGACGGGGCGGCGTGGTTGCTGGGGGTGAGCGTGGCCGCCTTGCTCATCCACCGCGGTGTGCCTGTGGTCTGGGTGATGGGTGGAGGGGCCGTGTTGGGGGTTTTGGTGGGTCTGGTTTTAGCCTAGGGCCCCTGGTTTGCCGGCTGTGGTGCTGGAGTTTTAGCTCACCGTACCGCTGAGCTGGGCTTTGGCTGGAAGCGGGGCCCTCAAAGGCTGTATGCATAGAAGCCCACCACCCCTGGGCCAGTATGGGTGGAGATGACCCCTCCAATGCGGCGGGTATCCCGTTCCTCCAAGGGTAGACCCGCGGCCTGCACAGCGGTTTTGAAGGCGGAAAGGTCTTCTTCGCCCGAGTTGTAGAGGTAGTAGATGCGGATTTTCTGGCGGCCTGAGGACCATGCCTTGAGTGCTTCTACCATCTCGGCTAGGGCCTTTTTCTCCCCCCGTGCTCTCCCAGCAGCCTCCACCCGGCCTTCTTTCAAGGTGAGGATGGGCTTGATACCCAGAAGTCCGCCCAGAAGGGCCTGGGCTCCCCCAATCCGGCCGTTTTTCTTCAGATACTCCAGGGTGGAGAGGGTAAACCGCACGATGTGGTCGGCCCGGATGCGCTCGAGCTCCACCAAGACCTGGCCCAGGTCGGCCCCCTGGTCGAGAAGCTCTTTGGCCCGCTCCACCATCATCCCAATGCCCATGCTGGCCGCTTGAGTATCAAAGATGGTGATCTTGCCAGGGAATTCCTGGCTGGCGAGCTGGGCCGACTGGACCGTGCCCGACAGCTTTGAGGAGATGTGTATGGAAAGGACATGGTCGGCCCTTCGTAAAGCCCGCTCGTAGGCGGCCTTGAAGTCGGCGGGAGAGGGTTGGCTGGTGCTGGGCATCTCAGCCCCAGCCCGCACCCCTTCGAAGATGTCATCAGGGGTAATCTCAACCCAGTCTTTATGGATTTTCCCCTTGAAGTTGACGTAAAGCGGCACCACTTCCACGCCCATCTCAGCGGCGCGGGATTGCAGGTCGGAGGTGGAGTCGGTTACGATGGCTATCCTCATCAGCAGTCTCCTTCTTTGCGCAAAGCGCCAGGACCTGGGTCGCCCTGGTTCGTATCCGTGCCGTAAGTCTAGCACAGGGTTTGCGCTTCTGGCTTGTGCTGGGTGGGGCAAGGTGATAAGGTTGGGGCGAAAGCCGGGAGGGAACCCCGGCCAATTCGCTATGTGGAAAATCCTTGTTACCGATGAGATGCGCCTAGGCGAGGTGAAACATCCGGAGGTGCGGCTCGACTACAGGCCGGGCATGGCTCGGGAGGAGATTCTGGAGGTCATTGGCCGGTACGATGCCCTCATTACCCGAAGCCGCACGCGGGTAGACGCAGAGTTGCTGGAAGCTGGGGTTAACCTCAGGGTGGTCGGCCGGGGTGGGGTGGGGGTGGACAACGTGGACCTCGAGGCCG
>NZ_JANXCG010000090.1 GCF_025060375.1 Meiothermus sp. | reverse complement strand
GACCTGGTGGGCGCGATTGGACTTGAACCAACGACCCCTACCGTGTCAAGGTAGTGCTCTAGCCATCTGAGCTACGCGCCCTCGTTTCTGGAGGCGCTGACCGGATTCGAACCGGTGAATGGAGGTTTTGCAGACCTCTGCCTTACCACTTGGCTACAGCGCCACCCACGGCCCTGCCTCGGCCAGCAGAGTTAGGTTAGCACCTGCCGCGAGGGTGTGTCAAACTTGTGTCGTGCGCGAGGTGTTCATCAAGACGCCGGGGGGATTCCGCTGGCCTTTTTCCAAGGGGCTTCTGGTGGAGTCCATGATGATGGCCGGGATTGGGATGGAGGCCGCCCTCTCGGTGGCCCACACCATTGAGGAGCAGCTCAGGTCCAGAAAGAGGCCTGAAATCACTGCCCAAGCCCTAAAGAAAATGCTGGTTCGGGAGGTGGAGAGGAACTTTGGCCCCGACCTGGCCGAGCGTTTGCGGAGACAGACCCAGGCCTTTGAGGACATCGTGGTTCGGGAAGGGTACCGCAAGCGGCCCTTCTCCAAGGGAGTGCTGGCCCGCAGCCTGGAGGACGCGGGGTTCTCCATGCGCGAGGCGCACACCCTGGCTCGAGCGGTGGAGGCCCGCCTCCGCCGCAGCGGTGTCCGCTCAATTGATGCCGACGAACTGGAAAGGCGGATTGCGGCCGAGATAGAGGAGCTGTTTGGTCCGGCGGCAAAGGCCCGTTACGCTGGGCGGCAGGCGTTGGCAGGGGAGATTTTTGTGGAAGAAGCCGAGGGTGAGCCCAGGGTGCCCTTTTCCAAAGGGGTGCTGGCCCAGTCGGTCATGGCGGTTGGGCTGTCGCCGGACACGGCCTACCGGCTGGCTCGAGACGTGGAGCGGCGCCTGCGGGAGGCGGGCTCCACCGTGGTCAAGCGGGACTACCTGCGCCGCACGGTGGCAGAGGAGCTGATGGAGGTGGCGGGAGAGGAGGTGGCCCGGCGCTACCACCTTCTGCGCAACATTCGTAGGGCGGTAAAACCGGTGCACCTCCTGATTGGCGGGGTGGCGGGGGTGGGTAAGAGCGTGCTGGCGTCGGCCCTGGCCTACCGCCTGGGCATTACCCGCCTGATTTCCACCGACGCGGTGCGGGAAATTTTGCGGGCCACAATCCCCAAAGACCTGCTGCCCACCCTCCATACCAGTAGCTTTGACTCTTGGCGCGCCCTGACCACCCCTTACGACAGCGAGCCCAGCGCCGCTTTGGTGATGCAGGGTTTTTGGGACCAGGTTTCGCGGGTGGCGGTGGGCCTCAGGGCTATCCAGGAGCGCAGTGCTCGGGAGCGGACGTCGCTGGTGGTGGAGGGGGTCCACGTGGTGCCGGGCTACATGACCCACCAGTACCAAAGCGAGGTGATTCAGATTCCGATCATGCTGGTGCTGGAGGATGAGAACCTGCACCGGGATCGCTTTGCACTGCGGGAACGGGAGACCGGAGGGTCGCGCTTGAGCAGCGTCTACACCGAGCACTTCAGCGAGATACGCCTGATTCAGCAGCACCTGGTGGAGCTGGCCCGGGGGGCGGGGATACCCCTCATTCCGGCGGAGAACCTGGACCGGGCTATTGATAAAGGGATTGAGGTCATCGTAGACCGCCTACAGGAGGCCTATTTCGATGCCACCCAGCAGGAGGGGCAGGGGCCACAGACCGGACCTCGCCCAGCCTGGTAGGCTTTGCGCGTGGAGGCGATCCAGATTCCAGGCCTACCACCGGTCCCCCCCTTGGGCCTGGGTACCTGGCAGTGGGGGGACCGGCTCATCTGGGGCTACGGCGGGGGCTACCGCGAGGAGGATGTCCGGCTGGCCTACCGGGCGGCCCTGAAAGGTGGGGTGCGGTTGTTTGACAGCGCCGAGGTCTATGGGTTTGGCCTTTCCGAGCGGCTCCTGGGTGAGTGCTACCGCGCTTACGAACCCAAGCCCCTTCTGGTGAGCAAATTTTTCCCCTACCCCTGGCGTTTTTCCCGCAGGGCCCTCCTGTCGGCCCTGCGGGGGAGTCTGGCCCGCCTGGGGCTACCCCGCCTGGACCTCTACCTCCTGCACTGGCCCTGGAAGCCGGTGCCGCTGGAGCAGTGGGCCGAGTCGCTGGCGGAGGCATATGAGCAGGGGTTGGCTCGAGCGGTGGGGGTTTCCAACTGCAATCTGGGGCAGCTCGAGCGGGTGGCCGGGGTGCTCTCCCGCCATAGGGTGCCCCTGGCGGCCAACCAGGTGGAGTACCACCTCCTGGAGCGAGGGCCTGAGCGGAGCGGGCTCCTGGGGGCTATGCGCGCTGAGGGGGTGGTGCTCATGGCCTACAGCCCCTTGGCCATGGGCTGGCTCACCGGTAAGTACAGCCTGGAAAAACCCCCGCCCGGCCGTTACCGGGCCCAGCGCTACGCTCGTCACAAGGCCCGCATTCCCCACCTGCTCCACACCCTTCGCGCAATCGCCCAGAAGCACGGCGCCACCCCTGCCCAGGTGGCCCTGCGCTGGTGCATCGAGCAGGGAACCCTGCCCATTCCCGGGGCCAAGAGTGCTTTGCAGGCTGAGGCCAACGCCGGGGCCCTGCGCTTCCGCCTGGACGCGGAGGACCGGGCTCGCCTCGAGGAGGCCGCTCCATTGGAGGGCGCATAATAGGGGTATGGGTCTGCTCGAGGAGCTCTATCGGGAGATTATCCTGCGCCACTACAAAAGCCCCCAGAACCACGGCGAGCTGCCCGGGGCCCGGCTCAGGGTAAAAGGGGAGAACCCCTCCTGCGGCGATCAGGTGGAGCTGCAGATTGAAACCGATGGCCAGCGCATTACCGACCTGCGCTTCCTGGGTCAGGGTTGCGCCATCTCCCAGGCCTCGGCTTCGCTGATGACCGAGCTAGTGAAGGGGAAGACCTGGGAAGAAGCCCTGGCGTTGGAGCGGAAATTCAAGGCTATGGTGGTGGACGGGGCTCCGCCAGCCCCTGAGCTGGGCGACCTGGCGGCTTTGTCCGGCGTGCATAAGCTCCCGGCCCGGGTCAAGTGCGCCACCCTAGCCTGGAACGCCCTCGAGCAGGCCGCCCGCGAGGTGGCCGGGGGCTAGGTGCCCCGCCCGCTCCGACGACCTGCTGGGCGTGGGGCTGCGCCTTGGGTGGATTGGCAACAGCGTGAAGTTTACGCTGGGGGTTGCCGTGTGCGAAAAGGCATTCCCCCTGGCTCAACCACAGCGTGCTTTCCTGCCCCCTTAGAAACGCGTGACGGGGTTTTCCTGTCCAAATTCCCCCTTTTTCGTCTGGAGGAGGGGCTATTTTGGGGGGTATGCGCAGGATTGAGGACTACCTGCCCTGGGCCCAGGCCTTTGTCGAGGCCCGTCGGGTGGTGGCGGTGCAGATAAACCCGGAGAAAGGGGAGTACAAGGCCTTGAGCGAGAACGGCTCGAGCTACTTCCTGGAGAGGCTCGAGCAAGCCCAGGCTCTGCTGCTGGTTTTGGGCCAGCCGCAGATGGGGACGGACTGAGCTGCGCTTGGGTTAGGGTCCTGCGCCCTGCAGGGCCTCCACCCGCTTGGCTCCGCGGTAGACCCGCTTGTAGAAAGGGCTGTCCAGGCTCTCAACAACCACTCGGCTGCCGTAGCTGTTGGCATGGGCAAAGACCCCACGGCCTAGATAGATGCCCACGTGGTCAACGACCCTCCCTCCGAAGCTGAAGAACACCAGGTCGCCTTGGCGTAAAGCCCCCTGCACAGTGGGAAAGGCTGCCCACTGCTCCTGGCTGGTGCGGGGCAGCCGGATGCCGATTTCAGAGAAGACCTGCTGCACGAAGGCGGAACAGTCCACCGCCCGGTCAGAGCTGGCCCCGAACACATAGGGCAGCCCTAGGTACTTGAGCACCACCAAGACCAGGGGATGCTGAGGATTGTAGTCGGTGTCGCTAGGGAGGACAGGCTCCGAGGGCAGCGGGACAGGGTGGGTCGGGATGGCCGAAGCGCCCCCTGGGGGTGGGGCCGACGTCAAAGCCCCTTGGGGGACTCGGAGCACCTGGCCTGGGGCTATGGTGGTGCTGCTGAGATCGTTTTCCCTCTGGATGGCCTCCACGCTTGAGCCGTACCGGCGAGCGATGGAATAGAGGGTCTCCCCCCGCTGGACTGTGTGCAACACGGGCTTGGAGGGGAGCACCAGCACCTGTCCCACGCGCAGGGCAGAGCTCTGAAGCTGGTTGAGCTGCATTAGGGTTTCCACCGTGGTCTCGTGCCGTCGCGCGATGGAGTAGAGGGTGTCTCCCCGCTGAACCGTGTACGTCTGGGCACTTTGGGCCAGCGCCAAACCCAAGAGCCAAGGAGCGAGTGTGGCTTTGCGCATGCTGGGTGCCCTCCCGCCTTTAGGGCATTTTGCCCAGTATACGGGCAGGGGCCTTTAGAGGGCTTTATTCAACCTTCACTTGGCTGTGGTTGCGAATGTGAAGTGAGTGATGGGGCTCTAAATCCCCTTTAGAAAAGGCTCGTTTGACCTCTCACCCAAGCCAACTACCGTAGGGATGCGGGGTTGGAACCCCAAACGAGGAGGAAACTATGCAGAGAGGCCGATGGTTCACTGCCTTTGCGATGGCTACCTTTTTCGGCTTATTCGCCCAAGCCCAGACCCAGTTTCGCGATGTGCCGGCCGGGCACTGGGCCCAGGAAGCGGTGGCCTTTGCGGTACGCTGCGGTTTGATTGAGGGCTTTCCCGACGGGACATTCCGCGGCAACCAGAACCTGACCCGTTACCAGGCCGCGCTCATCTTCTTCCGCCTTTACCAGACCAACCGGCTGCAGGATGCCCAGCCTGAATGCCGCCTTGCGGTAGAGCGGGGGGCCCAGGAGGTGGCTCCGGAGATGGAGGAGCTCCGCCGGCGCTACCAGGAGCTGGAGCGGACCCAGCAGGACCAGGCAGCCCGGCTGGCGGCCTTGGAGGCTGAGGTGAAGCGGGCTATTGAGGTGGGCCAGCAGGCCCAGGCCCTGCAGGAGCGCCTGTCGGCTTTGGAGCAGCAGGTCCAGCGGCTGGCCCAGGCCCCTGCACCGCAGGCCCAGCCTGCCCCAGCAGTCCCAGCTGACCTGCAGGCTCGCATTGAGGCCCTAGAGCAGCAAGTCCAGCGGCTGGCCCAGGCCCCCCAAGCCCCCACTGCACCCCAGGAAGTCGCCGCCCTAGAGCGCCGGGTTGCTGAGCTGGAGGAACAGCTCCGCGCCCGCCCGGACGCCGCACGGGTGGCCGCGCTGGAGGAGCAGGTACGCACCCTGCAGGGCCAGGTTAGCACCCTCCAGAACCAGGTCGGCGCTCTGCAAAACCAAGTGGGTGAGCTGCGCCAACAGACCCAGCCGCCAGCCCCTACCCCTTCACCCCAGCCCGAGGTGCGCCCAGTTCCGCCGGTGCAGACCCCTGCCGTGCAAAACCGCAACTTCTACCTGGGGGCGTCCGCTTCGCTGGGCCTGGTTCCCCAGCCTTCGGGAGGCGTTTTCGACAGCAGCAACATCGCCGTGGGCGGCGTGGTGGGGGTGCGGGAGGCCTTTTTGGGCTTTGGCCTGCGCGCCGGTCTGGAGTACAACCTGGGTACCCAGGCCCTGGGAGCAGAGGCCTATCTGACCCGCCACTTTAGCAGCGGGCCCCTGGGCCTCTACCTCGGGGTGGGCGCCCGTTACCTACCGGCCTTGTCCAATCCCATCTACGGCTCGGCAGCGGTGGGGCTGGACGTCAACCCCCAAGGTCCGGTGGGCCTGTTCCTGGAGGCCAACCCCCGCTTCGAACCTGGCCTCAATTTCGGTCTGGGGGCCCGTGCTGGCCTGAAGCTTAACTTCTAACACCACTACCCATTGTCCCTGCGGGGGGCCCAGGCTTCCCGTGGGGCTCTCCTTTTGCGGGTATGCTGGGGGGGTGGCCTGGGCCCTTATCCCTGCGGGTGCGCTTACCTATGTGGCCCTGTATGCGGTGGTGCCGATGCTGCCCGGGCTTGAGCGCCTCTTTGGGAGCCCTGCGGGCAGCGCCCATCTGGGCATTGGACTCCCCTTCCTCTTCTTGGTCCTCCTCTCTCCCTTGGTGCCCCGCATTCCCCTACCGGTGGGCACCACCATAGGTCTGGGGCTTATGGGGGTAGGGCTCACCGGGATTTTGGCAGGGCTGTCCCCCAATCTGGCCCTATGGACGCTTTTCCGGGCTCTCCAAGGGATCTTTGCGGCCTTGATTCCGGGGCTCTCTTTGGCCTTGCTACCGCGGTTGTTCCCTACCCGCCACACCCAGATGGCCGGGCTTTGGGTGGCTGGGAATGTTTTGGGGGGCGGTCTTGGGCGGGGGCGGGGGGGGGTGCTGGCGGAGGTGCTGGGGGAGCGGATGGCTCTAGTGGCGCTTTCTCTGCCCGTCCTGCTGGTAGCTTTTTTCGCCCTGCGGGGCCGCGAGCGGCTTACCCTTCCACCCCCCCGTTACACCCTTTCGGCCTGGCCGCTGTATGTGCTGGGCTTCGTGTTGCTCTTCCTCAACTTTTTTGTGGCCAACCTGTTGCCCTACCGCCTGGAGGCCTTGGGCTTCTCTCAGGCCCAGATAGGTGGGGTCTTTTTTGCCTACCTGGCAGGTATCCCGGGGAGCGCCTTGGCTGGGTGGCTGGTGCGCCGGCTGGGTGAGGTGCGGGCCTTTCGGCTGGCCTTTGGAGGGGTGATCCTGGGCTTGCTGGTGCAGATACCTGGCCAACCCTCGCTAATTCTGGGGTTTACCCTAATGATGGCTGGAATATTCACCGCCCAGGCGGTAACGGGCGGAGCCTCGGGTCGGGGAGGAAGCGGGGTGAGCGGTACCTACATCGCGGCTTTCTACCTGGGGGGCACGGTAGCCGGGATGGTTTACCCTCCCTTTATCGGTAGAAGCCCCCTGTGGGGCCTCGAGCTGGCCCTTCTGATGGCCCTCCTAGCGGTGCTGCTGGCGCCGCGGGCGCTGCACCGAAATTAGGGGCCCAAAGCCCCGGCGAGGCGGGGGTATAGCAGGGCCCCAAGCCCGTAGAGCCCCATCCAGAACAGGTCCCCCACCCGCAGCCGCCTTTTGGACACCTGGATCACCCCCAGCCAGAAGACCGCCAGCGAAACCACAAGGCAGAGGAGGCTAAAGTAGGCCATGAACAGGGGGGCTGCCACGGTGCGGACCAGGAGCCAGGAGCCCCCGCTCATCACCAGGGGAAGCCATATGAGGGCGGAGGCGCAGATCAGGTAGCGACGGCCTGCCATCCCGGTCCCTCAGCCTACCCCTTCGGCTCGGAGCTCCTCGGCCAGCTTTTCATACCCCTTGCGTCCCATCAGGGCGTAGGTGTACTCCTTTCCGAGTTCAACCCCTGGCTGATCAAAAGCGTTGATGCCCCAAAGCTCGCCCAAGTATGCGGTCTGCCACATCAGGTGTTGCAGCAGCCATCCCAGGTGGTAGGCGTCCAGCCGCTCCAGGAGGAGGGTGTAGTTGGGCTGATGAGCCTTGGCTAGGGCGTGGGCGGTGGCCTTGGCCTCAGCGCTGAGCAGCTCGAAGAAGGTTCGGCCAAACAGATAGTCTAGCCCCTCCAAACCCTCCACGGCGGGGATCGGCAGGTCTTCGCTAGGGTTTTCCAGGCGCACGAAAACCACCAGCTTGTCATGGGGCCCTTCGCGGAAAAGCTGCACCTGGGCGTGTTGGTCGGTGGTGCCGATGGCCCGTACCGCTGTGGTTCCGCTCCGAACCTCCTTCCCTTCGCGGTCGTGCAGCTTGCCCAGCGACTCGTCGTGGAGCTGCACGAACCAGTCCGGCAGGTAGCGCAGCCGGGTGGAGTAGGGCATGAGCACCACGATGTTCAGCCCCTTTTGGGCAAAGAGGTGGTGAATCAGGGCAGTCTGTGCTGGAAGGTTGCGGGCTACCTCGAGCCGGGCTTGCTCGTTGGCCTTTCTAGCCCCAGCCAGCAGGTTCTCTAGCTCAACGCCTGCAAAGGCCAGCGGAAGGGTACCCACCGGGCTGAGCACGCTGAAGCGGCCCCCTACGGAAGGGGGGATGTCAAAGGCTGCAAGACCTTCTGCCGCAGCGTAGGGCCGCAGGATGCCCCGGGTAGGGTCGGTGGTGACCACCACATGCTGCCGCCAGTTCTCTGTTCGCTCCAGCCAGCGACGGAACACCAGGAAGGCAGCCATCGTTTCTGCGGTGGTGCCCGATTTGGAGATGACGTTGACCAGGGTTTTTTCCGGGTTCAGGGTGCGCAGAAGCTCGAGGACCGGTTCGGGCTCCACGTTATCCACGAAGTGGAGTCGTACCGGTCCCTTGCCCAAGGCCGCGCCCACCGCCTGGGCCCCCAGAGCCGAACCGCCAATCCCCAGCACCACCAGGTCTTCCACCCAAGGGTGGGCTTCCCGGTAGCGCCGCACCTGGCGCAGGGTTTCAGTGTCCTCGGGGAGGTCAATCCAGCCCAGAAAAGCCCCGGGGTCGGATTTGCGGCTCAGAATTGCCTCTAGGGCAGCCTCCAGGCGCTGGGCGTATGAGGTGAGGCTGGAGCCCCACTCCACCCCGTTTGGACCCACCCGTTCTACGGAGATGTTGCTTGGATCAAGCTTTAGCATGGGGCTAGTTTACCCCCTGCGCCTCTCCTGCCATCATGGTCGCCGGCAACCTGGGGAGCGCCAAAGGCCCTGTGGGGCCCCCGACTTTGAAGCTAGGCCAGAGACCTTTTGCCTTGACAAACCACCGGGTGCCCTTCTTTATACTGAGCCCTATGCCGGACCCGACGCTCGTTGTGGTGGAATCCCCGGCCAAGGCCAAAAGCATCCAGAAGATGCTGGGGCCCGGCTATGAGGTGCGGGCCAGCAAAGGCCACGTGGCCGACCTTCCCGAGCACGAGCTGGGGGTGGATGTAGAGGCCGATTTCACCCCGCACTACGAGGTCAAGAAGGACAAGCAGCCGGTGGTGCAGGAGCTCAAGCGGGCCGCCCAGGGCCGGCGGGTGCTGATCGCCACGGACCCCGACCGCGAGGGCGAGGCCATCGGCTGGCATGTGGCCCGGTTGCTCAACCTTGACCCTCGGGACCCCATGCGGGTGGAGTTCCACGAGATCACCCCCAGAGTGGTTCAGGCCGCCGTGCAGAGGCCCCGGCCGATTGATCAGAACCTGGTCAACGCCCAGCAGGCCCGGCGGGTACTGGACCGGCTGGTGGGCTACCAGCTTTCACCGGTTTTGAGCATGGAATTCCGGCGGCGGGCCCTCTCGGCGGGCCGGGTTCAGTCGGTGGCGCTGCGGCTTCTGGTGGAGCGGGAGGAGGAGATTGAGCGCTTCCAGCCCCAGGAGTACTGGACGCTGGAGGGGTGGTTTGAGTCGGAGGGCCAGCGCTTTGCGGCCGAGCTTCACAGCGTGCGGGGGGAGCGGGTGCAGGGAGGGGGCAGTTTCCTCATCACCAGCCAGGCTCAGGCCCAGGCCATCGCAGAGCAGGCCCGGGCGGTGGCGGTCTACCAGATTGGGGAGGTTGAGCGCCGGGAGCGGCGCCGCAACCCCCCACCTCCCTTCACCACCTCCACCCTGCAGCAGGCCGCCAGCACCCGGCTCGGTTGGACCGCCGGCCGCACCATGCGGGTGGCCCAAAGGCTTTACGAGGGGGTGGAGCTCCCTGAAGGGCCGGTGGGGCTCATCACCTACATGCGCACCGACTCCACCCGGGTGTCCCAGGAGGCCCTGGCGGAGGTGCGGCGGTTCATCCCGGAGCGGTTTGGCCCCGGCTACTTGCCGGAAAAACCCAACCAATTCGCCGGGAAGAAGGCGGCGAGCGCCCAGGATGCCCACGAAGCCATCCGCCCCACCGCTGTTGAGCGCACCCCGGAGGCGGTGCGCAGGTACCTCACAGAGGAGGAGTTCCGGCTCTATCAGCTCATATGGCAGCGTTTTGTGGCCTCCCAGATGACCCCCGCGGTCTACGACCAGACCACCGCGAGCGTGGTGGGAGGGGAGTTCGTGTTCCGCGCGGTGGGCTCGGTGCTCAAGTTTGACGGGTTCCTCAGGGTGTATGGCCGAGAGGAGGCAGAGGAGGCCGCCGGCCGTCCCTTAGAGGAAAGGCGGCTCCCTCCCCTGCGCGAGAAGGCCCCGGCCACCCTGGAGGAACTCGTCCCAGAGCAGCACTTTACCGAGCCGCCCCCCCGTTACACCGATGCCAGCCTGGTCAAGACCCTAGAGGAGATGGGCATTGGCCGCCCTTCCACGTACGCCCCCACCATCGAGACCCTCGAGCGGCGTAGCTACATTGAGCGGCAGGGCAAGGCCCTCAAGCCCACCCCCCTTGGCCGGGAGGTGACGCACTACCTGATTCGGATGTTCCCCGATGTGGTGGCCTACGACTTCACGGCCCAGCTCGAGGCCCGGCTGGACGAGATTGAGGAGGGCAAGGCCCACTGGCCCAAGGTGGTGCGGGAGTTCTATGAACCCTTCTTGGAGGACTTCCAGAAGGTTCCCAAGAAGCTTTGTCCGGAGTGTGGGCGGCCCCTGGAGCTCAAGGTTTCGCGCTTTGGGCAGTTCCTGGGTTGCACCGGCTATCCGGAGTGCCGCTATACCGAGCGGCTCGAGCCTAGAAAACCGCCTGAGCCTCTGGGGGAGGCCTGTCCCCAGTGCGGCCAAGGCCAGCTCGTTCGGCGCTTTGGTCGCTACGGCAGCTTCATTAGCTGCGACCGCTACCCGGCTTGCACCTACACCCGGGACGAAGCCCCCTCCACGGGTCTGGAGTGCCCCAAGTGCCGGGCAGGGGAGGTGGTCCGGAAGACCAGCAAGCGGGGCAGGCCCTACTACCGTTGCAACAACCCAGCCTGCGACTTCCTGGTCTTCGACCCCCCCCAGGCTGAGAAGTGCCCCTTGTGCGGGTGGAACGAGCTGGATAAGGGTAAGAGCCGGGCCTGTTCCAACCCCGCTTGCGAGCGCTACGGGGGTCCGCGAACGCAGGCCAAGGGCAGGCCTCGGGCTGAGAAGAAGACCTCTAAAAAGGAGGCCCCCCTCAAGGCCTCCTGGGCCGAGCTGGAGGCCTTTCTTCCCCTATCCGGTCTAACCCCGGAGCAGGCGGAGGTTGCCCGCCTCACCAAAGGGCAGCAGAAGGCCGTTCCCCAGGCCGCCTCTGCCCTAGGGAGGTCCGAGGCGGAAACCCTGAGGCTCTTCCGGCAGGCCATGTTTAGGTTGCGCATGGAGTACGGCAAGGCGCGGAAGGCCAAGGAGCCGGTGGGCACCTGAATGAAGCTCCATCTGATCCGCCTTGCCCGGGCCCAAGGTGAGGCCCGGTTCCCCGGTTTGAAGCCCTTCCGGGCCTACCTTCTGAGGGTGGCGGAGGAGGTTGAGCGGGGGCGGCTGTACGTCCTTTTGGAAGGCGAGTTGGTGATAGACCTGCCCGATGGCAGCTACCTGCACCTGCGCAGGGGAGAAGCCGCCTACCTGACGGAGCCCCACCGCCTCATTCCTGTAGACCCCAGCGTGCTTGCGGTGTGGGAGAGTGGCTGAAGCACCCTGGGGCCCCCACCCCCTGGTCTCGGCCTATAAAGATGGGCGGACCCCACTTTATGAGCCGGCACCCCCGCCTATCATGGAACCCAAGGTATGAACCGGGTGGCGGTATTCATAGACGGGAGCAACCTGTATAAAGGCCTGGTCACCACCCTGGGCCCCGACTACCGGCTGGACTTCGTGGCCTTCGTCTCGGCCTTGGCTGCTGGAAGACCCCTCCTCAGGGCCTACTACTACAACGCTCCTCTGCCCAGCGACGACCCTGCGGCCAAGGCCCATCAGGGGTTTCTCAACTACCTGCGGCGGGTGCCCTACGTGACGGTGCGCCTGGGGCGGTTGGAGCGGCGGGGCGAGGCCTTTGTGGAAAAAGGGGTGGACATCCAGATTGCCGTGGACATGTTGAAGCTGGCCTATGCTGGCGCCTACGACGTGGCCGTTTTAGTCTCAGGGGACAGCGATTTCGCGGAGGTCTTCAAGGTTCTTCAGGACATGGGCAAGCAGGTGGAGAACACCACCTTCCAGACCCTGTCCTCCCACCGCCTGGCCCAGCAGGCTGACCGGTACTACCCCTTGGATGGGCTGCCCTGGGAGGAGCTCAGGGCCAAGACCTTTGAGGCCGAGGAGCTGCCGCTCGACTAGGCAAAGAAGACCGCTCCTGGTCTGCGCTCGCCGCACAAAGCCCAGGCCGCCTCCCGGCCCAAAAGTGTTCCCAGCACGTTTCCAGTGCCGCAGTAACCCCCGATAGCCCAGACCCCAGGCCGTACCTCCTCGGCAATGGGCAGCCCTGTGGGGGTGTAGCCCACCGAGGCTGCCCAGCGATGGGTGATGGGAGCCCGCACGCCCAGCTCTGCCAGCAGCCCTTCCAGGCCCTGCTGGATCTGGAGGGTGGGCTCGCTCGAGAGGGTCCACTCGGCCTCGCCCCCCAGGTCGCGCAGCCCCCCCAGGGCCAGCCGCCCATCGGGAAGCTGTTGCCAGTAGTCGTAACCCCAGCGCCGGTAGACCGGCCGGGGAAAGCGGGGGGGTATGGGTGCGGTGGCCAGCATCTGCAGCCGAGCGGTGCGTACCCTTCCCAGAAGCTCCGGAAAAACCCGCTCGAGCCCCCCGTCTACCGCTACCAGCACCCCTGAGCAGCGCACCCGCCCCTCTGGGGTCCGCACCTCCCTCCCGCCTATTTCCAGCGCTGGGCTGTGCTCAAACAGTAGCGCCCCAGCCTCCTGGGCTTGCCGTGCCAGGGTGCGACAGCGCAGCAGGGGGTTCATGACCGCGTCGTCCGGCAAGAGGATGCCCTGGCCTTCCGGTCCCTCATAGGGCAGGGCCTGGAAGCCGTCGGTCCGCAGCGCCTCCAGGTGGGCCCAGCAGTCCTGGAGCTCCTCTTCTGAAGCGGCAATCCGGAGCGATCCCACCCTGCGAATGGCCCCCGGGGTCTCGCGGGCCATCTGGTCTATTTGGTCCAGGGTGGCTCTGTAGACCCGCTGGGCGAAGTCGCGGCCATGCGCCCGCACGGTCTGGTGGTAGAACTTGGCCAGACCAGCCAGCAAAAACCCCCCATTGCGACCCGCTGCCCCACCCGCTACCCCTCCCGCGTCAATCCCCACGACACGCCGTCCCAGCCGCAGTAGCTCGTGCACCGCAGCAAGGCCCGAGCCCCCTAGGCCCACCACGCAGAAATCAGCCTTCAGGGTGCCCTCGAGCCTCGGAAGGCCCCTCCACCCTCCGTCCTCCCAGACGGGCGTGTTCATCGGCTCCAGCATACATCGCCCTCTGGGGCCGCCCATCTACGGGGCAGGGTCAGCTGCGCGGGGTTCTTGGCTTTGCGGTTTCCGCCCAGAGCCCCTTTCTGGGCGCCCAGTGTGAGCCCGTGCGGTTGTCGGGTCTCTGAACCGGCGTATGCTTTAGGCATGACCGCTTTTGCGGTGGAGAAACTGGGGCGGGTTCCCTACCAACAGGCCTGGGACTACCAGAAGCAGGTGCACGCCGAGGTGGTGGCAGGCTCTCGACCGCCCACCCTGTTGCTGCTGGAGCATCCCCGGACCATCACCCTGGGGCGGGCTGCCAAGCCTGAGCACCTCCTGCTGTCCGAAGCCCAGTACCGGGCCATGGGCATTGAGCTGTTTCAGGTTGAGCGGGGTGGGGATGTTACTTACCATGGCCCAGGGCAGCTGGTGGGCTACCCCATCTTTCCGGTAGGGAGGCAGGTGCGGGGGTTTTTGCGGCGGCTCGAGCAGGCCATCCTGCTGGTGGCGGCCAGCTACGGTATCCCGGCCTACCCCAGCCCGGGCTACGCTGGGGTGTGGGTGCGGCGAAAGGCCCCCGTGGAGGGCTGGCCTGACCTGGAGGAAAAGCTCTGCGCCTTTGGGGTGGCCGTACGGCAGGACGTGGCCCTGCACGGCTTCGCCCTGAACGTGAACACTCACCTGGACGACTTCAACCTGATCGTCCCCTGCGGCATAAAGGACAAGGGCGTGACCTCCCTTCAGAGGATTCTGGGCCACCCGCTTAGCATGGAGGAGGTCATGGAGCGGGTGGTGGTGGCCTTCGCCCAGGTTTTTCCCACCTTCGCCAAGGAGCTGGTATGAGCAACCTCAAGACCATCGAACTCCCCGACTTTGAGCACGGGGGTCTCATTGAGCTTAGGGTCGTCCCGGGTGGCCTCATGCAGTCCCGTCCGGAGCCGGTGGACCGGAACAAGCCGGCCTGGTTGCGGGCCACCGCCCCCACCGGGCCCAACTACCATCGCCTGAAGGAGCTGACCCAGCGGCTGCGCCTTTCCACGGTCTGCCAGGAGGCCAGGTGCCCCAACATCGGCGAGTGCTGGGGCCACGGCACCATGACCATCATGGTGTTGGGCAGCGTTTGCACCCGGGCCTGCAAGTTCTGCGCAGTGGACACTGGGAACCCCCGCGGCTGGATCGACCCGTTTGAACCCCTCCACGTGGCCCAGGCGGTGGCCGAGCTGGGCCTCAGGTACGTGGTGCTGACCTCGGTGGACCGCGATGACCTACCCGATGGTGGGGCTGCCCACTTCGCGGAGTGCGTGCGCCAGATTAAGCGGCTGGACCCTAGCGTCAAGGTGGAGACCCTGACCCCCGACTTTCAGGGTGACCTGGCCTGCGTGGAAGCGGTGCTGCAGGGAGGCCAGGAGGTCTTTGCCCACAACCTCGAGACCGTCCGGCGCCTCACCCCCAAGGTGCGTGACCCCAGGGCTGGCTACGACCAGAGCCTAAGCGTCCTGGCCCATGCCAAGAGGGTTCGACCGGAGGTGCTGACCAAGTCCAGCCTGATGCTGGGCCTGGGGGAGAGCGAGGAGGAAATCCGGCAGGCTATGCGCGACCTGCGGTCTGTGGGGGTAGACATCCTCACCCTGGGCCAGTACCTGCGCCCTACCCAGCACCACCTCCCCGTGGCCCGCTACGTAACCCCCGAGGAGTTCACCCGGTACCGCGACTGGGGTTATGAGGAGGGCTTTCTGGAGGTTTTCAGCGGTCCCCTGGTGCGCAGTTCCTACCGCGCAGAAAGGGTTTTCTTCGAGGCTACCGACGCTGTATGAGCACCGCTCGCCTCAAAACCCACCCCTCGAGTCGGCTGTTGGCCTGGGGCGATGCTCTGTGCATCGTCCTGTTCGCCCTTTTGGGGCTAAAAAGCCACGGGGAGCCGATAACCCTTGCGGGTCTCCTGCGCAACGCCCTGCCCATCCTGCTGGTCTGGTTCCTCCTGGCGCCCTTCCTGCGCACCTACACCCGCCCCACCTGGCGCAACCTGCTCTACACGTGGGCCCTTGCGGTGAGCGCAGGGGTCTGGTTGCGTGCCATGGTGCTGCAAAGACCCTTTGACCTGGGCTACCTGGTTTTCTGGGCGGTGAGTCTGGGGGCTACCCTGGTGTTGCTCCTGGCCTGGCGTGGGCTGGCCCTGGCGGTTCTCTCCCGGAGATGGCCTGGGGGTGGTTCCGCCTAGGGTTCGGCTGGCGCTTAGACCCAAATCCTGATATACTTAGTTGGGATTATGGCCTGATGCCGGAGTTGCAAGATGGGGATGAAACGCTTGACCAAGCAGCGCAAGGCGGTGCTCGAGGTGGTGCAAAGCGCTAGGGGCCACCACCCTGATGCAGCCTGGGTCTACGCAGAGGTTCGCAAAAAGGTACCCAGCATCAGCCTGGGCACGGTCTACCGGACCCTCGAGGCCCTCACCAAGGAGGGCTACCTGGTGCCCCTTTCCCGTCCTGGGGAGGCGGTGCGTTACGAGGCCAATCCAGATGGGCACCTGCACCTGGTTTGTCGGAAGTGCAACCGCTTTTTTGACATCGTGCACCCCCTACCCGACCTGTTGAGCGAGGTGCGGGCCAAGTACCCTGGCTTCGAGATAGACCACGTGCAGGTGGAGTACGAGGGGCTCTGCCCAACCTGCCGCGAAAATCCCGCCTAGCCTTGCGAGATCAGCCGGACCAGCTCCTCGGGCTGCTCTTGATGGGGCAGATGGCCCGACCCTGGGATGGTCTGAAAACGGGCGCCGGGGATGGACCGGGCCAGCCTGCGTCCTGCTTCTGGAGGGATTATCCTGTCCTGCTCTCCCCACACCACCTGGGTAGGCTGCCTGAGGGAGGCCAGCTGGCCTAGAGGCTTCCAGAGCCCCTCCAGGGCCATCCAGCGGAGGGCAGAGAAGAAGGCCCGGCGCTGCTCATCGCTCCAGACCCGGTCCCAGACCCGCTCCCGCAGAAAGGCCTGTTCCTCGGCGGGTAGAGCCTCTAGGTCGGCGTAGTAGGGCCGTAGGCTTGCGTAGGCGGCCTCCTGGGAGAGGCGAAGCCGGTTGTAAAGCTGTTCCCCCTGACCCGGAATCAGGAACAGAAGCTGCAGCTTGCTGGGCCTACTGCCCGTCGGGGGCCCCCCTACCAGGGCCAGCCGAGCCACCCGCTCGGGCCAGCGTAGGGCCATCCGTAAGGCCACCGCCGCCCCCATGGAGCTGCCCACCAGCACTGCTTGGGGCACCTCGAGCCGTTCCAGCAACGCGGTGAGGGTTTCGGCAAAGAAGCCCAGGGTGTAGGCCCGCCGGGGGTGATCCGAGCGGCCAAAACCGGGCAGGTCTGGGGCGATGACCCGGCTTCGCTGCACGAGCAAGGGAAAGACCCTCCGCCAGCTATCCGCATCATCGCCCAGCCCGTGGATGAGCAAAAAGGGGGGTTCTTTGGTTGGGGTGGGGCCGGAGTCATGCAAAAAAAGGCCCACGCTGTTGGCCTGCACCCTGCGCAGATAGGGTTTCAGAGCCTCAGGAACGGCAAACCTAGGTTTCATAGGGCCTCCACAAGGCGCTTGAAGACTTCCGGCACCTCGGGGAGCCTTCCCCCGTCGGCCCAGCCGAACCGCAGGTCTGCCAGGGGGCCTGGCCCTATCCCCATACCCCGGGGGAACCACCCCCTGTAGTCCAGGCTCCCGGCCACCTCCTGTCCCCCGAAGGCCTCCCGGAAGCGGCGCACCTCCAGCGGGTGGCCGAAGTGAAAGGCGTAGATGTGGGCCTTTTCCTGCCAAAGGAAGCGGGGTCGGTGAGGGAGGTCGTGCAGCTCTCCAAAGCGGCGTAGGAAAACCCTGGCCCGGCCCGGCCGCAGGCGCAGGGTGGCCTCCAGCACCTCTCCCAGGGACCCAAAACTCCCCACGAAGGGCCGCACCAGGTCGTAGCCCTGGACGTTCTTGACCGTAAGCCCACCGGCCCGCACCACCCGCCCCTTGGGGGTGCGGAAGCGCAGGCCCAGCACCTCGGCCCCGAAGAAAAAGGTCTGACCAAAGCCGCCCCGTTGCAGAAGCCCACCCAGCCCGCCTGGCAGCTCCACGGGGGGAAAGGGAGGGAAGAGGCCTTGCGGCAACGCGGCCCAGACCTCCATCAGGGGGGTGTCGCCCGTGGCTACCAGGTACTGGTCGGCGACGGAAACCTCGAGCACCGGCACCCCTCTATGCTATCGGGTCTAGCGGAACAATTCGCAACGCTCGGCGTAGGGGCTAGGTATGAGCCCGGAGCGTTCATCAAAGGCCATGGCGTAGCCGCTTTTCACCTCGGGCCAGCCCTTTAGGTAAGGGGCGCCGGTGGCCGCAAAGTTGACCCACTGCGACCGGAGGGTCTGGGCCAGCTGCCTCGAGCCCTCCAAGGCTCCTTGGGTCAGGAAGAGGGCCTGGGCCGGCCAGGTGTTCTCGGTGCCGAAGAGCAGGGGTAGCTCGATGCCGTGGAAGCTCCCCAGAACCCCCAGCACCGGCGAGGCCCAGCGCACCAGGTAGGCGTAGGCAGGGGCATGGGGGGCCTGGACCTCCGCGGCTTCCAGGCTGGGGCAGAGCAGGATGCGGTCGGTTTGGAAGTAGGCCCAGGCCTCGGCGGGGCTTGCCGAGCGGGCGCGGTAGAGCTCCACCGCCCGGCGGCCTTGGCCGGGGAGCTTTTCCTCCACCCGCTGGGCGAACCCCTCCCAGCTCGAGGGTCCCACAAAGCGTTCGCCCCAGGCCTCCTGGTCGGTGGCCCCGGCGATTAGGGGAATCTCCGAGGCTGTGCCCTCCCGGAGGGCCTGGAGGGGGGGCTTAGCCAGGACTACTCCGTCCAGGTGGGGTTTCCAGGGCACCTGAGCAAACTCTCCCGCCTCCACCCGCTGCAACAGCGCCCCGATACTCCGGTCCTCGGGAGGAAAGATGCGCTCCAGGGGTAGGTTGCGCAGGCAGGCCAGGTCGTCGGGGCTGCAGCCCATCTGGGCTGCCCAGCGCCGCCCCGCCTCAAAGCCCTCCTCCAGCGTGCGCACATAGCCGCAGCCTCCCGATTGGACGATGGCCTTGTGGAAAAGGCCCCGGGCTGCGGGAACGGCCATCAGGGTGCAAACCGCCATCCCTCCAGCGGAGTGCCCGAAGAGGGTCACGTTCTCGGGGTTGCCGCCAAAGGCCCGTATGTTGCGCTGCACCCAGCGTAGGGCCAGGATCATGTCCAGCAACCCGTAGTTGCCGGTGGTGCCCTGGGGGGACTCCCGCTGGAGGGCGGGCAGGGCCAGCCAGCCCAGGGGCCCCAGCCGGTAGTTGAAGCTCACCAGCACCACCCCCTGGGCTGCCAGGGCGGTTCCGTCGTAGAGAGGCTCTGCCCAGCCCCCTCCGGTGTAGCTCCCCCCGTGGATGAAGACCATGACCGGATGGCCCTCGGGGGGCGGCGGCCGCAGGGGCGCCCAGACCGCCAGGTTCAGGCAGTCCTCGCCCTGAGGGGGGAGATACCCCCCCAGTCGGGTGGTGAAGACGCCCCGCTGGGGGCAGGCCGGGCCCGGTGCGGTGGCCCGAAAGATTCCCTCGAGCCCCAGCACGGGCTCCGGAGCCTTCCAGCGCTCTGCCCGCGCGTAGGGGAGGCCCAGAAAGTAGGCCACTTGCTCCTTCTCGTTGACACCTCCTTGGATGCGGCCCTGGGGGGTGAACACCCAGACCGGGTGGGCCCATCCCAGGCCCCAAAGGGCGCAGATTAGGGGAGCCAACCAGCGCACACCGGAATTCTAGCCTTCAAAAGCTGTGGGGTGTTGTTGGGGCCTCCTGCGCCCCTTTGGCTTCCCGGACTTTGCCGTTCCGGTTGGCAGGACCAAGGGGCTCCCCTTAGCATCGGGGTGTGAGCGACCAGGTGTCTGCGCTGTGCTTGGAGGCCCGGCCGGTGCCCCGGGTCTGGGGGGGGAGGCTTCTTGCCCAAAGGCTTGGCCTGGCCTCCCCAGAGCCCGTGGGTGAGCTGTGGCTGGCCTACGATAAGAATCCCATCCGCTCGGGGCCAGCAGCGGGCCGGAGCCTGAGCGAGGTTTTGCGGGAGCTGGGGCCTGGTTTTTTGGGGGAGGTGCCCTATGGGCGGTACGGCCTCGAGCTGCCCCTTTTGGTGAAGTTCCTCAACACCGCCGAGTGGCTTTCGGTGCAGGTGCATCCCGACGATGCCTACGCCCACACGGTGGAGGCCGGGAGCGGCTTCCACGGCAAGACCGAGGCCTGGTATGTCCTGGAGGGAGAGGGAGAGGTGGTCTATGGGCTGCGGACACCTTTGGACCGGGAGGACCTGCGCCGGGCGGCGATGGACGGAAGCCTTTGGGGCCTGCTGAACCGGGAGCGGGTAGGCCCTGGGCAGACGATTGGAGTGCCCGCTGGGACCATACACGCCCTGGGTCCTGGGCTGCTGCTCTACGAGGTTCAGCAGCGCTCGGACCTGACCTACCGCCTCTACGACCATGGGCGGCCCCGCGAGCTGCACCTGGAGAAGGCCCTGGACGTGGCCCGTCTGGAGCCCGCCTCCTGCCCCCAGCGAAAGCCCCTCCCCGCCCACCAAAAGGAGGTGCTGCTGGCCTGTGAGGCCTTTGTGCTCGAACGCCACTTTTTGCGAGGGCGCCGAGTCCTCCTGGCCCCTGAGGAGAGTTTTCTCCTCCTGACCCTTACCAGGGGAAGGGCCGAGTGGCCGGGGGGGCCGCTGGGTTGGGGCGACACCCTGGTCCTGGGGGCCCGAAGGGGCCTCGAGCTGGTGGGCGAAGCCGAGTTCCTGGGTGCCTTCGTGCCTTCCCAAGAACGGCTAGCCTGGTACCCTCAGGCGGTCAGGATGTAGCGCTCGGCTTTGCAGCCAGGGCTGAGCGGGGCTTGTTGAAGCGGGGGAGGAAGAAGAGGGCTAGGAGGATGAGGGGGATGGAGACGAGCTGGGTGGCCGTGAAAAGGCCCACCCCGGCCTGCTCGTTCAGGTAGACCTTGAGCCACAGGGGGTTGAGGCGGAAGGTTTCCTCAAAGACCGAGCGCAGCAGGCTGTACCAGAGCACGAACTGCCAGAACACGTAGCCGAAGGCCCGGTTCTGGCGCAGCCAGTGAAGGGAGAGCAGGAGCAGGGCAAGGCCGATGAGAACCCCGTAGAGCTGGGTGAAGTGCACCGGGCCCCGCACCAGGGCTTCAGGGGCGCAGCGCACCACCTCGCTGATGTCTTGGATACCGGGGCAGACCCCGGGGAACCCCCGGGCCCACTCCGGCCAGGTGAACCCGATGGGCCACTGGGTGAGTCTGCCAACCGTGTCCGAGCCGTTCATGATGTTGCCAAGCCGCCCCGCCGCTACCCCGATGGCGATGCCCGGTACGGCAGCGTCCAGGTAGGCCCATATGGGAATCCTGTGGCGGTAGTAGTGGTAGACGAAGGGCACCAGCCCCCCAAGGATGGCCCCGTGGAAGGAGAGCCCTCCTTGCCAGATGTAGAGGGCCGCGATGGGGTTGGCGCTGAACTCGGAGGGGCTGGTGAGCACGTACCCCACCCGGGCCCCCACCACCCCCCAGATAACCGCCCAGAAGGCGATACCCTCAAACCGTTCGGGGTCAAAGCCCCAGCCCCTGAGGAGCCGTTTGGCAACCTCAAAGGCGGCGAAGATGGCCAGCACCAGAAAAACGCCGTACCAGCGGACTTGCAACGATCCGATCTCAACCAGGATGGGGTCCACGTAAGGCCTCCAGTTTTTTCTCCAGGCGCTCCGGGGTGAACTTGCCCTCGAGCAGCACCGCTCTCCCCAGCAGGAGCACCGGTACCCGGAAGGTGTAGAGCTTCCTCAGCTCCGCGTCGGCGTCCACGTCCACCCACCGGTAGGCCAGCCCTCGGGCTTTCAAGAGGGCTTCAGCCTCCTCGCAGAGGTGGCAGCCTTTGCGGCTGATGAGCACCAGCTCCATCGGGACGAGTATACCTTGCCGTCCGTTCGGGGAATGCTGGCTCGGTTTTTAGAAGATCGCCCGGATGACCAGAAGGCCCATCAGGAGGTGGATCAGAAACTTACCCAGGATTCCCCCCAAAAGCCCCAGAACGGCCCCTTTGGTGCCCTTTAGGGCCTCGTCCAGGTTCCGTCCAGCCAGCCTCTCGCCCAGAAAAGCCCCCACCAAAGGCAGCAGCAAAAGCCCCCAGGGCGGCAGCACGAACACCCCGGCGATGCCGCCAATGAAGGCCCCCCACACCCCGTAGCGGCTTCCGCCGTAGCGCCTGGCCCCAATTGCCGCAGCGATGTTGTCCACCAGGGAGGAGAGCAGGGTGAGGACCCCCAGGGCCACCCAGGTGGGCAGGGAAATCTCGGAGAAGCTGGTGAAGAGCTCGTGCAGGAAGGCCGCCCCTAGGATGATGAACCCAGCGGGAACTATGGGGATGAAGGTCGCCAGCAGCGCGGCTACCCAGACCACCACGAAGAGCCAGTCGAGAAAGACCTCCACCGGCCCGAGTGTACCACCCGCGGCCCCCCCTGCTCAGAAGGGGGCCAGCGGTCTCCCGGCCCCAGCACCTCCTGGGGGTTGGCCCCAGTGGCAAAACCCATCCCTGAACCCGGCCCAGGCGGCTAGCTCCCCTCCTTCTCGTTGCGGCCCTCCTCGAGCCGGGCGAATTCGGCCAGGGCAGCCCGGATGCGGCTGTGCAGGCCCCGGTAGCCCTCCACCCGGCTCCCGCTCAGCAGCTCCAGCGCCTCCTCCACCGTCTCCACCGCGTAGATGTGGAACTCTCCCTTTCGCACCGCCTCCAGCACCTCGGCGCGCAGGGTCAGGTTTGGTAGGTTGGCCTTGGGTAGAACAACCCCTTGGGTACCGGTTGTTCCCAGGACCTGGCAGACTCGGAAAAAGCCCTCCACCTTGGCGTTGATGGACCCCACCGCCAGCACCTTTCCCGTCTGGTCCACCGCCCCGGTTACCGCCAGGTCCTGCCGGAGCGGAAAGTTGCCGAGGGCGGAGAGGGCTGCCACCAGTTCAGCAAGCCCCGCCGAGTCGCCGTCTATGGAGACGTAGTTCTGTTCGAAGGCCAGGCTTATGGTGGCGGGCAAGGGCCCCGCATCGGCGTAGCGGCCCCGCAGGTAGCCGGCCAGCGTGAGCACCGCCTTGTGGAATATCTGCCCCCCAAGGCCAGCCTCGCGGTCGATGGAGATTAGGTGGTCGTGGCCTGGAGCGGCGCGGGCAGTGAGTCGGGCCGGCCGGCCCCAGTAGGGGGGAGACTCAACGATCACCAGGCTGTTGACCTCGCCTACCCCCAGGCCTTGGGTCTTCAGGCTCCAAACCCCTTCCTGGACCGCCCTGAGGAACTCCTCCTCGGAGAGGAAAAAACGTTCCTCCCGTGCTGCTACTGCCTTTTCCACTGCCTCAGCGGTGAGGAGCCCCCCGCCCAGCACTGCGGCTTCCTCGGCCAAGGCCCGCAGTTCCACCAACCTAGCGTCCATGCGGTTTTTCTGCTCGGCCATTCGTCGGGCCTCGTCAAAAAGCCGCACCAGGCCACCTTGGGTTAGCCGGAACCCCTGGGCTTGGAGCCATCCCCCTAGGGCGTACATGTTCTCTGGGGTGGCCGCCAGGGTAGGGGAGAACTCCACCCGGATGCGGAAAAGCTCGCCGAAGGCCGGGTCCTCCTCCAGCCACTCAAAGGCCTCAGCGGTGCCCACCAGCATGACCTGCATCTGGATGGGGAAGGGTTCTACCTCGAGGCTTGCCGGGGCCTGGGGCTCGGTTACGGGTTCCACCTGGCCGTTGCGCAAGGCCCGCTTGAAGGCCTCCCAGGTGCCCTCCCGCTTTAGGCTTATGGCGTCCAAGATCAGGTAGCCTCCCTGGGCGCGGTGCACAGCCCCTGGGCGGATCAGGCTCACGTTGGTGCTCCACACCCCCTGCTCCACCACGTGGTCAAGCCGGCCGAAGAGGCGGGGGGCGGTGGCGTAGGGCTCGTAGACGATGGGGGGCGGCGTGCCGCTGCTGGTGGAGGTGAGCAGGTTGGGCCGCCACTGGGCGGGGTCCAGGTTCTCGCCGGTTTCGGCGTAGCGGGCCAGGCGGTTTTTTAGGGCTTCCAGGTAGGCCCGGGCCTGGGGAAAGCGCTGAAACAGGGGTTCAAATCGGTTGTTCAGGTACTGCGAGGCCCACTCCCGACGCAGCCTCCGGAGGGCCACCTCGAGCGCGGCCCGCGCGGCCAGCTGGCCCAGGCTCACCTCCTCCAGCCTCGCGCTGAGGTCGGCGGGGACGGGACCCGGCCCGCTCAGCTCGAGCCGCTCCCCGCTTTCCAAGAGGGCAAACCCCGCGGCTTGGGCCTCCTGCCGCAGTAGGGCGAGCTGGGCCTCTAGTTGTTCGGCAAACTTGGCCTCTAGCCGGTTCTTCTCCCGCAAAAACGAGGCCTGCCGGAACAGCTCGTCCAGATGGCCCACCTCCAGGAGCAGGCTGTCCACCGCCTCAGCCAGCTCAACCTCTTGCCCGCTGGGCAGGGTGAGCACCGCTACCTTCCGCTCCGAGAGGGGTACGTAGAGCAGGTCGGGAGGGGTTTCCACCCGCTGGTTGCTAAGGTAGGCCAGCAGGGCCTCGTGCTTGCCCAGGCCGGCGGGGCCCACCAGGTAGGCGTGGAACCCCCCCTTCACAGCTAGCTCCAGGGCTGCTTTGGCCCGCTCCTGACCGAAAAAGGGAGGGGGGGGAGGAAGGTCCAGCACCTGGTCCTGCTCAGGTAGGGGGGTACGCCACTCCAGGGCCTCGTAGGAAAGCTCCATGGCGGGAAAAGTATACCCGGGCCACCCGGGGCGCCCTTTCGGAGGGAAACCACACCTGCTATCTTGGAGCCAAAGGAGGCAACTTTATCATGGCGATGCGAGTTCTCGGGATGATTCTCGCGGGTGGGCAGGGTTCTAGGCTCTACCCGCTCACAGCCAAACGGGCCAAGCCGGCGGTTCCCTTCGGCGCCCGCTACCGCATCATCGATTTTGTGCTCAACAACTTCCTCAACTCGGGGATTTACGGCATCTACGTGCTTACCCAGTTCAAGGCCCAGTCCCTGACCGAGCACGTGCAGCGCCACTGGCGGTTTGGGGGCTTCTTGGAGGATGCCTTCATCCTGCTGGTACCAGCCCAGATGTACCGCTACGAGGAGCTGGGCCCGGTCTGGTACCGGGGCACCGCCGACGCCATCTACCAGAACCTCCACCTCATCAACAACCACAAGCCTGAAAACGTGGCAATATTCGGCGGCGACCACATCTTCAAGATGAACATTGCCCACATGGTCGAGTACCACAACGACCACAAGGCTGACCTAACCATTGCCGCCTACCCGGTGCCCATTGAGCAGGCCAGCCGCTTCGGGGTGCTGCAGGTGGACGACCAGTGGCGCATGGTGGGCTTTCAGGAGAAGCCCAAAAACCCCACCCCCATCCCGGGCAGGCCCGATATGGCCCTGGTCTCCATGGGCAACTACGTCTTCCGCACCGAGGCCTTGGTGGAAAAGCTCGAGCACGATGCCAAAGACCCCAACTCCTCGCACGACTTTGGCAAGGACGTGATTCCCCGGGCCCTGCAGGAGGGCTACCGCATCCAGGTCTACGACTTCAAGCGCAACCCGATCCCCGGCCAGCAGGGCCCCAACACCTACTGGCGCGATGTGGGCACCATCAGCGCTTACTTTGAGGCCAGCATGGACCTGATCCAGGTAACCCCCGAGTTCGACCTGTTCAACCCCGAGTGGCCCTTGCGGGCGGCCAATTTCAACTCGCCGCCGGCCAAGTTCGTGCACGAGGCCGGGGCCCGCACCGGCCAGGCCTTCAACAGCCTGATCGCGGGGGGGTGTATCATCTCCGGGGGGACCATCCGCGAGTCGGTGGTCTTCCGGCGTTGCCGCATCAACTCCTACGCCCTGGTTGAGCGCAGCGTGCTCTTTGACGAGGTGGAGGTGGGCCGCTACTGCAAGATCAGGAACACCATCGTGGACAAAAACGTCAAGATTCCACCCCATACCGAAATCGGCTACGACCTCGAGGCCGACCGCGCCCGGGGGTTCACTGTGACCCCCGAGGGTATCGTGGTGGTGCCCAAGAGCTACACCTTCTAACCCACCGGGCAGCTGGCTGCCACAGGGCCTATGGACAAGCACCCCGGCAAGGTTTTCTACCGCCTGACCCGCCTTTTCCCGGGCGATGTGCTGCCCATGGGGCGGGCCCCGGCGGCCAAGGTCTACGCCAACCCCTTGGAGTCGGTGGAGCTTTCAGAACCTGTGCGGGAGGGGGGGCCGTCGGTCTGGCGGGTGCTCTCCCGGGTGGCTGCCGCGGCGCCTAGGGTGGGCGCCTCGTTGACCCATGCGGAAATCTCGCAGGTGTTGGCGCCTTTGGCGGTGCGCCGGGAGGGACGGGGCTACCCCTCGGCGGGGGGGGCCTACCCCCTCGAGGTCTACCTGGCGGTACAGCGCCTGCAGGACACCTTCCCAGGCATCTACCACTACGCCGCCAAGCAGCACCAGCTCGAGCAGCTCTCCAGCCAGTTTGAGCTTGCCCGCTGGAGGGCTGCCCTGATGGACATGGAGGCGGTGGAGGCCTCGGCCGCCTTGGTGGTGTTCAGTGCGGTACCCGAGCGCTCCGAGGCGGTCTTTGGCCTTCGGGGCTTTCGCTATGCGCTGCTCGAGGTAGGCTACGCGGTGGGTGAGGTGCTGGTAGCGGCCACCGCCTTGGGGCTGCGGGCCTACCCAGCCGCCACCTTCTACGACGAAGAGGTGCGCAGGCTTCTGGCCTTACCGGAGGGCGAGCACCCGGTGGTGGTGCTCCTGCTGGGCAGATGATGGAGCCCGAAGCGGTCTTTGTGTACGGCACCCTCAAGCAGGGCCAGCGCAACTTTGAGGTGGCCCGGCGGGCGGGCTGGTTGTGCTCGGAAGCCGCCTATGTTGAGGGTTTTCAGCTCTACCACCTGCCCCGGGGGAGCGGCCGGTCCTACGGATACCCGGCGGCGGTCTACGGCGAGGGGCGGGTTTGGGGCGAGGTGCAGTGGTTCGCCGAGCTGGCCCGGGCCCTCTTGCTTCTGGACCGCCTTGAAGATGAGGGGCAGGAGTACCGGCGCGTTGCCGCCTGGGCTCACACCGAAGGGAAGGGGCGGGTGTGGGTCTGGCTCTACGTCTACCCAAGCCTGGCCCGGGTGCAGGAGGCCCAAGGGCGCTGGCTTCCCCAGGGGTTCTGGCCGCCCCACCCTGGATAGCCGCCTTCCACCCCCGAGGCCCCGGGCAACCCGTAGGGCCTCCTTTGGGGACAGAAGGCGCTCAGATGGGCCGCAGGTCTTCCAGGAGCTGCCAACCCACCTCCTTGGGGGTGGCCCGCAGGTAGGGGTCCAGCTCGCGGCTGGCCCATTCGGCCAGGGGTTTGAGCTCCGCGGGCTCCTTTTCGGTGCGCACCAGGAGAGTCACCTGGTAGAACTGCTGGGTCTCAGCGGGTGTGCCGTCCTCAAAGGTGGCGATGGGAGGGGGGACCCTGTCCACCAGGATGTGCACCTCTCCCAGCCGGCGGGGGAGCTGGGTCCTTGGGTCAAAGGCCAGCCCCTTGGGATGCCACAGGTAGCCCTGGAAAAGCCGGATGGCCCTCATCGTTCCTAATTCTGGGGCGGGTCTTAGGGTAGATTGGCCTCTGGCCCCCTTTTTCCTTCTGAGGGCGCGGGAAATGCTCAGCCTACCCGGGCCACCTCCACACCTCCCCGCAGGTACACCCTGTTCAGGCGGCGGGAGAGCCGCACCGCAGGCTCGTAACTGACCGTTCCGGTGAGCTCGGCCCAGCCCCAGAGGCTGCTGGTGGGGTTGTGGTCGGCGGTGGCGACCTCAAAGACCTGGTCCAACCCGACCTCTTCGGGCAAACGCACGGTGATCTGGTCCATGGAGACCCTTCCCACCACTGGGCAGGCTAAGGGTTCGGCACCGCTGGGAGGGTGGTAGCGCACGGTGGCGCGGTTGAAGACCAGCCGGGGTATCCCGTCGGCGTAGCCCACCGGTAGGGTGGCAATCCACTCCTCGCCCTGGGTGGTGTACAGGCCCCCGTAGCCAATCCTTCGGCCGGCGGGGAGCTTTCTCACCTGGGTGGGTTTGGCCAGGAGGCGGGCGATGGGCCGTAGGCCCCAGCCCGGCAGCAGGCCGTAGAGCCCGATTCCAGGGCGCACCGCGCTCAAGCCGCACCCGCCAAAGCCCAGCGTCCCGGCGGTGTTGCAGAGGTGGTAGAAGTAGCCCGGCCCGAAGACCCGCCGCACCTCCATAAAGCGCCCGATCTGCTCCCTGGTCCGGTGCGCGTCCTCCTCGGCGTCGGCGAAGTGGGAGTAGATGCCTTGGATGAGGAGGTTTTCGTAGCGGCCAAACCGCTCCTGCACCAGGTGGGCCTCCTCCACCGGAAAGCCCGACCGACCCAGGCCCGTGTCGAACTCCAGGTGCACTGGGATGGGTTTGCCAAGGGCGTTGAGCGCCTCGGCGCTTTCCAAAGTGGAGATGGAGGGGATGAGCTCGAGCTCAACCACCGCCTGGGCCTGCTCGGGATGTAGGCTGCCCAGGAGCAGGATGCGCCCCACTACCCCTGCCTCCCGCAGCTCCCGGGCCTCCTGGGGGGTGGCCACCGCCAGGCCCCAGGCGCCCAGCCGCAGGAGTTCCTTGCCCACCTCTACCGCGCCGTGTCCGTAGGCGTTGGCCTTGACCACGCCGATTATCTGGGCGCCGCCGGCCCTTTCCTTCAGCAGGTGGAAGTTGTGCGCGAGGACATCGAGGTTGACCTCCAGCCAGGCCGGCCGCATGGAAGACAGTTTAGGCTCGAGCCGCCTGCCCGAGAAGCCGCCCGGCTCAGGGGGCGGGCCGGCAGCTCAACCACTCCTCGGGCAGCAGGCTGTACATGTAGAAGTCCCAGGGCTCTCCGCGAATCCACCGCCAGCGGCGCAGAAGGCCTTCGCGTCTGAAACCCAGTTTTTCCAAGGCCCGCTGCGACCGCAGGTTTTGCGTGTGGGCGATGGCCTGAACACGGCGCAAATCCCAGGGGCCAAACGCAAAGTCCAGAAGCACCACCTTGGCCTCGGTGTTGAGCCCCCGTCCCCAGTAGGGCCGGCCCAGCCAGGTTTCCGTTTCGCCCAGCTTGTTGGGCCAGTCCAGATGCAGCCCGACAACCCCTATGGGCTGGCCCTCGAACTCCACGATGAAAAAGCCCTCCTTGTGGCGGAGGCTCTCCAGATAGGTGTAGGTCGGGTGGGGGTTTTGGGGAGGAGACCAGTAGACCCAAGGCGCGAGCGCCGGGTCGGACATCAGGGCGAAAAGGGGCAGGGTGTCCTCGGGGTGGGGAGGGCGAAGCCGGACGCGGGGGCCGCGGAGTTCCATTTCTTCTAAGCATAGGAAAAGCCCCCTCCCCAGGGGAGGGGGCGGAGGGGCCTGCCGTCAGGGCCGGGCCAGGGTGATGGTGGGCGAGGTCCAGGTCTCCCAATCGGCGGGATTACGCTCGTTGCCGTGGGGTTTCAGAACGCGGATCTGCAGCCGGTACTGCCCGTTGGGCACCGGCTGGAACTCGGCTGGAATGCGCACATTGCTGCCGTAGACGTCCTCCTTCTTGTACTTGCTGATGCGGGTGCCATCCCAGGGAATGGCGAAGAAGCCGTTGGCGCTGGTGTTGCGGATGGTGTACTCGGCGTAGTCGGCTAGGCTGTGCTTGGGGTGGATGGGGGCGCCGGTGGCCGCGTTCAGAATGGCCAGTTCGTAGACCCGGGCGCCGTGCTCGAAGTGGGCCAGGATGACCGGGATGTCGTTGCCCTGAAGGGTGAAGGTGCCCCCCGTGGGCAGGGGGTCATAGCCGGTGCCTGCGGCGTTGGGCCGGGCCAGCAAGGGGAGGCCAAGGCTGGTGGGGGTTAGGATTTGGATGGCCTGGTAGCCGCCCTGCATACCCACGTAGGGCACGTTCATCTTGATTCCCGCGCCCACGGGCTCGAGCAGCACATACCCGCCGTATAGGCCCCTGTTGGGCAGGCCTGGAGGCGGGGTGATGGTCACGGTCAGGGTGGCCTCGCCCCGGGCCGGAACGGTGATCTGGGTGTGGCTGAAGCTCACCGCGGCCACCGCGGTGGTAAAGCTGGGCGCGTAGATGCTTCCCTGGGCCGAGGGACCCGGCAGGTGCACTGGTCGGTAGATGAGGGGTACGTTGCTGCGGTTCTTGAGGACCAGCCGCTCGGTGTGGGGCCCGGCCTTGGCCGCAAAGGAGATGACCGAGGGGGTTACGGTCACCCGGTTCTGCACCGCCGCCACGATGTCAATCATTCCCGCGCCCCCGCGGTAACTGGTCTCGGGAAAGCCGCTGGCGGGGGCCAGGGCAAAGGGCTTGGGCATGGCGGTGTTCTGCAGGTACTTGCGCACCTCGCTGGGGCGCTGATGCCGCCAGAAGGCCGGATTTCCCTCCAACAGCAGGGCCACCGCGCCGGCTACGTGGGGCGCCGACATGGAGGTGCCGCTCAGAATGGCGTAACCGCCCTGCTCCAAGGGCACTGCAGAGCGGATCAGGCCGCCGGGGGCCCCCAGGTCGGGTTTGAGCTCGAGGTCTTGGCTCAGACCCCAGGAGCTGAAGCTGGAGATGAGGTTGCCGGTGGGGTTGGCGACCAAAGTGGTGTCGGGCGTCCAGGTCAGGGTGGTGGGGGCGGTGAGGGCCCGCAGGGCCAGGCCATCCTCCCGGGAGATGCTGATGCCAAAGACACCCCCCACGCCCGCCACGCCGCCCCCGGCGAAGAGGCCCGCAACGTTGTTGTGGATAATGACCCCAACCGCTCCAGCGGCCACCGCCCGTTGGTACTTCTCGTTGAAGGTGCAAGCCCCTCGCTCAATCAGGGCTACCTTGCCTGTTGGGTTGGCCAGGAGGGCATCGGCGTTGCAGGCTCGGCCGATCCAGACCACCTCGGCGCTGGTGCCGCTGGTGGGGGGCGCTTCGGCTCCGCCCAGCACCAGGTAGCCCAGTGGGTTGCCGGTGGCGTTCACGATGGCCTTCTGTGCGTTGACGCTGATGTTGTCAAACGAGGCTACGCTGATGACCCCTTCGGTGGCCGCTGGGTCGCCGGTGGCAAAGAGGCCCAGGTTACCGTTGTTGCCGGCAGAGGCCACCACCACAGTGCCACGCTTGACCATCTTGGTAACGGCCTTGCCCAGCACGGTCCAGCCGAAGGGCGAGCCCAGGCTCATGTTGACCACATCCATGCCGGCCCGCTCAGCTCGCTCGAGGGCGGCCAGGACTACGTCGTCGCTGGTGGAGCCTTCGCAGCCGAACACTTTGTAGGCGCCAAACCTAACCCCAGGGGCCACCCCGGTAATCTGGCTGTCCTTGCCCCCTACAATCCCCGCCACATGGGTGCCGTGGCCGTTGCAGTCGTCGGGGTTGGGGTCCGGGACGGGGGTGGACCTGGCCGGGTTAGAGGCGTCGTAGTCATCGCCCACAAAGTCGTAGCCGTCCACGATGCGGCCCGCGAAAGCTGGGTGCTCTAGGTCAATCCCCGAGTCGATGATGCCCACCTTTATCCCCCGGCCGGTAAGGCCCAGGTCGTTTTGTGCAATGTCGGCTCCCGTCTGGGTGAGGGCGCTGGCCAGGTTGGGATTGGCGGGCTCCCGGGGGGGCAGCTTGAAGGTGCCCACCGGGTAGACTCCCTCCACCCCGGGCAGGGTGTAGAGCATCTTCCGGTTGTTGGCCGGCACCTCCACCGAGAAGCCGTTGAAGAGTTCGCTGTAGGCAAAAAGAATCCTAACCCCAGCGGCCTCGGCAGCCTGCCGGAAGGCGGTGTGCTGCGCCTGAATGCTCTGCAGGCTAACCCCGTCGCTGAGCGCTCCGCCCTCTAGCTCCACGAACCAACGGGTGGGGGTCTCGTCCACCATCTGCCCCCCGCCCTGTCCAGGCAAGCTGGCTATGACCTCTGGGCTGGGCTGGCCGCTTTTGAGGCTGCAGGCCGCCAGCAAGATGAGCAAACCCACCAAAGCCAACCTTTGCATACTGCTCTTTTCTAGCCTCCGATGAGGTGCCTTTCAGCCCAACTTGACCGCGGGCGTCTTCCCTGGCTCCTCCGCTAGATGTGAAGGCACCAAGAATCATAGGTCAGCCTATGGGGCCGCAGGGTTAATGAGGAAAGTTACCCATGCGTTTCTTAGACTCCCATTTCGTTACGAAAAGGGCTTGGGCGGCCGGACCCGCGCCGCAGCCCATCCGCTATGATGGGTCGGTATGGCGAAGGAGAAGGGCATCACCCCTCAGTCGGTGGACTTCAACGAGTGGTACAACGAGGTGGTCCTGAGGGCCGACCTGGTGGACTATGGACCGGTGCGCGGGACGATGGTCATCAGGCCCTACGGCTACGCCATCTGGGAGAATTTGCAGCGTGAGCTGGACCGGCTTTTCAAGGAAACCGGCCACCAAAACGCCTACTTTCCCCTCTTTATCCCCATAAGTTTCCTACAGAAGGAGGCCCAGCACGTAGAGGGCTTTGCCCCCGAGCTGGCCGTGGTGACCCAGGCCGGAGGTGAAGCCTTGGAGGAGCCCCTGGCGGTGCGCCCTACTTCCGAGACCATCATTGGCTACATGTGGGCCAAGTGGATTCGCACCTACCGCGACCTGCCGCAGCTTCTGAACCAGTGGAACAGCGTGGTGCGTTGGGAGCTGCGCACCAAGCCTTTCCTGCGCACCACCGAATTTTTGTGGCAGGAGGGCCATACCGCCCACGCTACTCGGGAAGAGGCCGAGGAGGAGGCGCGGCGTATGGCTGGGATTTACGCCAGGGTGCTGAGGGAGTGGTGTGCCATTCCCGGCTGGGAGGGCCTCAAGACCGAGTCGGAGAAGTTTGCCGGTGCGGTGTATACCTTGAGCTACGAGGCCATGATGCGCGATGGGAAAGCCCTCCAGTCCTGTACCTCCCACTACCTGGGTCAGAACTTTGCCCGGGCCTTTGACATCCAGTTTCAGGACAAGGACCAGCAGAACAAGTATGTTCACACCACCTCCTGGGGCTTCTCTACCCGGGTGATCGGGGCTATCGTAATGACCCACGGCGACGACAGAGGCCTCATCCTGCCGCCTAGGCTGGCCCCCATCCAGGTGGTGGTGGTTCCCATCTACAGGGGCGAGACCCGGGAGCGGGTGCTCTCAGCTGCCGAGGCGCTGGTCCGGGAGCTGAAAGGCAGTGGAATTCGGGTTCACCTTGACGATCGCGACCAGTACAGCCCGGGTTACAAGTTCAACGAGTGGGAACTCAAGGGGGTGCCGCTCCGCCTCGAGCTGGGTCCCCGGGATGTGGAGGAGGGCACGGTGGTGCTGGCCAGTCGCCTGGGGGGCAAGGAGACGTTGAGGCAGGAGGGGTTGGCTGAACGCCTCAAGGAGCGGCTCGAGCAGTTCCAGCAAGACCTTTACCGCCGGGCCTTGGAGTTTCGCGAAGCGCACACCTGGACGGTGGACAGCTACGGGGAGTTCAGGGAGAGGGTTGAGCGAGGCTTTGTGAGGGCTTTTCACTGCGGCGATGCGGATTGCGAGAAGCAGATTAAGACCGAGACCACCGCTACCACCCGCTGCATCCCCTTTGATGAGCCCGAAGCGGAGGGGTTCTGCATCCGCTGTGGCCGGCCCAGCGCCTACGGCAAGCGCGTTTTGTTCGCCAAGGCGTACTGAAGATGGCCCGGGCAGCTAAGGGGAGCAAGGGGCCGCGGAACGACCCGGGTAGCTCGCTGGAGGCCAGGAGGGCGCGGGCCATGAGGGTTTTGGCGGTGATGGAGCGGCTTTATCCCCAGGCCGCCACCGAGCTGGTTCACCGCAACCCCTTTGAACTGCTGGTGGCCACAGTGCTCTCAGCCCAGGCCACCGATGCCTCGGTGAATAAGGCCACCCCGGCCCTCTTCCAGCGCTACCCCGACGCCTTTGCCTTGGCCCAGGCCCGCCCAGAGGAGGTGGAGCCCTACATCAAAACCATCGGCCTGTACCGCTCCAAGGCCAGGAACCTGGTCCGTCTGGCCCAGAGGCTGGTGGAAAAGTACGGTGGGCAGGTCCCAAAGGACAAGGCCAGCCTTCAAGAGTTGCCCGGGGTGGGCTGGAAGACCGCCACGGTGGTGCTGGGGGCGGCCTTTGGGGTGCCGGGGATTGCAGTGGACACCCATCTGACCCGGCTAGCCCGGCGGCTGGGGTTGTCCGAGGCCAGAACGCCAGAGAGAATTGGGGCCGAGCTGGAGCAGCTATTCCCCATGGACAAGTGGGTCTACGTGCACCACGCCCTGATCCTCTTCGGTCGCTACCGCTGCACGGCCCGCAAGCCAAAATGCCAGGAGTGCCCCCTTTATGCCGATTGCCTGAGCCGAGGGGCTTGGTAGCTGGGCTGGGGTGCTCATTCCCAGCGGCGCAGCCGCACGGGTAGGCGCCGCCAGCGGCGGGGCCGGAGCCGGGCCTCCAGGCGGCGCCAGCTGTAGGCCAGGGCCCCTACCAGCCCGGCCCCCAGGGCCAGCACCCAGAAGGTGGCGAGGAGCCAAAGGACCAGGAAAAACCCCACCGACCCCGCTAAGAGCAGGACCAACAGCCCCAGCGGACCCCTGGGGAGATAAAAGCCTCTCATGCCCATAGGGTAGGCCCCCTGGGGATGAGGAGGCTAAGCCTCAGGCTGGGGGTGGAGCCTTCCGCAGACCCACGTCGACTTTGCAGATGTGCTGGGTGAGCCAGCCAGAGAGGGCGGCGTGAAGCCGCTCCAGGGCCTGGGGGTCCACAGTTTTTGGGCTGTGTTTGCGGCTGAAGTCGGTCCAGAAGTCCAGGAACCTTTCGTGGGCCTCTTTGTTCCTCTGAGCTACCGGGCAGCCCCTTAGGGCCATACACAGTTCCTCGTAGGCGAAGTGGGTGTGGACGTAGGCCTCGAGGAAGGCGAATACGTTCTCCACCTCCTCTTGGTCCAGGGGCTGGCTTTGGGCCTCCTCTACCAGCCGCTCGAGCCGGTTGATGTACTCAAACAACTTCTGGTGCTGGCGATCCACGCGGGCCTCACCCACGGCGTACCGCTCGCTCCACTCTATGGGCATACTCCCTCCACGGGCTGGATTTTAGGTGCTGAAGGGTGTGAAGAATGTCCTGGTCCGGTTTTTCAGGAGTGGACTTGACAAGGGCAGATTAATCGCTTAACTTACCGCTTAATCAAAAAGCAGCTACTAAGCCAAGTCGCATGAAGAGGGTTCGCAAAGCCACATTGAAAGACGTAGCGCATCTTGCCGGGGTCTCCACTGTCACAGTCTCTAATGTGATTAACCAACGCCCCAATGTTTCGGAGAAGACCCGGGCTCGAGTCGAACAGGCCATTCGCGAACTCGGCTATACCGCCAACCTGGCGGCCCGCAGCCTGGCTGGAGGACGCACACAAACCGTAGGGATGTTGGTACCCGACCTCACCACTCAGTTTGTGGGGGAAATTGTGCGCGGCACCAGCGATGAGCTGAGGGCGGTGGGGATGGAGATGCTGATTTCCACCGCCTCGGATATTGCCCGTGAGCAGCAGCAGGTGGCTTTTTTGCAAAGTCTGACGGATGGCCTTTTGCTGATTCTGCCCCAAACCCCAGACCGGATGCTCTTGGCGGTGGAGCAAGCGGGGGTTCCAGTGGTGGTAATAGACCACCGGGGTCAGCAAATCCTGTTGCCCTCTGTGGACGTGGATAACTACACAGGGGCCCGCCAGGCCATGGCTCACCTCCTGGAGCTGGGCCACCGGCGGATTGGCTACGTGGCTGGGCCGAAAGGCTTTGGAGCTTCAGCGGCTCGGTTAAAGGGCTATAAGGAGGCCCTGGCAACCGCTGGTCTGCCCTTTGATAAGTCCTTGGTGGTCCAAGGTACCTTTCAGCAGCCCAGCGGTTTTGCGGCGGGTCAACATTTGTTCTCTTTGCCCCAGCCGCCCACCGCAGTCTTTGCTGCCAACGACCTGATGGCCTTTGGCGTGATGGAGGCGGCCAAACAAATGGGCCTGCGCATCCCAGAGGATGTCTCTATCGTTGGATTCGACGACATTCCCCAGGCCAGCCAGGTTTATCCACCCCTTACCACCATCCGCCAGCCGCTCTACCAGATGGGGGTAGCGGCGGCGCGCCTTTTGGTGGCCATGCTGCGTGGGGTCCGACCCCCTACCAGCCGGATCACCCTTTCTACCGAGCTGGTGGTGCGTTCTACCACCGCAAGGGCAAAGGAGGTGATGGCGTAGCCCTGGGCAGGGCTTGGGTGAGGAAGGTCTTTTAGAGAAGGTATTGGGCGCTCAGGCACGTTGGCCGACCATCCGCAGATGGGCAGGTGTTGTTTTGCACCTTGAAGTCTACCGAGGTCCTTTGTGCAAGGAGGTGAACCGTGGGTAAAGTTTGGCTTTTTGTTCTCAGCTTTCTGGCTTTTTTGGGAGGGGCTCAGGCTCAGCCGCTGCCCCGTAAGGAAACGCTGTATGTAGGGGGGTTACAGTGGGGGCCTCCATCAAACTTCAACCCCTTGATGGCTCAAGCTGGGGCGGCTTGGCCGAACACTGCTCCCACTGCCTTTGGCAGCCAGCTTCTTTACGAAACCCTTTTTGTCTACAACATGTTGAGTGGGGCTTTAGAGCCTCAGCTTGCGGCGCGCCTGGAAACCCCTAACCCCACCACTTTTCGCGTTACCCTGCGCAACGGCACCCGCTGGCAGGATGGGAGGCCCCTCACCAGCCGGGATGTGGTCTATACCTTTGAGCTAGCCAAACGCCATTCCGTGGGGTACAGGACCTTTTGGGACTACGTGAGTTCGGTAAGCGCAAGCAGCCCTACGGTGGTAACCATTCAGCTCAACCCCCGCAAGCCGAACCCTGGTTTGGTGCGCCACTATCTGGCCAGTGTAGCCATTTTGCCAGAGCACATTTGGTCGGAGGTGGAGAAGACTGAGCGCTCCATTTTGCAATTTGCTAACCTACGCCCGGTGGGCTCAGGGCCGTACAAGCTCAAGGAGTACAACAACGAGCGTATCGTGTTGGAGCGAGATCCCAACTACTGGGGTCGCTCGGTTTGGGGCTTGCCCGCGCCCCGCTACATTGTACACCCCATCTTCAAGTCCAATGAGGCCGGCAACCTGGCGCTGGAGCAAGGCCAGCTTGACCTTTCACAGCAGTTTGTACCTGAGATTTGGAAGATGTGGCAGCAAAAGCGTCTGCCGGTTTCCACATGGCTCAAACAGCCCCCTTATCATCTCCCTGGTCATCTTCCCATCATCTTCATAAACGTTAACAAAAAAGGGCTTGACAACCCCTTGGTGCGCCGGGCCATTGCCTATGCTATCAACTATCCCCTTATTGCCCAGACCGCAATGTCCAACTACTCGGTGCCAGTGAACTCGAGCCTTATCTTGCCCGAGGGCAGTGAGAAAAAGTTCTTTGATGCCGAGCGGGTTCGGCAGAACGGCTGGAGCTTTAACCCCAGAAGGGCAGTGGAAATTTTGGAGAAGGAGCTTGGAGCGAAGAAGGGCTCAGATGGTATTTATGTGCTCCCTGACGGCACCCGGCTTGGTCCTTGGAAAGTGCAATGTCCCTTTGGATGGACCGATTGGAACCAGGCTTTGGAGATCGTAGCATCCAATGTTCGCGCAGTGGGGATTGACCTTCGTACCGAGTTTCCGGAATATCCGGTGGCCAACCAGAATATGGCCAATGGCACTTTTGACCTAGGGCTTTGGTTCGTGAGTGGGGTAGGACCAGCCAGCCCGTGGCAGCGCTTCCGTGATGTGCTGGACGGACGGGACGTGCCTCCAGTGGGACAAACTGCTTTCTGGGGCTACAACCGCTACAACAACCCTAAGGTAGGGGAACTTTTGGACAAGGCCGCTGCTACCACCAACGAAGCAGAGCTTAAGCAGCTTTATGGCGAGCTGGACAAGATCTTCATGGCCGACGTGCCGGTCATTCCACTGATGTATCGGCCGCTCGAGTTCTTCCAATACAACGAAACGGTTTGGACCGGTTTCCCCAATGCCAACAATCCCTACGCACCGCCCATGCACAGCGGGGCCGGTGTGCGGATTCTTTACAAAATAAAGAACCGCTGAATTAGGTAGGGATGCGCTAGGTGAGGCATTTTTGTTGGGGGTGCCCTAAACCCGATAAGGTCTGGGGCACCTCCAAAAAAGGAGGTGAAGGATAAACCCGTTTTTGCGCTACGCCTTGAGCAAGGCCGCCTGGTACTTCATGGCTTTTCTGGCTGCGGTGGTGCTTAACTACTTCCTGCCGCGATTGATACCAGGGAATCCGGTGGACACCATTGTGGCCCGCATGGCCCAAGGGGGTGGGAGTGAAGGGGAGGCCCGTCAGCAGATGTACCAAACCTTTCTGAGGGAATTTGGCTTGGACCGCCCTCCCTTGGAGCAGTTCCTAAACTACCTGGGCAATCTCTTGCAGGGAGACTTGGGGACCTCCTTTGGCAACTATCCCGCTAAGGTAGCCGACCTGATTGCGGCCTCATTACCCTGGACAGTGGCCTTGCAGCTCCCAGCCATTCTGCTGGGCTGGATTTTGGGCAATTGGTTAGGAGTTCTGGCCGCTTATCGAGGAGGCTGGGTGGACCGTTGGGCCTTTTTGGGTTTTTTGACCCTTTCAAATATTCCCTACTATTGCTTGGCCATTCTGCTTCTTTATGCCTTTTCGGTAGCCCTGCCGCTTTTCCCTTCCTTTGGTGGTTATGCTCCCGGCACCACTCCTCACCTAAGTTTGGACTTTATCCTCAATGTCTTACACCACTACACGCTGCCCTTTTTGTCCTTGGTGTTGGTCCTGATTGGGGGACAGGCGGTGGGGATGCGTTCCATGGCCATCTATGAGCTTAGCGCTGATTATGTTCATTACCTCCGTAGCTTAGGCGTAAGTGACCGTCGGATTGTTTGGAGTATTTTTCGCAACGCTATGCTGCCACAGGTCACCGGACTAGCCCTAGCCATTGGTTCGTTGGTGGGCGGTGCACTGTTGACCGAGGTGGTCTTTTCCTACCCTGGCATTGGAAGCCTTCTTTTTACCGCTATCCGTCAAAACGATTACCCCCTCATCCAAGGAATCACCCTCTTGGTCACGGTGGCCGTTCTGGCAGCGAATTTCATCATAGACCTAACCTATGGCCTGATTGATCCCCGAATCCGCTCGGCGCAGGTAGGTGAGCGATGAATTCACTTTTGGCTCAGCTTTTATCCAAGGGGCGCTTTCGTGTGAGCGTGGCAGTGCTCCTTTTGGTGGTGGCCTTTGCGGTGTTGGGGCCAATGCTGGACACCCGCAACCCACTCTTTGCGGTAGGGGGTCGCTATGACCCACCCTCGGCTAACGCCATTTTGGGTACCGACGTCATTGGCAACGATGTCTTTTTGCAGCTCATGCATGGGCTGGGTACCTCCCTAAAGATAGGGCTGATTGCGGGTTTGGTGGCTACCGCAATTGGTGTGTTCATTGGCACCTTGGCAGGGTTTTTGGGGGGTGTGGTGGATGAGCTGTTGATGGGCTTTACCAACGTGGTCATCACCATCCCGACCATTGTGATTCTAATCCTGCTGTCGGTAGCGCTGGAGTCACGCACCTTGGTTTCGCTAGCTCTGATCATCGGCGTTACGAGCTGGCCTTGGACAGCTCGAGCTGTCCGAGCCCAAACCGCATCTTTGCGTGTTCGCGAACACGTAGACATAGCCCGCCTTTCAGGAGCTAGCGTTTTTTCTATCATTCTTTGGGAGATTCTGCCCTACATGTTCAGCTACATCTTCATGGCTTTTGTGCTTCAACTAGCCAGCGCTATCCTAAGCGAGGCTGCATTGAGCTTGTTGGGTTTGGGGCCGGATAACACCATTAGCTTAGGCAAAATGCTGCAGCTCGCCATTCAAGGTGAGGCCATTCGCACCGGGGCTTACTGGGCCTTTTTGCCTCCTACACTGCTTCTCACAGCAATATCGTTTTCGCTTTTGCTGCTTCAGTCGAGTCTGGATGAAGTGTTCAATCCTCGTCTACGGAGGGCCTGATGGAGACTCTGCTGAGCGTGAAGAACCTTTGTGCCGCCTATGTTCAAGGTGGACAAAGGGTTCGGGTAGTGGATGGCGTTTCGTTGGAACTACGCCGTGGGGAGGTTCTGGGGATTGCGGGAGAGTCGGGTTGTGGAAAGTCTACTTTGGCCCAGGTGTTGGCCCTTTTGGCCCGCCCTCCCCTTTGGGTAGAACAGGGGGAGTTTTGGTTGGACGGAACGATTTATCACCTTGCACAGGAGCATCGCTTGTCCCGTGAGTTGCGCGGTTGCAAGGTGGCGATGCTCCCCCAAGGTGCCTTAAATGCCTTGAACCCCACAGCTCGGATCCGCGAAATTGCTCTGGAGGTCATTCGGGCCCATCAGCCTAAAACCACTCCCCAAGAAGCCTATGCGCGCACCCAGGAGCGTCTTGAGCGGCTTGGATTGCCTGTCCGTGTGCTCGAGGCTTACCCCCATCAGCTCTCAGGAGGCATGCGCCAGCGGGTGGTCACGGTGATTTCCACTTTGCTCAATCCCAAAGTGTTGATTGCCGATGAGCCTACCTCAGCTTTGGACGTCTCGAGCCAGAAAGCGGTGGTCAAGCTGCTTAGAGAGCTTCTAGAACAGAGGGTGATTGAAGGGGTTATCTTCATTGCTCACGACCTGCCCTTGTTGCGCAATGTTGCGGATCGCATTGCCATCATGTATGCCGGAAAGGTGGTGGAGTTAGGACCGAGCCGGGAGATGGTAGAGGCATCACGCCACCCTTACACCAAAGCCCTGGTGGAGGCTGTGCTGGTACCCGAACCCTACATTCGCCAAAGGCGTGTGGAGGGGATTGAAGGGACCCCGCCCGACCTGCGAGCCCCCCCGCCAGGGTGCCGCTTTGCGCCCCGTTGTAGATATGCCTGGGCCCGCTGTAGGGAGCTGGAGCCACCTCCGTTCGGTGATAAAGAGCGTTTTGCAGCTTGCTGGTTGTTGGAGGGGATGTCGGCGTGAAGAGCCTTCTGCAAGTAAGAGCCCTCAGTCGCACCTTTGGGAGTGGCAAGCGGGCTTTGCAGGCGGTAAAAGGGGTGAGCTTTGACTTGGCTCCGGGAGAAATCGTGGCGGTGGTAGGCGAGAGCGGCTCGGGCAAGTCTACTCTAGCCCGCTTAATTCTGCGGCTTCTTTCGCCCACTGAAGGCCAGATGCTTCTGGAGGGTCAGGATGTGCAGCGCATACCTCTGCGGACGTATTGGCGTAGCGTCCAGGCGGTTTTTCAGGACCCCTATGCCGCGTTCAACCAGTTTTACAGTGTACAGCGTCTATTGCAAAAAGCCCTGACCCTTTTTGGACCTCTTCCTACTCAGGAGCGCAAAGCGCGTATGCATTTGGCCCTGCAAAGTGTGGGGCTCGAGCCGGAGAGGATTTTGGGAAAGTATCCCCACCAGCTCTCAGGAGGACAGCGCCAGCGGGTCATGGTCGCTCGGGCAATTATGCTTCGCCCTCGGCTGTTGGTTGCTGATGAGCCTACCTCTGCCCTGGACGCAAGCCTTCGGGCTACCGTGCTCAATTTGCTCAAGGATGTGCGCCAAAAGCATGGAATGAGCATTATTTTCATCACTCACGACATTGGCCAGGCCTACTACTTGAGCGACCGCATTTTGGTGATGTACCGAGGAGAGGTAGTAGAGGAAGGACCGGTGGAGCAAGTGGTAGAGCAAAGCCAGCACCCCTACACCAAGCGCCTTTTATCCGACGTGCCCAGGTTCCACGGATGACATTGTGCCCGGCCCAGCCATGGTATACCCGGCATCAGCGCTCGTGCGCTCTGCTTCGGGGTAATTCTGTGGAATCTGCCTCCAAAACCCCTTCTTTGGGCCTAATCTTCATCCTTGGCACCCTGGCTGCCTACGGCCCCCTTTCCACCGACCTCTACATGCCGGCCCTGCCCACCATTGCCCAGGAGTTCCAAAGCCCTCAAGCACACCAGACCATGGCCGTCTACTTTCTGGGGCTCGCCCTGGGTCAACTCTTCTACGGCCCCTTGAGCGACCGGGTGGGGCGGCGGCGGCCCTTGCTGGTGGGTTCCGGCCTTTTCGCGCTGGCCTCGCTGGGTTGCGCGCTGGCCCCCTCCATGCCCCTATTGGTCTTCTTCCGCTTTTTGCAGGCGCTCGGGGGTTCGGTGGGGATGGTCACCACCCTGGCCATCGTGCGCGACCTTTTCCGGGGCCGCCAGGCTGCCCAGGTCATCTCCTACCTGACCCTGGTGATGGGGGTGGCCCCCATTCTGGCGCCTTTGGTGGGGGGGCAGGTCCTCCTCTACTTTGACTGGCGCGCGATCTTTGTGCTGCTGGCCCTGTTTGGCTTTTTGTGCTTGGGCTTGGTGGGGCTGGCCCTTCCCGAAACCCACCCCCCAGCCCGACGTACCCAGAGCCCCTTCTGGGCTGCCCTAGGCGACTACCTCCGGTTGGTGCGCGAGCGGGCCTTTCTGGCCTATGCCCTGCCCAACAGCCTGATGGGGGCAGGCTTCTTCACCTACCTGAGCGCGGCCTCGCCAGTGTTTATCGGGGTGTATGGGGTTTCGCCGCAGCACTTTGGCTTTATCTTTGGCCTGAACGCCCTTGGCCTGATTCTCAGCTCCCAGCTCAACGCCCTTCTGCTCCGGCGCCGCTCGAGCCGCCGCATCCTGGTCGGGGCCATGGTTCTGATGGTGGGAGCAGCCCTGGGTTTGGTTTTGGTCGCGGCCAGCGGGGCTGGGGGAATGCTGGGGGTTTGGGCAGCCCTCTTCGTTTGCGTGGGGGGGATGGGCCTGGTGCGGCCCAACGCCCAGGCTCTGGCCATGGAGCCCTACCCCGAGCGGGCTGGACTGGCCTCCTCCCTTTTGGGGGCGATGGGTTCGGGCACCGGGGCCTTGGCCGGGAGCCTGCTGGGGCTCTTCCCTGAGGCTTCGGCCCTGCCCATGGCCCTCACCATTGCGGCCTGTTATGGCCTGGCCTTGGGGTTTTTCTGGATGTTTCAGGTTTTGTTGCGCACGAGCCAAAACCTTCTCAGGAGTTGACCATGCTTGAAGTAGAGGAAATTCTCCGTCAGATGACCTTGGAGGAAAAAGCCGCCCTTTGCACCGGGGCCAGCGCCTGGACCACCCTGGCCATTCCCCGACTGGGGGTCCCTGAGATGGTGGTTTCCGACGGGCCCCACGGGCTCCGGCGGGTGGCCGATGTGCATGCGGTGGGAACCAAGAGCCTTCCTGCCACAGCTTTTCCCACCGCCTCCTGCCTCTCCGCCACCTGGGACCGCGAGCTTTTGCGGGAGGTAGGGGCGGCCATCGCCCGGGAGGCCATTGCCCTGGGGGTAGACGTGGTGCTGGGCCCAGGCAACAACATGAAGCGAAGCCCGCTGTGCGGTCGCAACTTCGAGTACTTTTCCGAAGACCCCTACCTCGCTGGAGAGCTGGCCGCCAGCTACATCCAGGGGGTTCAGTCCCAGGGGGTGGGCACCTCCCTCAAGCACTACGCGGCCAACAACCAGGAGTACCAGCGGTTGCGGATTGATGTGCGGGTGGATGAGCGCACCCTGCGCGAGATTTACCTGACCGGCTTTGAGATTGCGGTCAAAAAAGGCCGCCCCTGGACGGTGATGTGCGCTTACAACAAGGTAAACGGCACCTACGCCTCCGAGCACCGCTACCTCCTGCAGCAGGTGCTCAAGGACGAGTGGGGCTTTGAGGGGCTGGTGGTCTCCGACTGGGGGGCGGTGGTGGACCGGGTGGCGGCCCTGGAGGCGGGCCTTGACCTGGCCATGCCTGGCCCCAAGGCCCGCTTCACCCAGGCCCTGGTGGAGGCGGTGCGCTCGGGCCGCCTGGAGGAGGCCCGGTTGGACGAGGCGGTGCGCCGCATCCTGCGGGTGGTCTTCCGGGCCAAGGCCACCCCCAAGGGGGGCCAGTTTGACGCCGAGGCCCACCATGCCCTGGCCCGAAGGGCTGCCGCGGAGGGAATGGTGCTCTTGAAGAACGAGGGCCTGCTGCCCTTGAAGAACCCCCTGCGGATCGCGGTGATTGGTCGCTCGGCCCTGCATCCCCAGTTCCAAGGTGGGGGTAGCTCCAACGTGAACCCCACCCGGGTGGACATCCCTCTAGAGGAGCTGCGCAGGGTGGCTGGGGAGGCCCAGGTTACCTACGCCGAGGGATACCCTGAGGGCCTCGCCGAAGACCCCAGGCTCATTGAGGAAGCGGTGGCCCAGGCCCGGGCGGCCGAGGTGGCCCTGGTCTTCGTAGCCCTGCCCCCCGCGGTGGAGTCGGAGGGCTACGACCGCCCTTTTCTGGGGCTTACCCCGCAGCAGGAGGCGCTTATCCAGGCGGTGAGCCAGGCCCAACCCCGCACGGTGGTGGTCTTGAACACCGGCTCGGCGGTGGACATGCGGTCGTGGATCGGGGGGGTGGGGGCGGTTCTGCAGGGCTGGCTGATGGGCCAGGCAGGGGCTGGGGCTATCGCCGACATCCTCTTTGGCCGGATCAATCCCTCCGGCAAGCTGGCGGAGACCTTCCCGATGCGCTTGCAGGACACCCCGGCCTACCTCAACTTTCCCGGCGAGAACGGGGAGGTGCGCTACGGCGAGGGAATTTACATCGGCTACCGCTACTACGAGGCCAAGGAGCTGCCTGTCCTGTTTCCCTTCGGCCACGGCCTCTCGTACACCACCTTCCGCTACGCCAACCTGCGCTGCCCTTCCCGCTTCAAGGATACCGAGGGCCTGCGCGTTGCCTTTGAGGTGACCAATACCGGCCAGGTGGCTGGGAAGGAAGTGGTCCAGGTGTACGTGCGCGACCCCCAATCGAGCCTACCGAGGCCGCCCAAGGAGCTCAAGGGTTTTGCGAAGGTGGCCCTCGAGCCCGGCGAGACCAAGACCGTAGAGGTAGAGCTTGACTACCGGGCCTTTGCCTACTACCACCCTGGCCTGAAGGACTGGGTGGCCGAGGAAGGGGAGTACGAGATCCTGGTAGGGGCCTCCTCCGCCGACATCCGGCTGCGCCAAACGGTGGTGCTTGAGGCCACCCGGGACTGGCCTTCCCTGCTCAACGAGGAGTCTACCCTGCGCGAGTGGCTTCAGGACAAGCGGGGCCGGAAGGTCATGGAGCCTTTTTTGGAGGAGATGCTGCCCCAAATTCGCGCCGCTTTCGGCCTGGAGGAAGGGGAGACCTTTATTGGGATGGACCTGATGGGCTTCCTTCTGGACATGCCCCTGCGCAGCCTGCTGGACTTCCAGTCCGAAAGGCTGCCCACCTCGCCCGAGGTAATGGTGCGGGATCTGCTCCGCCGGGTGCGGGATGGGGTTTTGGTGGATGGGGAGGCTTCGGGCGAAGGGCGCCGGGCCCTCTAGTTGACCTGCCTCCGGGTCGGAGGCGTAAAGGGTGTGGCGCCTTCCGGCCGAAGGTGGGGTGGCGGCGGTTGGCCTGTTCCACTAGACTGCGGCTATGCGCGAGCGCATCCTAATGCGAATTCGCCGGGCGCTTGAGCACCGCCCCCAGCTCGAGCTGCCTCCCCCTCTGAACCCCGCCACTCTGGGCCCGGCCGAAGCCCGCGCCCTCCTGCTGAGGCGGCTGGAGGAGAATGGGGCCGAGGCGGTGGTGCTGGAGGACCTCGAGGCCGCACGGGCTTGGTTGGCGGTCTTCACCCAGACTTTTGATGGGGTAGCCCTGGGGGACGGCCTCCCCGCTGCGCTTCGCCCTGCCCTCCCGCTGCGCCCACCAGAGGAGGCCCCCCTCGGGGTCTCCTGGGCCCTGGGGGCAGTGGCCGAGACGGGTACAGTGGTTTTGAGCAGCCGCGAGGGGCGTCGCGTTCAGCTTCTGCCCCCTACCCATCTGGTCTTTGTCCCCGGAGATAGGGTCTACGCCACGCTTTACGAGGCGCTTTCATCCTTGTCCCACCTGCCTTCGGTCTTGGGGCTCCACTCGGGACCCAGCAAGTCTGCGGACATCGGGCAGATCATGGTCAGGGGGGTGCACGGGCCGGGGCGCTTGGTGGTGGCCTTGGTGGACCAATCCCAATCTGATTTACAGACGCCCGAGGCCCCCCAGGCTAAACTGAAACAATGAACAAGGCCCGGACCCTAGGCGAGCTGAGGCGCACCTACCCCCTGGAAAAGCTTCGCCGCAGCGTCAAGGACGAGGCACGGGAGAATCTCATCGCCAAGCTCCGCTCCGGTGAGCGGGTTTTCCCCGGTATTCACGGCTACGACGACACGGTCATCCCCGCTTTGGTCAACGCCATCCTGGCCCGGCACAACTTCATCCTGCTGGGCCTCAGAGGCCAGGCCAAAAGCCGCATCCTGCGCCAGCTCACCGAGCTTCTGGACGAGGAGATCCCGGCTTTGCCCACTGAACTGCGCGACAACCCCCTCTTCCCCCTCTCGGCGGAGGCCAAGCGGCTTCTGGAGGAGGCCGGCGAGGAAGCCCCCATTGTTTGGATTCCCCGTTCGGAGCGCTACGTGGAGAAGTTGGCCACCCCCGATACCACCGTGGCCGACATCCTGGGCGATATAGACCCCATCAAGGCGGCCCGGCGAGGCAGCGGGCTTTCCGATTTAGAGGCTGTTCACTACGGGCTTCTGCCCAGGGCCAACCGGGGTATCTTTGCCATGAACGAGGTGGCCGACCTGGCCCCCAAGGTTCAGGTGGCGCTTTTCAACATCCTCCAGGAGGGGGATGTGCAGATCCGGGGCTACCCCGTGCGGCTTGCCCTGGACGTCTGGCTTACCTTCACCGCCAACCCCCAGGACTACACCGCTCGCGGCAAGATCGTCACCCCCCTCAAGGACCGCATCGGCTCGGAGATCCGCACCCACTACCCGCGCACCCTGGAGGAGGGCCTGGCCATCACCCGTCAGGAGGCCTGGGTGGCCCGCGAGGAGGGCATCTACGTGCCGGCCTATGTGGCCGAGGCGGCTGAGGCAGTGGCCTTTGTGGCGCGGGAGGATAAGCGGGTGGACAAGACCTCTGGGGTCTCCCAGCGGCTTTCCATAAGCCTTTTGGAGCTGGTGGTCTCCAACGCCGAGCGGCGAGCCTTGCGCTTCGGCGAGCGCCCGGTGGCCAGGCCGCTTGACCTCTACGCGGCTCTCCCGGCCATCACCGGCAAGATTGAGCTGGAGTACGAAGGGGAGCTGCAAGGAGCAGAGCGGGTAGCTAAGGACCTGCTGCAGAAGGCCTTTGCCATGGCCTACGGCGAGCGGGCCCGGGGGCTTCCCACCGACGAGGTGGTGCAGTACTTCGCCGAGGGCCACCTGCTCACCCTGCCCGAGGCTGGGGCTAGGGCGGTGCTGAGGGAGATGGAGAAGGTTCCGGGGTTGCTGGCCGTAGCCCGGAGGCTGGAGCCACAGGCCACCCCCGAGGCCCTGGTGGCGGCGGCCGAGTTTGTCCTGGAAGGCCTGGCCGGCCGGCGCAAGATTGCCCGGGGAGAGGAAAGCTACAGCGCCCCATTGGAGCGAGGCGAGCGATGGGGCAGCGGGAATTAGGGAGGAGCCGTGCGCGTCCGTTACTCCAAGTACGAGCCTGGCTTTGATGACCTCACCGGGGCCGACCTGATGGAGATGATCCAGGACTTCCTCATGGACTCGGGCTTTTCCGACCCCTACAACCGCTACCAGCCCGACCCCAGCCGTGTTCCCACCCTGGAAGACCTCTACGACGCGTTGCTGCAGGCCCTCTTACAGCAGGACCGCATCCCCGAGGAGTGGCTCAGGGAGGCCCGCTTTGCCAACCGTAAGGAGGAGACCCGGCTTTATCGGGAGATCCAAAAGCTCATTCAGCGGCTGCAGGATGAGGGGTACATCCGGCTGCCCGAGGGCGAGCCGCCCGGGGCGGGGCAAGGTTTCCAGGGGGAAGCCCAGGAGGTCCGCATTGAGCTCACCAACAAATCGGTGGACTTCCTGGGCCTGAGGAGCCTGCGGGCCCTGCTTGGCGCTTTGGGGAAGAATGCCCCCGGCGCCCATCCCACCCGGCACTACGCCCCGGGGGTGGAGTCCAGCGGCGAGACCAAGCCCTACGAGTTTGGCGACCAGCCCAACCTACAGGTTGGGGAGACCCTGAAAAACCTGGTGATGAAGGGTCTGGACAACCTAGAGCCGGAAGACTTGGTGGTTGAGCTTTCCGAGTACACCGCGGCCATGAACACGGTGGTGCTCTTGGATTGCTCCCACTCCATGATCCTCTACGGCGAGGACCGCTTTACCCCGGCCAAGCGGGTGGCCCTGGGCCTCGCCCACCTTATCCGCACCCAGTATCCGGGCGACCAGGTGCGTTTTGGTATCTTCCACGACAGCGCCGAGGAGGTGCCCCTGGGCCGGCTGCCCACCGTGCAGGTGGGGCCCTACCACACCAACACCGCCGAGGGCCTGCGCCTGGCGCGCAAGATGCTCCGCAAGATGAGCGGGGAGATGAAGCAGATCATCATGATTACCGACGGGAAGCCCTCCGCCCTTACCCTTCCCTCAGGGCAGATCTACAAGAACGCCTGGGGGCTGGACCCCGTCATCCTGGCTGAGACCCTCAAGGAGGCTACCCTGGCCCGCAAGGAGGGCATCCCCATCCACACCTTCATGCTGGCCCGGGAGCCCGAGCTTTTGGCCTTTGTCAAAAAGATCACCCAGATCACCCGGGGCAAGGCCTACCTGACCACCCCGGCCAACATCGGCAAGTACGTGCTGATGGACTTTTTGAACCGTAAGGTGAGCCGCAACTAGGCGATGCGGGCGATAGCCGGCAAGTAGCTAGGGCCAAAGAAGTGGAGGTGGAGCAGGAGGTAGTAAAGCTGGTAGCGGGGCAGTGCGGCCTCCACCTCTGGGGGAATGGGGTAGTGGGCTTGGTAGTGCCGCCAGAATTCCTGGGGGAAGCCGCCAAAGAGGCGCATCATGGCCAGGTCAACCCCCCGCTCCCCCCACCAGGCTGAAGGGTCGAGCAGAACAGGGCCCCCTCGGGCGTGCAGCACGTTGCCGTGCCAGAGATCGCCGTGGATGAGCACTGGGCCCTCCTGCGGGAGGGGGGCTTCCAGGGCTGCTTCCACCCTGGCCGCGAGGTTCCCGAGTTTCTTCCAGGTGGCCTCGAGCAGGGGCTTTATGCGTTTGTCCACCCAGAAGCGAGCCCAGCTGTCCGAGGTGCCTTCTGGAAGGGCGAACCGGCCCAGGTAGACCGGGGCCGGACTGCCGTAGGTGGGGGCCTTGTGGCGGTGCAGGCGGGCCAGCATCTCGGCCAGGGCAGGCCAGCAAGGCCTCCCTTGGGGCAGGTACTCCAGCACCAGCCCCTCCTCGCCCACCCAGAAGACCCGGGGGGTTCGCACCCCGGCACCCTGGAGTGCCTGTAGACCGCGGGCCTCGGTCGGAAAAAGGCCTGCAGGCGGATCCGGGTGGGTTTTGACCACGTAGGGGCCAGCCCGCCAAACCTGGCCTGTGTCCCCCCCGGGGAGGGGCTGGGCGGGGTGCTGTGGGAGCTGGGCCCGACGCAGGATTTCAGCGGGGTGCATGGGCGTTCAGAAAGGCCTCAATGGCCTCGTCCAACATCTGGTAAACTCGCTCGAATCCTTCCAGACCGCCGTAGTAGGGGTCGGGCACCTCGCCGCCGCCGTTTAGCTCGAGGATCAGCCGGGCTTTTCCCTTGTGCTCAGGGAACATGCGCTCGAGGGTGTGTAGGTTGTCGTAGTCCATGACGAAGACGTGGTCAAAGTAGCTCAGGTCCTCGGCCCGAACCCGACGGGCGGTGTGGGGAAAGAGGGCGTTGTGCTTGGCCAGGACCCACTCGGTGCGCGGGTCGGCGGGTTCGCCTTCGTGCCAGCCGCCGGTGCCGCAGGAGTCCACCTCGAACTGCCCCTCCAAGCCGCGCTCCTTGAGCTTGCGCCGCAGAATGCCCTCAGCCATGGGGCTGCGGCAGATGTTGCCCATGCAGACGAAGAGCACCCGGGTCATAGCTTTACGATAACGCCTTCGTGGGGCCGGAGCTCCAGCACCCCTTCCACCTTCTCATAGCGGTCGAGGTGGGTCGAGAGCAGGATTTCCCCGCCTGGGGTGGAAAGCTGCCGGGCCTCGCCGGTGAAGTTCAGGGCCACCAGCACCTCGCCCCCGCGCAGATAGGCGAAGACCCCCGGCGGAGCCTTGTAGCTCTGGTAGTCGCCATGCAGGAGGGCAGGGGTCTCCTTGCGCACCACCAGCAGGGTGCGCACCAGGGTCAGCATGGAGAAGGGGTCGGCGTCCTGCACCTCCACGTTGCGCTCCACGTAGTCGGGGTTCACCGGCAGCCAGGGCTCTACCGTGCTGAAGCCAGCGTAGGCGAAGCCGCTCCACTGCATAGGGGTACGCTCGGGGTCGCGGCCCGGGTCGAGGCCGTGCTCACCGGCGGCCCCCCGCTGGCGCAGGGCGGCGGGGTCCTGCACCTTTTCGGGGGGAATCTGCCCGTTCACCATGCCAATTTCGTCCCCGTAGTACCAGGTGGGCGAGCCCCGCAGGGTGAAGAGTAGCATCGCGGCTACGCGGGCCTGGTCGTGCCCAATGCGGCTTGCCAGGCGGGGCTGGTCGTGGTTGCCCAGCACCCAGTTGGGGGTGGCAAAGGGCGGCAGGCTCCGCTCGTACTCCTCCACAATGGCGCGGATGTTCTCGGCGGTCCAGTGGGAGAGGCCCCTAAAAATCAGGTGGAAGTTGAAGGGCAGGTGGCAGCCGGGGCGCTCGGCGGTGCCGTAGTAGGGTATCAGCTTCTCGTAGGGCAGGTAAATCTCCCCTACCATTACCCGGTGCCCTGGATACTCGTCCAGCACGGCCCGCATCTCCTGCACGATCTCGCGGGTCTCGGGCTGGTCTTCCTGGTAGATGTGCAGGTGGCGGAAGCGGTCTATCTGGCCGGGCTGGTAGGCGGGGTTGTCGGGCTCGTCGCGGAAGAGGGCATCCTCCACCAGCAGCCAGAGCACATCCACGCGGAAGCCGTCCACGCCCTTGTCCAGCCAGAAGCGCATTACATCGTACATTGCCTTCCGCACCTCGGGGTTGCGCCAGTTGAGGTCGGGCTGCTCGGGCAGGAACTGGTGTAGGTAGTACTGGCCGGTCCTTTCGTCGAAGCTCCAGGAAGGCCCGCCAAAGAAGGACATCCAGTTGTTGGGGGGGCCGCCGTCTGGGGCCGGGTCGCGCCAGACGTACCAGTCGCGCTTGGGGTTGTCGCGGGACGAGCGCGACTCCAAAAACCAGGGGTGTTGGTCGGAGGTGTGGTTGGGCACGAAGTCTATCAGCACCTTGAGGCCCAGCCGGTGGGCTTCGGCCAGCAGCTCGTCAAAGTCTTTTAGGGTGCCGAAGATGGGGTCCACGTCGCAGTAGTCGGCCACATCGTAGCCGAAGTCCTTCATGGGGCTTTTGTAGAAGGGCGAGAGCCAGATGGCGTCGAAGCCCAGGTCGCGGATGTAGCCCAGCCGCCGGCGGATGCCCGGCAGGTCGCCGATGCCGTCGCCGTTGGAGTCCTGGAAGCTGCGGGGGTAGATCTGGTAGATGCTTGCGGTTTTCCACCACATAGGTATCCCTCAAGGGCGTTGGATGAGCCAGAGCCTTTCGTAGGGCCGCAGGTAGGCCGGAGCGGGAGCCTCGGTAATCCGGTCAAAGGGCTGGACCAGGCCCTCTCGACGCAGGGCCTCAAAGGGAAAGGGCTGTTCCTCCTCGCTGAAGTTGTAGACCTGTACCAGGGGGCCTAGGGGGTGTTCTCGCTTCAGGAGCAGGAGGTGGGGGTTGGCCTGCCAAAGGGGCCGGGTAGGGAAGGCCGCGTGCATCTGAGGAATGCGGGCACGGGCTTCCAGAAGCCCCTTGATGCCGTGAAAGAGGCGGTGTTCAATCGTGCCTTCTTGGTGGCGCCTTTCTGCTTTGGCCCAGTCCATCTGGGGTCGGTGCAGCCAGCGGTTGTCGTCCTTATGGGTTGGTTCTTCTGTATAGCTGTAGTCGTTGAGCAGGCCCAGCTCGTCGCCCATGTAGATAAGCGGAATGCCCTCGCCGTAGCCGATAAAAACCGCGTGGGCCAGCAGAAGGCGCTCTATGGCCAGGTTAACCAGGCGGGGGTTGCCCGATTCCAGCGCGGCCTCGAGCCCCGCCAGGCTGGCCGCCATCCCCGAGGTGCGCCGGTCGCCGGTCTGGGGGTTCTCCTGGAAGGGCAGGCCCCGGGCAAAGGAACCGGGAAAGTCGCCCTGGTAGAAGTCGGCCAGAAAGCGCCGGTGGGCCGCCCCGTCAAGCCCCACCGCGGCGGCGTCGGTGTCGGAGATGGCCCAGCCGATGTCGTCGTGGCAGCGCAGGTAGGTGGCCCAGGCGGTGGAGGGGGGCTTCTCCGGGAAGCGCTGCAGGGCCTGGGTGAAAAGGCGGGTGTCGCGGCTGGCCAGGCTGCTCCAGATCTGCACCATCAGGGTGTTGTGGTAGGCCAGCTCCGAGACCTTGCCGTAGTGCTTCCCGGTGCCCAGGTAGGCGATCAGGTCTTCGGGGGCCACGATGGCCTCGGCCTTGAAGGCCACCGCCGGGGCCCCGATGCGCACCGCCGCCCTGAGGGCCTGGGTGAGGGCGTGTACCTCGGGCTGGTTCTGGCAGTTCGTACCCAGGCGCTTCCAGGTGAAGGCGATGGCGTCTAGCCGGAAGACCTCCACCCCCTTGTTGGCCAGCCACAAAATCAGGTCGAGGTACTCCAGAAACACCTCGGGGTTGCTCCAGTTCACGTCCCACTGCCAGCGGTTGAAGGTGGTCCAGACCCAGCCCTCCAGTTCGTCGTCCCAGGTGAAGTTGCCGGGGGCGAAGTCGGGGAAGACCTCGGGCAGGGTGCGCTCGAAAGCGTCGGGCTGGGTGCGGTCGGGGTAGATGTAGAAGTAGGCGCGGTAGCGGGGGTCGCCCCTTCGGGCGGCCAGGGCCCAGGGGTGCTCGCGGGCCACGTGGTTGAGCACCAGGTCCAAGCAGAGGCTGATGCCCTCCTGGCGGAGCCGGGTGCAGAGGGCCTCGAGGTCGTCCATGGTCCCCAGGTCGGGGCGCACCTGCCGGTAGTCGGCCACCGCGTAGCCCCCGTCGTTCTCGCCTTCGCGGGGGAGCAAAAGGGGCATCAGGTGCAGGTAGCGGACGCCCAGCTCCTTCAGGTAGGGGATGCGCTCGGCCACCCCCCGCAGGTTCCCGGCGAAGCGCTCGGTGTAGGCGATGTAGCCGCACATCTCGGGTTTTTGGAACCAGTCCGGGGTGTGAATGCGTCGCAGGTCCAGGGCCTGCAAATCCGGCGGGCGCTCGGCCAGGTTTCGCCCCAGCACCTCAGCGGCCCGCAGGGCCACCTCTTCGGCCTCTGGGTAGACCGCCTGCAGCCCCTCGAGCAGGTCGGGGAGGTGGCGGTGCACCCGGGCTTCCAGCTCGGCGGCGCGGTAGACCTCGAGGTCTGGAAGCCTTTCCAAAAGGCGGGCCAGGAAAGTCCCTCTCTCCATTCGCGTCTACATTCTAAGCCAGCCCCTGCTTTGGGGGGGTGCCTTCCCCGCCTGGGGATGGGGTCCGGTGGGGGTTGGGGCTAGCCCAGGAGCAGCACCTTTACCGCTCGCTCCCGCTGCAAGGCCAGAGCGAAGGCCGCATGGGCCTCCCTCAGGGGAAAGCGGTGGGTGATGAGGGGCTCCACCCGCACCTGGCCCTGGGCCAGCAGGCGCAGGGCCTCTGGGTAGTCGTGGGCGGTCCACGAAGCTCGAGGTTGCCCACCGCAAAGGGCCCTTGGGAGCTGCTTGTGCAAAGCCGCTACCAGGCCTGCAAGCGCCCAGGGCAGATACTGTCGGGCCAGCAGGTCGCGCAGCCCCAGGCCGCTGCGGGGGTCAGGAACTCGGTGAAGTGGCGGTTCCAGCGGGAGAAGGAGCGGCCAAAGTCCAGCAGCACGCTGCCCTCGGGGGCCTCGAGGACAATCTGATTGCCGCCAATCTCGCCCCAGCCCCCGTGAACCGCTACCTTCAGGCCATCCAGCCGGAACATCCAA
>NZ_JANXCG010000029.1 GCF_025060375.1 Meiothermus sp. | reverse complement strand
GAGGGCCAGCGGCATCTGGTGCTGGCCTGGGAGATTGACCTCGACCGGATGGCCGTGGCCCTGCTGAACCTCCGGGGAGAGGTGCGGCTTCGTCTCGTTCTGCCCCCGGCCCCGCCCAGCCTGGCCGAGGCCCTGGCGATGTTGCAGGCGGCCACCCTACCCCACCTTCCGGAGATGCGGGTGCTGGCCGCCGGGCTTTCCATTCCCGGGCTGCTGGAGCCAGCCCAGGGCCACCTGACCCTGGCCCCCAACCTGGGCTGGGCCGACCTGCCCCTGCTGGAGCACTTCCGGGAGGCCCTCTTGGGCCTGGGCCTGGAAGGGATTCCCGCGGTGGTGGAGAACGAGGCCAACGCCGCAGCCTTTGGCCTTTTTGCCCTGGGCGGGCTGGCCCTGGAGCACTGCGTCTACCTGAGCCTGGGGGTGGGCGTGGGGGGCGGGGTGGTGGTGGGCCGTCAGGTCTACCACGGGGCCCGCTTCCACGCGGGGGAGGTGGGGCACATCCCCCTCGACCCCCAAGGCCCCCCCTGCCGCTGCGGCAAGCGGGGCTGCGCCGAGGCCTTCCTGAGCTACCGCCGCTGGCAGGAGGCCCCCACCCCGGCCCGGCTGGGCGAGATGGCCGAACGGCTGGCCCAGCTTTCGGCGGTGGTGCTGGCGACCCTCGACCCCGAGCGCGTGGTGCTGGGGGGGCCGCTGGTGGAGGCTATCGGCGAGGCCCTCCTGCAATCGGTGCGGGCCAGGCTTCCGGGCTACGCCCTCTCGGTGCACGCACCTGAGCAGGTGATGCTCTCCCCCCTGGGCCGCGAGGCCGCGCTGCTGGGGGTGGGGGCGCTGGCGGCGGAGGCCTTTTTGGAGCAAATGACCTACGAAGAGGTGAGCTGATGTACGAACCCAGACCCGAGCACAAGTTTACCTTTGGCCTCTGGACGGTAGGAAATATCGGGCGCGACCCCTTTGGCGAGGCGGTGCGGGCGCGGCTCGAGCCCGACTACGTGGTCTACAAGCTGGCCGAGCTGGGGGCCTACGGGGTCAACCTGCACGACGAAGACCTGATTCCCCGCGGCACTCCGCCCGCCGAGCGGGACGCCATCCTGCGCCGCTTCAAGAAGGCCCTGGCCGAGACCGGCTTAAAGGTGCCCATGGTGACGGCCAACCTCTTCTCGGACCCGGCCTTCAAGGATGGGGCCCTGACCAGCCCCGACCCCTGGGTGCGGGCCTATGCCCTGAAGAAGAGCCTCGAGACCCTCGACCTGGGGGCCGAGCTGGGGGCCCAGATCTACGTGGTCTGGCCGGGCCGAGAGGGGGCCGAGGTGGACGCCACCGGCAAGGCGCAGAAGGCCTGGGCCTGGTTCCGCGAGGCCCTCAACTTCCTGGCCGCCTACTCGGAGGACCAGGGCTACGGCTACCGCTTTGCCCTGGAGCCCAAGCCCAACGAGCCGCGGGGCGACATCTACCTGCCCACCGTGGGGAGCATGCTGGCCCTGATTGGCACCCTGGAGCAGCCCCACCTCTTCGGCCTCAACCCCGAGTTCGCCCACGAGACCATGGCCGGGCTCAACTTCGTGCACGCGGTGGCCCAGGCCCTCGAGGCGGGCAAGCTCTTTCACATTGACCTCAACGACCAGCGCATGAGCCGCTTCGACCAGGATTTGCGCTTCGGCGCCGAGAACCTCAAGGCCTCGTTCTTCCTGGTGGACCTGCTCGAGCACAGCGGCTACACAGGCCCCCGCCACTTCGACGCCCACGCCCTGCGCACCGAGGACGAGGCCGGGGTCTGGGCCTTCGCCAGGGGCTGCATGCGCACCTACCTGATTCTGAAGGAAAAGGCCCGGGCCTTCCGCGAAGACCCCGAGGTAAAGGCCCTTCTAGACGAGTATTACCGGGCCGACCCCGAGCCACTAACCTTGCTCGGCGCCTACAGCCGGGAGAAGGCCCAAAGGCTCAAAGAGTTCACCCTGCCCGAGGCCCGCCGTTCGCGCGGCTACGCCCTGGAGGCCCTCGACCAGCTCGCCGTGGAGCACCTCCTGGGGGTGCGGGGATGAGGCTGGCCCTGGGCCTCGACCTGGGCACCAGCGGGCTCAAGGCGGTGGCCCTGGACGAGCAGGGCCGCAAGGTGGCCGAGGCCAAAGCCACCTACCCCCTGCACACCCCCCGCCCCGGCTGGACCGAGCAGGAGCCGCAAGACTGGCTTCGGGCCGCACGGGAGGCCCTGAAGGCCCTGCGCGAGAAGCTGGGCGGGGCCGAGGTGGTGGGCCTGGGCCTCTCGGGGCAGATGCACGGGGCGGTGTTTCTGGACCGGGCCGGGCAGCCCCTGGCGCCAGCGCCCTTGTGGAACGACCAGCGCACCGCAGAGGAGGTGGCGCAAATCGAGGCCGCCCTCCCGCAGAGGGAGCTCATCCGGCGCACCGGCAACCCGGCGGTGACGGGCTTCCAGCTTCCCAAGCTGCTCTGGCTCAGAAACCACTCGCCCGAGCTGTTCCGGCGGCTTTACAAGGTGCTGTTGCCCAAGGACTACCTGGCCTTTGCCCTGACCGGGGCCTGGGCCAGCGAGTACTCCGACGCCTCCGGGGTGGGGGCTTTGAACCTGGCGGAAAAGCGCTGGGACAGCGAGATTCTGCACAGCCTGGGGCTTGAAGAGGGGCTTTTTCCGGAGCTCGGCCCCAGCGAGCGGGTGGTGGGAACCCTGCAGCCCGAGTGGGCCCGCGAGACCGGCCTACCGGCGGGCCTGCCGGTGGTGGCCGGGGCCGGCGACAATGCGGCGGCGGCCCTGGGGCTGGGGGTCTCGCGCCACCGAAAGGGGGTGGGGAGCGTCTCGCTGGGCACCAGCGGGGTGATTTTCATCCCCCTGGAAGTACCCACCCCTGAGCCTGAAGGCCGGGTGCACCTCTTCGCCCACGCCGACGGGGGCTACCACCTGCTGGGGGTGACCCTGAGCGCGGCGGGGAGCCTCGAGTGGCTCCGGGGCCTCTTCCCCGAGGTGAGCCTGGAAACCCTCCTTGCTGAGGCTGAGGCGGCTCCGTTAGGGAGCGAGGGTCTGCTTTTCCTGCCCTTCCTGGCTGGGGAGCGCAGCCCCTACCTGAACCCCCACCTGCGGGGGGCTTTTGTGGGGCTTTCGCTGGCCCACAAGCGGGGGCATCTGGTGCGCTCGGTGCTGGAGGGGGTGGCCCTCAGCTTAGGCGAGGTCTACCAGGTGATGCGCCCCCTGGCCGAAGTCCAGCGGCTGCTGGCCACCGGTGGGGGCGCGGCCTCCGACCTGTGGCTCTCGCTTCTGAGCGGGGCCCTGGGGGTGCCGGTGGTGCGGGTCTCGGGCGACGAGGGGGCCGCCCGGGGGGCCGGAATCCTGGCCCTGGTGGGGGCGGGGGTCTACTTGGACGTGGCCCAGGCCCTGCAGGCCACCACCCCAGCGGAGCTCTCCTCACCGCTGCCTCAGCCGGGCATTGAGGCCTACCGCCTCGGTTACGCGCGGGCAGTGGAAAAGGTGATTGAACTCCACAAAGGCTGCTAGCTCTCTTGGTGTGCCGGCAGGGGCTGTTTATCTGGCGCGCCGGGTCTTTCCAATCCCGAAGCACCTCCCAACAGAACTGCAAAGGCCAGCAAGAAAGCAGTGAGGAGGAAAAACCAGCCCAGCGCTACGGTGTGGAGATCCACTAGACCCATAAAGACACACCAGCTGCGTCCGATGAGCCCAAAACACCCCCTAAAGCTCCAAAACCACCTGGGAGAAGCGCTTTGGGCCCTATCGCAGGGCAGGGGCTAGCTCCACCGCTGAATAAAGGCCCCTATTTGCTGGGCGCTTTGGCGCAACACCCCCTCAGGCTGCACCAAGGCAAACCGCACGTACCCCACCCCGCCCGGCCCAAAGGCCCGGCCCGGCGCGAGGGCTACCCCTGTGGAAGCCACCAACTCCTTGGTAAAGCCAAGGTCATCCAGCGGGCATCCCGGGGGAAGCCGAGCCCAAAGGTACATCCCTGCTCGAGGCAGCGGGACCACCCACCCCTGCTGGGCCAGGGCCTTTACCATCACCTCGCGGCGGCGAGCCCAGATCTGGGCGTCGGCGCGCAAGCGTTCCTCGGGAATCTGCAGGGCAGCTATGCCCATCCGCTGAACCCCCAGGTAGGGGTTGAAGTCTATGGGCGCCTTTAGGGCCTCCAGGCTGGCGATGGCCTCGGCATTTCCCAGGGCAAAGCCCAGGCGAAACCCAGCCAGATGGTAGCTTTTGGAAAAGCTGAACAGCTCCACCACCCGCTCCCGCCCGCCGGGCAAGGCCAGGGGGGAGGGGGTAGGTTCCAGGGCCTGGTCCAGGTAGGGGTTGTCGTGAATCAGGAGCAGGTTGTAGCGCCGGCAGAAGGCCAGGGCCTCAGCGAAGAACTCTTCCGAGGCCAGGGCAGCGGTGGGGTTGTTGGGGTAGTTGAGCAGCAGTACCCGGGCGCGCCGGGCCACCTCTTCTGGAACAGCCCAAAGATTGGGCAGCAGGTCCTTTCCCAAAGGCATCAGGTAGGTCTCTAAACCTGCTATCTGCGCCGCCCCAAAATACGAGGGATAGGCCACCTCGCACATCAGGAGGACCTCACCCGGGTCGGCAACGGCCAGAAGCAGGTGCGCCAGCCCCTCCTGCGACCCAATGAGAACCAGCGCCTCACGCCTGGGGTCCAGCTCGAGCCCGTAGCGCCGGGCATACCAGGCCACCGCCGCCTCCAGGAGTGGAAGTGTGCCCGATTTGAGGCAGTAGCCGTAGGTAGAGGGGTCGTCCACCGCCTCCTTGAGGGCCCTCAGCGCCTCTGGGGGCGGGGGAAGGTCAGAGGCTCCAATGGAGAGGTCAACCACCTCCATCCCTCGGGCGCGGGCCTGCGCCTTGGCTGCGTCCATTTCCAGGAAGACCCCACCACCCTTAGGTGTTCTGCGGGAGCGGAACATGCCCCTTCTGCCCTCTAGCCCCCAATCCGCACGTGCAGGCTGCCGATTCCCTCAACGGCCACCTCCACCCGATCCCCCGGCTTGAGTTCGCCCACCCCCTCGGGGGTACCGGTGAGGACCACATCGCCCGGCTCGAGGGTCATGAAGCCGCTGATGTAGGAAAGGACTCGAGCCACCGGAAAAATCATCAGGCCCGTATGGGCCTCCTGGCGTAGCTCGCCGTTGACGTAGGTGCGCAGGGTGGTGTTCTGGGGGTCAAGGGTGGTCTCCAGCCACGGCCCCAAAGGGCAGAACTTATCGGCAGACTTGGCCCGTACCCACTGCAGGTCGGTCTTCTGGACATCCCGCGCGGTCACATCAAGGGCGCAGGTGTAGCCCAGCACATAGCCCAAAGCCTCCTCCTCAGGAACATCCCGCATGCGCCGCCCGATGACCACTGCCAGCTCACCCTCGTAGTGCAAAAGCCGGCTAAAACTGGGGTAGGGCACCACATCGCCCGACTGGTAGGGCTGGGCCGGGTTGGCTGGGTGGGCCAGGGCGTTGGGCCCCTTCAGAAAAAGCCCCGGCTCCTTGGGTAGGTCGCCGCCAAAGTCGTGGCCCATCTCGCGGATGTGGTCCAGATAGTTGCGCCCCACACAGACGATCTTGCTGGGGGTGGCAGGAGCCAGAAGGGTCAGCTCCCCCAGCTCAAACCGACGGCCCGTTGGATTGCCTGCTGGGCCGTCAGTTTCCAGCACGCTCTCCCCCTCCAGAACGCCCCACTGACCTGCTCCAAAGCGAATCAGCTTCATGATGGCTAGAGTATAACCCCTTCGACAAGACCCCACTCAAAAACGGAAGCCCCCCAAACGGGCTAAAAGCCGACCGGACTTGCGCCTTTCAGCATGCGTTAGGATATAATCTCCACGACCCTCAAGGAGGTCCAAATGAGGCGACGCGAATTCTTGAAAAAGGCAGGTATTGGTATAGCGGCCAGCGCAGCCTTCGGCCCGGTTTTCGCCCAAACCCAGCCCCAGGTGCGCTGGCGCCTGGCCTCCAGCTTCCCCAGGAGCCTGGACACCATCTACGGGGCGGCAGAGGTGTTGGCGGAGCGGGTCTCCCAGCTCACGGGGGGCCGGTTCCAAATCCGGCCCCACCAGGCCGGGGAGATCGTGCCGGGGCTTCAGGTAATGGACGCGGTGCAGCAAGGGACGGTGGAGGTGGGGCACACCGCCAGCTACTACTA
>NZ_JANXCG010000021.1 GCF_025060375.1 Meiothermus sp. | reverse complement strand
AGCCCCAAGCTGCGGGCGGTGCAGACCGCTGAGCTGCTGATCCCCCTGCTGGAGAAGGGCCAAACCCGGGTTACCCCCCACCTGGCCGAACCACCGGGCGAAGCCCTGCTCGAGGAGCTGGAAGGCTCCTCGGTGGCCCTGGTGGGGCACGAGCCCTGGCTGGGCAGCCTGTGCGCCTGGCTGCTGGTTGGAAGCCCCCAGGGGGATGCCTTTCCCTTCAAGAAGGGGGGGGTGGCCCACCTGGAGGGCCACCCCAGACCAGGACAGATGCGGCTTTTGGGCTTCTGGCCACCCCGGCTGCTGCGTAAGCTGGCCTGAGCGGCCTACCCCAGCCTGAAAGGGCTTCGCTGGCCGGCCAGGGCAATCTCCCGAGCCTCCGCAGGCGCCCAGGAAAGCCCGAGCACCGCTTGGTAGGCTCGCAAAGCTCGCTCGCGCTGGCCCAGGGCGTCGGCAAGCTGGCCGTAGCGGGCCAAGGCGTAGCCCGGTAGGTAGGCCGGGTGGTTGAAATCTGTGTGCAGGAGCTCCTCCAGGAGGGTAAAGGCGTCCTCCAGTTGACCCGCCGCCAGGTAAATCTGGGCTGCGCAGTAGAGCGCCTCAGGCTCCCTCACCGCCTGAAGCCCTTCCAGCAAAAGGCCCCAGTCGTCCGATTCGCTAAGCCGCCAAGCCCGGTCCAGCAGGCTGCGCCAGCGCTCGAGCTCCGTAGGGGTGTGGGCCTGGGGAAAGCGGTACGAGCCCTCCGGTAAGGCCTCCACCAGCAGGGGGTAGTCCAGGACGTCCACCAGCACCACCGATCTCTCCCCACGGAGCGGGATGCGCTTGGCTACCTCGCGCATCCTGAGCGACCGAAAGCCAGTGGCAGGCCCCTCCCCAAAAAGCTCCACATACCCCTGGTGGTGGGCCCGCAAAGCCTCTATGGTGCCCCCCTGGGCCAACCGCTCCGGGGTCATCGGTTCGGTGAGGAGCGCTCGCAAGGCCTCCTCTAGGGGAGAGGCCCGCCGCAAAAACTCCTGGCCGCGCGGGTACTGCTCCAGGGCTTGGCGGAACTCCAAGGCCTGACGGCGTAGGTGCTCAGCCTCATCCAAGGCCACCACGGGCAGGCCTACCCTTTCCGCCCAGGGCAAGACGTGAAAGAATGAAAGCTCGTTCTGGTCGCGCCAGCGCTGCGCGCCCAGCTCTTGCGAGCTGTAGGAAGCCAGGTACAGGGTTTCGGGCTGATAAAGCCGCGTCAACTCTAAGACGGTCACCCCATTGTAGCGCGGGTGCAGGATGTGAAAGGGGCCCAGGGTGGGAACGAGCAAAACCGACACGCCCGGTATTCTAGACCTTCGCGACAAAAGCTACCGTCTGGCGATGCTCAATGGCTGGCTGGTGCTGCTTGGCGACGCCTTTTTCAACGGCTCCATTGTGCTGGCCTCGTTTGCAGCCAAACTGGGGGCAGCTAACTGGGTGGTGGGGCTGTTGCCGGCTTTGCTCACCGCAGGTTCCATGGTTCCACAGGTTTTTCTGGCCCCCTACGTGGCCCGGCTGCCCGTGAAAGTGGTGCTCTACCGGCGAATGGCCACCCTGCGGGTGGCCAGCCTGGCCCTGGTGGCCATAGGAGGTTTCTTACTGGGCAATCGGCCCGACCTTCTGCTTTGGGTTTTTGTGGTGGGGCTTGGCCTAAACGGCCTCTTCACCGGCTTTTCCAGCCTACCCTTTTGGGAAACCATCGCCAAAACCATCCCCATGGAGCGACGGGCAGCCCTCTTTTCCATGCGCAACCTGGTCGGCGGGGCACTGGCCTTCCTGGCCGGTCTGCTGGTGCGGCAGGTGCTCGAGCTGCCCCTACCCTTCCCCTATCCCTACGCCATCCTCTTTACCCTGGGCACCCTGGCCTTCGCCTACGGATGGCACCTGTTCGGCCAAATCGACGAGCCGCCGGACAGGGAATTCCGGAGCGAACGGCTTTCCCTGACCCTACCCTTTCGCGACTTTTACTTCCGCCGCTTTCTGCGGGTGCGAGTCCTTTTGGCAGTTGCCAGCATGGTAGAGCCTTTCTACGCCGCCTATGCGGTGCGCAACCTGGGCCACAAGGGGGAGGTGGGTATCTACCTGATGGTCTACACCCTGGCCTCGGTGCTTTCCAACCTGTTTTGGGTGCGCCTCTCCCGGCGCTTCGGCTCCCGGAGCCTAATCCTCACAGGCGCAGCCCTGGGTGCCCTGACCCCTTTGCTGGCCCTGATGCTGCCCGCCCCGTCCTTCTGGCTGGTGTTTGCCTTGCAGGGGGTTTACCTATCGGCCATCGGGGTGGGCACAGCCACCTACCTGGTCAACCTGGCCCCCACCGAGGCGCGCAGCTCGTATATTGGTCTTTCCAACACCATCGTGGGGCTGCTCTCCTTCTCCCCGGTGCTGGGGGGGCTCCTGGCCGACCGGGTGGGTTACGCAGGCCCGATGCTGGTAGCGGCGGTCTGCTATGCCTGGGCCCTCTATGCCGGTCGGCGGCTTAGGCTTCTAGAAACGACAGCCATAGGTCAGACCCCATAGAGGGCGGTGAACTTGCGCTCCAGGTGGGCCAGGAGGTAGCCCGGATTCAGGTCTTCCGCGGTTACCTGCCGAAGGAGGTCGCGGGGCCAGTAGCGGCTACCCTGGTGGTGGATGTTCCGTCTGGTCCACTCCAGAAGGGGGAGAAAATCCCCCCGGGCAAACTGCTCCTCCAAAGGCCCCAGCTCCCGCTCAGCCTGCGCAAAGAACTGCGCGGCGTAGAGGTTGCCCAGGGTGTAGGTGGGGAAGTAACCGATGAGCCCCGCCGCCCAGTGCACATCCTGCATCACCCCATCCCCAACCTTAGACGGGCGAACCCCCAGGTACTGCTGGTACCTAGCATCCCAGGCCTCCGGGGCCTCCTCCACGGAAAGCTCACCCCGCAAAAGGGCCCGCTCCACCTCAAAGCGAATCAGAACGTGCAGGTTATAGGTCACCTCGTCGGCCTCGACCCGGATTAGGCTGGGCTCGACGGCGTTGATGGCGAAGTAGAAGTCCTCCAACCGCACGTCCCGCAGGGCCTCAAAGTGGTGCTGGGCCCGGGGCCAAAAATACCGCCAGAAGCCCAGGCTGCGGCCGACCAGGTTCTCCCAGGTGCGGCTTTGCGACTCGTGGATGCCCAACGAAACCTCGCTCCCCATGGGGGTGCCGAAGTGCTCGGGCAACAGCCCCTGCCCGTAGAGGCCGTGCCCCATCTCGTGCACGGTGCTGAAGAAGCCGGCGTTGAAGTAGTCCGGGTGGTAGCGGGTGGTGAGGCGCACATCCCCAGGACCGATGCCCTGCATGAAGGGATGGGCCACCACATCCAGCCGACCCGCCTCGAGGTCAAACCCCAGCCGAGCGATCACCTCTTTGCCGAAGGCCTCCTGGGCGGGGACGGGAAAGTGGCGGTGGAGGATGGCGGTGTCGGGGCGGCGGTGGCTGGCCTGAATGCGCCTCAGGAGAGCCACACTGGCCTCGCCCACCTGTTTGAAGACGGGCTCGAGCTGGGCGGCGGTGACCCCCGGCTCGTACAGGTCCAGCAGGGCATCGTAGGGCTCCTCCGGGTAGCCCAGCGCATCGGCGAGCTCACGGGTCAGGGAAAAAATCCGCTTCAGGATGGGCCGGAAGGCCTCCCAGTCGTCCTTAGGACGGGCTTCTTCCCAGATGGCCTCGCCCTCGCTGGTGGCCTGGGCCAGCTCCACCACCAGCCGCTCGGGAATGCGGGTGGCGCGGTCAAAAGCCCGCCGCCACTCCCGCACATTCACCGCCTCCACCGAGGCAGGTTGGAGCCAGCTCGAGCCCTCGAGAAGGGCCAGCATCTCCCCTACCCGGGGGTCGGTGGCCCGCCGGTGCAGCAGCCCAGCCAGCGCAGCCTGCATCCGGGCCCGGTGGGGGTGGCCCTTTTTGGGGATGCAGGCGGCCTGGTCCCACGCGGCCAGCTTGGCGAAGGATTCCAGGTAGGCACTCTCCCGGCTATGCTCCAAAAGCCACTGATACGCTTCCTGGGCGGTCATACCCGCCCATCATAGCCACCCCGCGCGGTTTTGCCAGCCTGGGGGCAGTCCGCTATCCGTCCCACTCGGCCCAGGCCTCCCCCGAGCTCAGGTTCAGGCGCAGCACTCCGTCTTGGTAGGCCAGGCCCACCCCACGGGACGGCGGAGCCACCCCCCGCACCTCGGCAAAGACCGCTTCGCGGGGGTGGCTCGAGCGGTCCACAAAGCGCAGCTCGAGCCGCTGGCCGTCAAAGCTACCCAGAAGCTCGCTCCAGGCTCCCAGGGTCTCCCCTTCCCCCTCGTCCTCATAGACCCGCCCACGAATTTCCCGTCCCAGGGCCACCCTGAACTCGAGGTGGGCCCAGCGGGCCGAACGGGTGGGGGCGTGGGGCTCGGTGAGGGGCAGGGCAGTGCCCGCCCGTTGAAAGAGGGGCAGCCGCTCCAAAGGGGCCTCCACCCCAAGCCGCCGGGGGCCCTCCCAGAGAGCGCCCTCCCAGAAGTCCTGCCAGCCCCCCGGCGGCAGGTAGACCTCGCGGGCGCGGGCCCCCTGCCACAGCACCGGTGCCGCCAGCAGGGCTTCCCCCAGCAGGAACTCGTCGTCGCGCCGGGCCTCCGGCTCCTCCGGCCAGTGCAGGAAAAGCGGCCGCCAGAGGGGCAGGCCCTCCTCGTGGGCCTGCCGGGCCAGGGAATAGAGGTAAGGAAGCAGCCGGTAGCGAAAGCGCAGGGCCTCGCGCATCCTGGAGGTCCAGGGCTCGCCGAAGGCGTAGGGCTCCTGGCGGCGGGTGCCCAGGGCGCTGTGGTTGCGGAAAAAGGGGTAAAGCGCCCCGAGCCAGGTCCAGCGCAGCAACAGCTCGGGCTCGGTGTCCAGACCAAACCCACCCACGTCCGTCCCGGCAAAGGGCACCCCCGAAAGCCCCAGCGAGAGGAGCATGGGGACCGAGAGGGCCATATCCTCGTAGCGGCTTTCGTTGTCCCCCGTCCAGACAAAGGCGTAGCGCTGGATGCCGGGGAAGCCGCTGCGGGTGAGGATGAAGGGGCGGCGACCCAAGGCGGCCAGGCCCCGGTGGGTGGCCTCGGCCATCCCCAGGGCGTAGAGGTTGCGGGCCTCGAGGTGGCTCTTTCCCCCCTGGCGGGCGGTGAGGGGTAGGGCCTTATCGGGGGGCTCAGCACCCCCAAGCTCCAGCACCGCCGGCTCGTTCATGTCGTTCCAGATGCCGGCAAAGCCGTTTTCCTCAGCGAAGGCCCGCACCTCCTCGGCCCAGAAGGCCCGGGCCTCCTCCCGGCTAAAGTCGGGCCAGACCGCCCGCCGGGGCCAGACTCCCCCCACCAGGGGCTCGTCCCGGTCGTCCAGAATGAAAACCCCTCGCCGCTTCCCCTCTTCAAAGACCCGGTAGCCCTCCTCCACCTTCACCCCCGGGTCTACGATGGGCACCAGCCGCACGCCCTCCTGAGCCAGCTCGTCCGAGAGGGCCCGGAAATCGGGGAAGCGGTGCGGGCTTAGGGTGAAGACCTTGTACCCCTCCATGTAGTGGATATCCAGCCAGACCGCCTCCAGGGGCAGGTCGTGGGCCTTGAACGCTTCCACCACCTCCCGCACCGCCTGGCTGTCGGCATAGCTGTAGCGGCACTGGTGGTAGCCCAGGGCCCACAAGGGGGGCATGGCGGGCCGACCGGTGAGCAGGGTCAGGCCCCGCACCACCTCCAAGGGGCTTCCCTCCCAAAGGTAGAGGTCGAGGTGCGGCCCCGCCACGGCGATGCGGCCCTCGGCGGGGTGGGCGTGGCCCAGGTCAAAGAGGCTCGGGTGGCTCTCGTCCAGCAGGAGGCCCAGGGCCCGCCCCTCCTCCAGCCGCAGCAGAAAGGGGCTGGCCTGGTAGAGCGGGTCGCGGCCGGGGCGGGGGGGCTGGTCCATGGTGAAGTTCCAAAAGCGCCGGCTCCGCCGCTCGAGCCCTCCGGTTCGCTCACCCAAGCCGTAGTAATGGGCTGCCCCCAGGGCGAAGCGCAGCGCTAAAAGCGGGTAGGGCACCCCGTCGGAAAGGAGCCGCAGGAGGGGCAGGGCCTCGAGGTGGGGCAGGCCCCAAAGGGTGAGCTCGAGGTCCCCCAAGCGCACCCTCCCCTCACCCAGCGCCAAGGGTGGAAGCCCCTCGGCCCGGTAGACCCCCTGGGCTTCCTCCATGGGCAACGGCCTTGCCCCCTGCACCGCCGGCCCCGCCTTGGCCCGGTCGCGCGGCCTTTGGGTGAAAAGGAGCCGCCAGGCCCGCACCCCCTCCTTCTCCACCGCCTGCACCCTGACATCCGCCAGGGGCAGGCCCTCCAGTCGGTCAAAAGGGATGTCCCAGTCCAGTAGCTCGTTCACGCTTACCCCCTCTGGAGCGCCCCTAGGCTCCCCACCGGCCCCGCCCAGGGCCGAAGGACCATAACCCTCCTCGGCACCCCTTCTCCCCTGGGCCTAGCCCTTCACCGCACCCGCGGTGAGCCCCGCCACGATGCGCTGCTGGAAGACCAGCACCAGGATCACAAGCGGCACCGTGACCACCACACTGGCTGCCATGATGGAGCCCCAGGGAATCTCAAAGGGCGTGGCTCCGCCGAAGAAGGCAATGGCCGGAGGTACGGTGCGCACCGCATCGCTTACGGTAAAGGTGAGGGCGAATAGGAACTCGTTCCAAGCCGCAATGAAGGCCAGAAGCCCAGTGGTCACCAGGCCGGGCCCGGTGAGCGGGAGCATCACCCGAAGGAGGGTCTGCAACGGGGTGGCCCCGTCCACGTAGGCCGCCTCCTCCATCTCCCGCGGCAGCCCCCGGAAGTAGCCCACCAACACCCAGACCGTGAAGGGCAGGGTAAAGAGCATGTAGCTTAGAATCAGCCCAGCATGGGTATTGAAGAGGCCCACCTGCCGCAAAAGCACAAAAAAGCCCCCCAGCACGGCAATCTGAGGAAACATGGTCATGGAGAGCACGATGTAGAGCACCGCGTTTTTCGGGGGAAAGCGCAACCGACCCAGGGCGTAGGCCGCCAGCACGCCCAGCACCAGCGAGAGGAGGGTGGCCCCCCCCGCCACGATGAGGGAGTTCAGCAGGTTGCGGCCAAAGGCGGTGCCCACGAAGACGTTGCGGTACTGCTCAAGGGTAAAAGGAATTGGCAGGAAGCTCGGGTCAGGGGAGAAAAGCCCGCTGGAGGGTTTGAAGCTCGAGATGACAGCCCAATAGAAGGGGAAGACGCTGTAGATCACCACGAAGACCACCAAGAGGTAGAAAAGCACCCGGTTGAGCCAAAAAAGGGCGCGCCTCATCTCAGAGCCTCCCTCCCGATGCTGCGCATGTAGAGGATCACGAAGGCAAAGGTGACGATGAGAATGGCCACGCTGATGGCCGAGCCGTAGCCCAGGTCCTGGAAGTCAATGAGGTTCTGCCGGTTGTAGACCGCCAGGGTGCGGGTGGCCGGGTTGACCCCGGTCATCACGTAAATCACATCGAAAACCCGAAGCGCATCCAGGGTGCGGAAGATGAGCGCCACCACTAGGGCCGGGGTGAGGAGGGGCAGGGTGATGGTCCAGAACTGCTGCCAGCGGGTAGCCCCGTCAATGCTGGCCGCCTCGTAGAGCTCCTCGGGGATGAGCTGCAGGCCAGCCAGGAGGAGAAGAGCCATAAAGGGCGTAGTCTTCCAAACATCCACGGCGATGATGGCAGGGAGCATGAGCTCAGGCCGGGCCAAGAAGGCCACCTTCTGCGAGAGGATGCCAAGCTTGACGCCAATGACGTTGATCACCCCGTAGACATCATTGAGCATCCACTGCCACATCTTGGCCGAGACCACGGTGGGGATGGCCCAGGGAATGAGAATGGCGGTGCGCACCAAACCCCGGCCTCTGAAGTTGGAGTGGATGATAAGGGCGATGACCAGGCCCAGCACGGTCTCAATGCTCACCGAGAAGACGGTGAACTTCACGGTGTTCCACAGGGCCTCACGGAAGTCGGGGTCCCGCAGAAGGAAGAGGTAGTTCTCAAAACCCACGAACTCCGGCGGGTCTACCAGGGCAATATCGGCCTTGTAAAACGACCAGTAGAAAACCTGGGCCAGGGGGTAGCCAGCTACGAAAACCACCACCAAGAGGGTAGGTAACACCAGCAGCCAGGCCAGTCGAACCTGCCTTTGAACGAGCATGTCTTTCCCCTTAGAGCAGACCCGGGGAGCTTGGGCCCCCCGGGCAAAGGGTTAGGTTAGCGCAGAATACGGCGCAGGCGAGCCTCGAGGTCCCGCACCGCCGCCTCGCCCGTCTTGCGGCCGGTGAGTGCGCTGTGAACCTCGGTCCAGATGGCCTCAGAGACCTGGTTGTAGCGGGCCCCGGCCACATCCGAAGGCCGCGAGACCGCGTTCTGGAAGACCGGGAGCAGGTCCCTAAACCAGGGCGTGCGGGCCAGGATGTCCCGGTCGTTGTAGAGAGCCGGACGGGTGGGCAGCCAGGAGAGGTTCAGGGCGAAGTCCTTCTGGCTTTCTGCCGAGGTCAGGAAACGCACCAGCTCCACGGCTTCCTTGGGGTAGCGGCTGTAGGCCGAAACCATGAGCTGCCAGCCACCCAGGGTGGCGGCGTTGGGGGCGTCGGCCGCCCCTTTGGGCAGCACCGTTACCGCGAACTTGCCCCTGATGGGGCTGTTCTCGGCCTGTCCCAAAGCGTAGGCGTAGGGCCAGTTGCGCATGAAGAGGGCGTTGCCCTGCTGCCAGACGTTCCTGGCCTCCTCCTCGGCGTAGCTGGTAACCCCCTGGGGCGCAATGGTGCCCACAAAGCGGCGTACGGTGTTGAGTGCCAGGGCTGCCCTGCCGTTGTTCACGCTGATGCGCCCGTCGGGCTCCACGATGCGCCCACCGCCAAAGGAGTAGATCCACTCCAGCGCATCGCAAGTAAGGCCCTCGTAGGGCTTGCCCTGGAAGACAAAGCCGAAGAAGTCGCGGTTGCCAGCCTTGCGCTCCTCCTCCATCACCCGCTGGGCCATCTGGTTGAGTTCAGCCCAGGTGCGGGGGGGATTCCTGTAGCCGTACTTCTGCAGCAGGTCGGTGCGGTAGTACAGAATCCCGGCGTCGGTGAAGAAGGGGATGGAGGTGAGCTTGCCCCGGATGGTGTTGTTCTGGACAATGCGGGGGAAGAACTCCCTGAGCTCAGCCTCGGTGAAGTGCTGCTTGAGGTCGAGGGCGTGCGGCGCGATGATGCCGGGCCAAATCACATCCACCATGTAGACGTCAATGTCCGAGCTCCGCCCCGCCCAGTACTGCTGGTAGAGGGCCAGCTGGGCATCGGTATCGGTGGGGGCCTCAAAAACCTCGGCGCGAATGCCGGTGCGCCGGGTAAACTCGGCCAGGCGGGAGCGCATCCAGCGGGGCCCCTCCCCCACACCCCCACCCAGGGAAACCCGCAGGGTGGCCTGGCTTTGGGCCCGCACCCAGCCCTGGCTCACCAGCAAACCCGTGGCCAAACCCATGCCCGCCTTTTTGAGAAACTCCCTACGCTTCATATTTCCTCCTGAGCTTTGGAAGTGCTTCCATGAACTCAACCAGAGAGTCGCCCTACGCAACAGACCATTTTTGGAAGAACTCCTGCCGAGAGTCTACCGCAGCCCCTTCGGAAGTGTCAACCTTCGCCCAGGACCAGAAAGCGGCTCGACGCGCCAGGGCTCAGCCATTAGGCTGGAACCGATGGAATGGCTGGCAAACGTCCGCGTGGTGCTGGTGGGCAGCCAGGAACCCATGAACGTGGGAGCCACTGCGCGAGCTATGCAGAACTTCGGCTTCTCTGACCTGTGGCTGGTAGCTCCGGAACCCAGGGTACGCGAGGATCTGGCCATGGGTCCTGAGCGTTCCATGGCCTACCGCTTGGCGGTGCGGGCTGGCGAGATTCTGGACCACCTCAAGGTAGCGGCAACCCTTTCAGAAGCGGTGGCCCCAGCCCGGCTGGTGGTGGGCACCACCGTGCGGGAGAGGGAGATCTACACCGGTCCAGTGCTGGGGCCGCGGGCCATGGCAGAGGAGGTGGCCCGGGTAGCGCCACAAGGACAGGTGGCGTTGGTCTTTGGCCGAGAGACCTTCGGCCTGACCAAGGAGGAGATCGACCTCTCACAGGTCATTGTGCGCATTCCCACTGCGCCCAAGCAGCCCAGTCTAAACCTAGCTCAGGCTGTGTTGCTCCTCTGCTATGAGATTTTTGGAGTAGCCCACCACCCTCCCGAGCCTGAGGTAGCCCCGCTGGCTGAGCGGGAGGCCTTGGAGCGCCTCTTTGCCGACCTTCAGGAGTACGTCTTGCGCATCGGTTTTACCGATGAGCGGCGGCTGCCCTACACCATGCGCCGCTTCCGCCGTTTGCTGCACAAAGCTGCCCTGACCCCAGGGGAGGTGCAGTTCTTGCGGGGTTTCCTGCATCAAAGCCGCTGGTACGCAGCCCACGGCCGCCGTAAGTCCGAGCTGAAGTCGTAAGCTCGAGCCATGGAGGCCGCACCCAGCCTATACCGGCTTATCCGGCTCTACAGGCTCTTTTTGCCGGCTGCTATCGTCTTGGTGGTCGTGCTTTTTGAGCTTTCCCTAAAGCCCTACGAGGGCCTGCCGTCGGCCTTCTGGTTGCGCCTGGGCTTCTACGGGCTGGTGGGGCCTTTGGTGACCTGGATGACCCTGGAGTGGATTGCTCAACAGGTGCAGGAGCGCGAAGAGGTGCAACGGGCCCTGGAAGAAGCCAACCGCCGGCTCATGGCAGTAGGCAACATCCTAAGGCGGGCCTCGGTGGCGGATAACCTGGAACAAGCCCTAACCGCGGCGGTGCAGGAGGTAGCCCAAGCCTTGCGGCGGGAGGTGGCGCTCACCCTCGAGGGGGTGCGTGCTGCCTCGGCGGGGTTTGTCCCAGGCAGAGCGCTCAGGGTAGCCCTACCAGGCCTGGAAGGCCAGCTCGAGGTGGTTGCGGAACCCCCCCTTTCCAAGGACGAGCGAAGCTTTTTGGAGGTGCTGGCCGCCGAGGTGGCCGGTGCGCTGGAGGCGGTGCGCTCGCGCAGCCGCGACCTGCTTACCCTTTATGAGGTGGACCAGGCCCTTCGCGCCGAGGCCAACCTGGAAAGGCTTTTGGAAAGGCTTCTGGACCGCATTCTAGACTGGGCCAAGGCCAGCGGGGGCAGCGTGCTGCTCTTGGATGAGGAACACTTCCTCCGGCCTCAGGTAACGCGCCACCTCGAGCTGCCCCTCCGCGCCTTCCTGCCCCAAGGCCTCTGGAAGGAGGCCCTTGAAGCCCCGGTTTTCATCGAGAACGACCTACTTGCGGTTCCCCTTAGGGAGAAAGACGTGGTGGGGGTTCTGCTGCTGAGAGGGGAAGCCGAGAACCTGCGCCAGCGGCTGCCTTTTCTACGCTTCCTGGCCGCCCAGGTCACCCTTGCTGTCCGCAACGCCCAGGCCTACTTGCGGGCCGAGGAGCTAGCCCTGACCGAGGAACGCAACCGCATTGCCCGTGAAATCCACGACGGGGTGGCCCAGGCCCTAGCCTTCATGGCCCTCAAGCTGGACCTGGTGGAGCGCATCTGGCCGACCGACCCGAAGCGGGCCATAGAGGAGCTGCAGCAGGTTAAGGGCACCCTCCGGGCCCAGATTCGGGAGGTGCGCCGAAGCATCTTCGCCCTGAGGCCAATTGACCTCGAGCGCTACGGTTTTCTGGAGTCGGTGCGGCGTTATGCGCAGGCTTTCGCCGAACAGGCGGGCTTCAGACTCCGTCTCTCCTTACCGGAGAGGGTCGGTCTTTCCCAGGCCTCCGAGCTGGTCCTCTTCAGGGTTCTACAGGAGGCGCTGACCAACGCAGCCAAGCACGGGCGGCCCACCTTGGTGCAGGTCAGCCTGACCCCCATGGGGGAGCGGGGGGGCGTGCTGGAGATCCGCGACAACGGCCGAGGCTTCCAGACCGATGCTGCCCCAGAGGGTATGGGCGGCTTCGGGCTGACCCAGATGCGGGAGCGGGTGGAGGCCCGGGGTGGGCGGTTTTACGTAGAGTCGGTGGAGGGCCAGGGCACCCTAATCCGGGCCGAACTCCCCCTTTAGCAGCTGCTTTCCCTCACCTGGCTGGCCGCCGAGCGAGCTCACAGCGCGTTCAGGTTTGTCTGGGGCCGCGCAGGAACCCCACCAGAGGCGGGCCTCAAGGGAGACCCAGCGACGCATCAAACTCCCTTCCTGCCCACAAAGGGGGAGGACCAGCCCGCTGTATTGACAAAAAAATCGCCCCAGGCTAGCTTCAAAGCACAGCAGGAGGCCGCATGACGCCGGCTTTGCGTGAGCTCGAAATCCTCTTCCCCAAGGGCCTGCTGCACAGGCCAGGCGAGCTCGCTCCCTACGAGTCTGACGCCCTCACCGCTTTCCGAGCGCGCCCGCTGGCGGTGGTCCTGCCCGAGAGCCACGAGGAGGTGGTGGCGGCGGTGCGCTGGTGCCAAAAGCACCGGATTCCCTACGTGGCCCGGGGCTCCGGCACCAGCCTCTCGGGAGGCTCGCTACCGGTCGAGGGAGGCATTGTTATCGCGCTCAACCGGATGAACCGGCTCCTGCGGCTTGACCCCAAGGAGCGCACCGCAGTGGTGCAGCCCGGTTTTATCAACCTACAGGTCTCCCTAGCCGCAGCCCCATACGGCCTCTACTACGCCCCCGACCCCTCCTCGCAGCCGGTCTCTACCATCGGGGGAAACCTAGCCTTCAATTCCGGCGGGGCCCACTGCCTAAAATACGGCATGACCTCCAACCACGTCCTCGGGGCCAAGGTGGTGCTCCCAGATGGCGAAACGGCCTCCCTGGGAAGCGAGAGCCTGGAGGGGGTGGGGCCGGATTGGCTCGGCCTTTTCGTGGGCAGCGAGGGGCTTCTGGGCATCGCCACTGAGGTAACCCTGCGCCTTCTACCCAAACCAGAAGCCTACCACACCGTACTGGCAGCCTACGACACGCTGGAAAAAGCTGGGGAGGCGGTGGCGGCGGTGGTGGCCTCGGGGATCCTTCCCGGGGCCATGGAGATCATGGACTCCCTGGCCATCGAGGCGGCCGAGGCAGCGGTGGGGGCCGGGTATCCTCGAGAAGCCCGGGCGCTTTTGATTGTGGAGCTGGAGGGTGAGGCCCCGGAGGTTGAGGCCGAGGCGCATCACCTCGAACAGGTGATTCGCAGCTCGGGGGCCTACGAGGTGCGGGTGGCCCAAAGCGAGGCTGAGCGGATGAAAATCTGGAAGGGCCGCAAGGCCGCCTTCTCGGCGGTAGGCCGGCTCTCCCCCGACTACATCGTGCAGGACGGGGTGGTGCCGCGCTCCAAGCTGGGCCAGGCCCTGGCGGAGATTGAGCGGCTCTCCGAACGCTACGGCCTGCGGGTGGCCAATGTTTTTCACGCCGGCGACGGAAATCTGCACCCCCTTATCCTCTACAACGGCCGGGTGCCCGGTGAGCTCGAGCGAGCCGAAGAGCTGGCTGGGGAAATCCTCAGGCTCTGCGTGGCCTTGGGGGGCTCCATCACCGGCGAACACGGCGTGGGCATGGAGAAGCGGGCCTACATGCCGGAGATGTTCTCCCCGACCGACCTGGAGGCCATGCGGCGCATCCGCCAGGCCCTAGACCCCCTGGAGCTCTCCAACCGGGGCAAGATGTTCCCGGGCGGCGAGCCCAGGCCGCCTTCCGGCCCGCACCCGCTGGAGAGGGCCGGGGTGATCGTGCGTGAATAGCCTGCGGCCCACCCACCCAAAGGAGGTGCAGGAGGCGGTGCGAAGCCATCCGCGGCTCCTTCCGCGGGGCGGGGGGAGCAAACCCGCCCTCTCCTCCCCTAAGGAAGGGCAGGTGGCCCTCGAGCTCACCGGCCTCTCGGGGGTGCTCGAGTACAACCCGGGGGAGTACGTGGTGGTGGCTCGAGCCGGCACCGCCCTCGCCGAGCTGGAAGCGCTGCTCAGAGCCCATGGGCAGTACCTGCCCTTTGACCCTCCCTTTGTGGGGCAGGGGGCCACCTTGGGGGGCACTGTGGCGGCTGGGCTCTCGGGCCCCATGCGCAACCGCTACGGCGGGGTGCGGGACTTCATCCTGGGGGTTGAGTTTGTGGACGGCCTGGGCAACCTCGTGCGGGGGGGTGGCAAGGTGGTGAAGAACGCCGCAGGCTTTGACCTCCCCAAGCTGATGGTGGGCAGCCTGGGGAGGCTTGGCGTCCTCACCGAACTGGCCTTCAAGGTCTTCCCTTACCCGAAGGCCACCGCCACCCTCAAGGTGGCGTTTCCCAACCTGGGCGAAGCCCTAGAGGCCCTGTACCGCCTGGCGGCCTCACCCATCGAACTCTATGCCCTAGACCTGGTTCCCCCAAACAGCCTGGTCCTGCGCCTAGGAGGCCTACCCGAGGCCCTGCCGGCCCGGCTGGAACGCCTGGAGGGGTTTTTGGGCCGGCGGGGAGAAAGGCTCCAGGAAGAAGCCGAGAAGGCCTACTGGGAAGGGGTAAGGGACCTGCGCGATTTCGGCGAGGGCTACCTGGTCAAAGTGGCCCTCACCCCCCGGCACATCCCCGCCCTGGAGGCAAGGTTGGGAGCGGCACCCCGGCGCTACATGAGCGCAGGCCACCTGCTCTACCTGGCCTGGAGCGGGCCTGTGGAAGCCCTGGACGAGGCCCTGCGGGCCGAGGGTTTACCTGGACTCATTCTAAGGGGGGTTGTGGCAAACCCCAGGATTGGCCTAAACTCGGAGGGGACCTTCGGCCTGAAGGTCACCGCCGCCCTTGACCCCGAGGGGCGCTTTGAGCGTTATGCAGCACCGAATTGACCCGGAAAAAGTAGGCCCCCAGGGCGAGGTTATGGCCCACGCCATAGAGGCCTGCGTGCACTGCGGCTTCTGCCTGCCGGCCTGCCCCACCTACCAGGTGCTGGGGGAGGAGATGGACTCGCCCAGGGGCCGCATTTTCCTGATGAAGGAGGTGCTGGAGGGAAGCCTGAGCCTGGAAGAAGCCCAGCCCTACATTGACAAGTGCCTGGGCTGTTTGGGCTGTGTGACCGCCTGCCCCAGCGGGGTGCCCTACGGTGAGCTCATCACCAGCTTCCGGGCCTACAGCGAACCGAAGCGCCGCCGTCCCCTGTTCCAGAAGGCCTTTCGGATGGGGCTGCAGGAAACCCTTCCCTATCCCGCGCGCTTCCGCGCGGCCGCCCGTCTGGGCCGGCTGGCCCGGCCCCTAAAGCCCCTCCTGCCCTCTTTCCTGCGGGCTCCCCTGGAGCTGCTGCCTGCAGAGCTCCCTCCCCCCGAACCCCTGCCCGAGCGGGTTGCCGCCGAAGGGGAGCGCCGGGCCCGGGTGGCCTTCCTGGCTGGCTGCGCCCAGCAGGTGCTGCAGCCGGGCTTCAACCGGGCGGCCCTCCGGGTGCTGGCCCGCAACGGGGTGGAGGTGGTCATCCCCAAGGGGCAGGTCTGCTGTGGGGCGCTGGCCTTGCACACCGGCGAGCGCGAGCGGGCCCTGCGGCTTGCGCGGCAGAACCTGAGGGCCTTTAGCGGCGACTACGACGCCATCCTCACCAACGCCGCGGGCTGCGGCTCGGGACTCAAGGAGTACCCCCTGCTCTTCCGGGGAGAGGCCGAGGAGGAAGAGGCCCGGGCGCTGGCCCAGCGGGTGAAGGACATCGCCGTGTTTCTGGTAGAGCTGGGCCTGAGGGAGGTACCACCCCTCAAGGAGCCCCTCAGGGTGGCCTACCACGACGCCTGCCACCTGGCCCATGCCCAGGGGGTGCGGGCTGAGCCCCGGGCCCTCCTGCGGAGCATCCCGGGGGTAGAGCTGGTGGAGATTCCCGAAGGGGAGCTCTGCTGCGGCTCGGCGGGAACGTATAACCTCGAGCAGCCCCAGATTGCTGCCACCTTAGGAGAGCGCAAGGCCCGCAACATTCTGGCCACCGGAGCCCAGGTGGTGGTCACGGGCAATATCGGCTGCCACACCCAGATCCAGAACCACCTTAGAAAGCTGGGCCAGAACCTGCCGGTACTCCACACCGTAGAGCTTCTAGACAAGGCCTATGCTGGACAACTATAGGTCTGCGCCTGTGCTATACTCACCGAGGCCGCGCAAGTATGCCGGTCCTATGAGGAGGATCTTTATGAAGAGCAGACCCCTCGCGCTTCTCCTGGGACTATCCACCATCCTAATCGCTTGCCAGCCGGGCGGAGGAGGCACACCCAGCTCGGGGGGCACCCTCAGGATTGAGGGCTGGCCCAGCGGCCAGAGCGGCCGGATTGAGTTCTTCCTAGCTGGCTCCAGCACGCCGTTCGCCCAGAGCAACGTAGACGCCAACGGCAACACCACCTACAACCTGCCCACGCCTGCCCAAAACACGCTCGCTCCCCTCGACCTAAGCGTTCCTTCCGGCTGCACCGGCACCGTGAACGCTAACCCCACCAACGCAAATACCTCTCTATTTGTTTCCATCCTTGCGTATTTGGGCGGCTCCAACAGCCCCTCTGGCACGGTCATCGCAGCCAGCCGGGCACCCTCGTCCAACCTTGGTCAGCAGCAAGGCGATAAGGTGGGGCTCTTGTTGTACCTGGACCGCGACGTGTCCATCAGCGGCAACACGAGCTGTCCTGCCTCGGGCTCCAGCCCAGCTACCTCAACCAGCTTCAACATCAACTTCAAGCAGGGCTGGAACTACCTTATCCTCAGCACACAGGCCGCGAGCAGCAGCAGCATCCAACAGCAGGCTACCGCCTCCACCAGCCTGCCCCCTGACCTTCGGTGGTACTATTCCGCCGGAATCAGCGGAACGTCCCTCACCACCCCCCTCTGGCTGCGCTAAGCCAGCATGCCCCCGGCCCCCGGGCAGTAAACCCGGGGGCCCTGCTATCTTGATGCTGTGCGCGAGGCCCTGATTGGAAGCCTGCACCACGCCCTCACAGCCGCCCATCCCGCCCGACTCACCACCCCCCACCTGCCCGACGAGCCCCCAGCCCTCATCGTGGCGGTGGGCAAGGCGGCCCTGCCCATGCTCCAGGCGGCGCTAGCCCGCTTCCCGGGCACGCCCTACCTGGCCGTACCCAAGGCCGGCGCTGCCTTGCCCGCTCTCCCCCCTGGCGGGGAGGTGCTGCCCGGAGCACACCCGGTGCCCGACGGGCGGAGCCTAGAGGCCGCCCGGAGGGTCTTGCAGGCGGTGGCCCGGCTCAGGCCGGAGCAGCTCCTCCTGGTGCTGATCTCCGGCGGCGGCAGCGCCCTGCTATGCGCCCCCTGGGGGGTGGACCTGGCCACTCAGCAGGCCCTCACCCAGGCCCTTCTGCGCTCGGGGGCCGACATACAGGAAATCAACGCCCTGCGCAAGCACCTCTCCCAGGTCAAAGGGGGCCGCCTGGCCGCGGCCACCCGGGCCAGGGTGTGGGCCCTCTACCTTTCCGACGTGCCGGGGGACGACCTTTCGGTGATTGCCTCGGGGCCTACCGTGCCCGACCCCAGCACCTACGCCGAGGCCCTGGCGGTACTGGAGCGCTACGGGCTCGAGTTCCCTGCAGTGCGGGCGCACCTGGAGCAGGGCCTCCGGGGGGAGCTGCCCGAGACCCCCAAGCCCGGCGACCCCCTCTTCACGCGGGTGGAAAACCGGCTTATCGGCAGCAACCTGACCCTCCTGCAGGCAGCACGGGCCTACTGGCAGGAGCGAGGCTACCCCACCGTCATCCTCTCCGACCGCTTCCAGGGCGAGGCCCGCGAGCTAGCCCGCTTCCACGCCGCTTTGGTAGAGAGCATCCGGGCTTCCGGCGAGCCCTTCCGCCCACCGGTGGTGCTGCTTTCAGGCGGGGAGGCCAGCGTTAGGGTGCGGGGTACGGGCCGGGGCGGGCGCAACCAGGAGTTTCTGGGCTGGCTGTGCCACTACCTGGGCGAAAGGGGGGTGTGGGCCCTAGCAGCCGACTCCGACGGCATAGACGGCAATACCGAGGCGGCTGGTGCCCTTCTATCTCCCGACACCTGGGTGCGGGCGCATCGGTTCGGCCTAGACCTCAAGGCCCACCTCGAGCAAAACGACACCCACCACTTCTTCAGGGCCTTAGGCGATCTCCTGATCACCGGGGAGACCCAGAGCAACCTCAACGACTTCCGGGCGCTGCTCGTGGAGTAAACCCTTGACATTTTTTAGCTAAACCTAAAAAATAGGCGGTAGTAGATTTTGCTTACCCAAATCTACCGGGAGGTCTATGCCCCGCCCTCACCGCCCCCCCCTTTCCGAAGCCCAAGAGGACTACCTCAAGCAGGTCCTGCTGCTGGGTGGCAGCCGTGCAGGCACCTACCGCCTTGAAGAGACCCAGCCGGTCTCCACCCAGGCCCTGGCCCAGGAGATGCAGGTCAAGCCCGCCTCGGTAACCGGAATGCTCAAAAAGCTCTCCGAGATGGGTCTAGTGGTGTACGAGGCCTACCGGGGCGTGCGGCTCACCGAGGCCGGCTACCGAGTAGCCCTGGAGGTCCTGCGCCACCACCGGCTCCTTGAGACCTACCTGCACCAGGCCTTGGGCTACGGCTGGGAGGAGGTGCACGCCGAGGCAGAGCGGCTCGAGCACCACATCTCCGAGGCCCTGGAGGCCCGTATTGCCGAGTGGCTCGGCCATCCCTCTCACGACCCTCATGGCGATGCCATTCCCAGCGCTGACCTAAAGCTGCCCGATACCCTGCCCAGCCAAAGGCTGAGCACCCTGGCCCATGGCAGCCGAGGCACCGTGGCCCGGGTGGCCACCCAGGACCAGGATGCCCTCAACCTCTTCGCCCACCTGGGCCTCCGCCCCGGCGCGGAGGTTGAGCTTCTGGAGCACAGCCGGGAAGGAAGCCGGGTACGGGTGGGCAAGGAACGCTACCTCCTTCCCCAAAGCCTGGCCCAGGTGCTTTGGGTCCATCTCGAGGTGAAGAGCTATGTTTAGGCGCTTTTTCCCAGGTTTCCCAATAGGAAGCTGGGCCGCTCTGGCGCTGTGCGGCCTGGCCTGGGCGGCCCCCAGCAGCGGGCTCGAGCGGCTACAGCCCGCAGGAAAAACCCCGGTTCGCGTGGTGACCACGGTCAACTTCATCACCGACCTGGTTGAGCAGGTAGGGGGTCAGCGTGTGCGGGTGGAGGGCCTAATGGGCCCGGGGGTGGACCCGCACCTCTACAAGGCTTCTGCCGGCGATGTGCGGCGCCTGTCCCAGGCTGACCTGGTCTTCTACAACGGCCTCCAATTGGAAGGCAAGATGGTAGAGCTCCTGGAAAGGCTACCCAAGGCCGTCGCCCTCACCGACGCCATCCCCCGGGAACGCCTAATCCGGCTCGAGGGAGGCCAAGGCCGCTACAGTTACGACCCCCATGTCTGGTTCGACGTTTCCCTGTGGAAACTCACCGTAGACCGGGTAGCCGCCGCCCTAAGCCGGGTAGACCCCGCCGGCGCCTCCTACTACCAAGCCAACGCCAGAGCCTACACGCAACGGCTGGAGAGGCTAGATGCCTATATCCAACGCCAGATTGCCCGGATTCCCCCCCGCCAGCGGGTGCTCATCACAGCCCACGATGCCTTTGCCTACTTCGGGCGCCGGTACGGGCTGGAGGTACGCGGCCTCCAGGGCGTCTCCACCGTGGCCGAGGCAGGTACCCGCGATGTCCAGGAGCTGGCCCGGTTTATCGTCCAACGCCGCATCCGGGCCATTTTCGTAGAGTCCAGCGTACCCCGGAGGACGATAGAGGCGGTCATCGCCGCCGCACGGGCCCAGGGCTGGAGGGTGGAGCTGGGAGGAGAGCTCTTCTCCGACGCAGCGGGGCCTCGCGGCACCCCCGAGGGAACCTACATAGGTATGCTGGAGCACAACGTCCGCACCATTGTGGCCGGGCTTCTAGGAGACGCGCCATGACCCCTCCTCCCCTGGAAATTCTTGATTTGACCGTGATCTATCGCGATAGACCGGTGCTGTGGGACGTGGACCTGACCATCCCGGAAGGCCAGCTTTGCGCCATTGTGGGTCCCAACGGAGCGGGCAAGTCCACCCTAATCAAGGCCGCCTTGGGCATGGTGCCCAAAGCCTCGGGACGGGTGCGCTTCTTCGGCCAGCCCCTGGAACAGGTTCGCAGGCGCATTGGCTACGTTCCCCAGCGCACCTCCGTGGACTGGGACTTCCCTACCCACGTGCTGGATGTGGTCATGATGGGGCTGTATGGCCGCCTGGGGTGGTTCCGGCGACCGGGCAAGAAAGAGCGGGAGGCCGCCATGGAGGCCCTGGAACAGGTGGCCCTAAGCGACCTGGCCTACCGACAAATCTCCGAGCTTTCTGGAGGCCAGCAACAGCGGGTTTTCCTGGCGCGGGCCCTGGTCCAAGACGCCGACCTCTACTTCATGGATGAGCCCTTCGCCGGGGTAGACGCGGTCAGCGAGGAGGCCATTTTGAGGGTCTTGGAAGGGCTAAGGGCCCGGGGGAAAACCGCGGTGATCGTGCACCACGATTTGCAAACGGTGCGGGAGTACTTTGCCCACCTGACCCTCCTCAACGTGCAGGTCATCGCCAGCGGCCCAACGGAAAGCACCTTCACCCCCCGCAACCTGGAGCGCACCTACGGCAAGCAGCCCCTCCCCGGCCTCGATGGACAGGCTGAACCAGAGCGGGTATGGAACTCCTGAGTCAGGCCGTTCTCGACTACACCCTGCGCAACGTCGTCCTGGGCTCGGCCCTGCTGGGTCTAATCGGCGGGGTGCTGGGCGCTTTTGCCCTTTTGCGTCAGCAGAGCCTGTTTGGCGATGTGCTGGCCCACGCTGCCCTGCCGGGCATCTGCCTGGCCTTTCTGCTCACCGGCTCCAAGACCCCCTCGGTTCTGCTTCTGGGTGGGGGGCTAGCGGGGTGGGCTGCTGCCCTGTGGGTCCTGGCCGTGCTCCGCCACACCCGCCTGCCCCAGGACGCCGCTTTAGGGGTAGCGCTTTCCGGCTTCTTTGGCCTCGGGGTGACCCTGCTCACCTTCATCCAGCACGGCAACCAGGGCAACCCCGCCGGTCTCGACCGATTCATCTTCGGTCAGGCTGCAGGCCTGCTCGGCTCAGACGTGGTAGGCTTTGCGCTTCTGGGAGGGGTTACCCTAGCCCTGGTGGGGCTCTTCTACAAGGAGTTCAAGCTGATCACCTTTGACCCCGCCTACGCGACCAGCCTAGGCCTTCCAACAAGAGAGTTGGGTATCCTGCTCACCTCGCTCATCGTGCTGGCGGTGATGGTAGGCCTGCAGACGGTGGGGGTGGTGCTGATGGCCGCGATGCTCGTTGCCCCTGCCGCCGCCGCCCGGCAGTGGACCAACCGGCTGGGCCGGATGGTGTGGCTCTCAGGGTTGCTAGGCGCTTCGGCCGGGGTTGCTGGGGCGCTCCTTTCGGCCAGCCGCGAGAACCTACCGACCGGTCCCCTGATTGTTCTATCCATTACTGCGGTGGTGTTTTTTTCCCTCTTCTTTGCCCCCCTGCGGGGCCTGTTCTGGCAAGGGCTACGCACCCGGCAAAATCGGCGCCGAACAGCGCTAGAGCGCCTCCTCCTGGACGCCCACCTCCTCGCCAACCACGGACGCCTCACCCCGCAGGAGCTGGCTCTACACCGCGGGGAATCCCTCCCGAAAGCCTGGCGTCACCTGAACCACCTGAGGGTCCAAGGGTGGGTGGAGCCCGGAAAGGAGGGCTTCCGGCTAACCGAGCTGGGCCTGCGAAAAGCCCTGGCCCTTGAGGAAGCCCTGCGCCCAAGGAGCTAAGATGAGCCCTGACCTGGTCATCCTCCTCACCGCTGTTCTGGTCTCCACCGCTTCCGCGCTTCTGGGCAGCTTTTTAGTGCTCCGCCGCATGGCCCTAGTCTCCGACGCCATATCCCATGCGGTACTGCCCGGCATCGTGCTGGCTTACTGGCTTTCGGGGGGCAAGGCCACCCTACCCGCCCTGCTGGGGGCGGCTGGCTCGGGCCTCCTCACCGTAAGCCTGGTAGAGTGGCTCACCCGTACCGGCCGGGTTAAAAACGACGCAGCCATCGGCATTGTCTTCCCTGCCCTCTTCAGCTTAGGGGTGCTTTGGGTCTCCCTTTCTTTCCGCAACATCCACCTAGACCTAGACGCGGTGCTTTACGGCGAAATCGCCTATGCCCCTTTCAACACCCTCGAGCTTTGGGGGCTGACGCTGCCGGAGTCGTGGCTGGTAATGGGGGGATTGGCGCTTTTGAACCTGCTGTTCGTGCTCCTCTTTTACAAAGAGCTCAAGCTCTCCACCTTTGACCCCAGCCTGGCCGCCGCGCTGGGTTTCAGCCCTGGGCTTCTGCACTACGCTCTCATGGCCCTGGTCTCCCTGACCACCGTAGGGGCCTTTCAGTCGGTAGGGGCCATCCTAATCGTGGCCTTCCTAATCATTCCCCCGGCCACTGCCTACCTCCTCACCCGCAGGCTGCCGGCCTTGCTCGGCCTGGCAGTAGGAATAGGAATTCTCTCCAGCCTCCTGGGCTACCTTCTAGCGGTGTGGTTGGACACCTCTATTGCTGGCATGATGGCCGCAGTGGCCGGAGGATGCTTCGCCCTAGCCTTTCTCTTCTCCCCTACCCAGGGTTACCTCACCACCCGCCTCCGCCACAGGCAACAGCGGCTCGAGGTCACCGCCCGGCTGCTGGTGGCCCACCTGGCCCACCACAAAACCCCCGTGCCCGAGTCGGAAATACAGGAGGAGTTTGGCTGGGACGCCCGGTTTCTCCAGCGGGTAAAGCAGAAGGCCCTAGAGGAGGGATGGCTCGAGACAAGGGCAGAGGGGCTTGTCCCCAGAAACAAAGACTTAGGGATCCGCTAGGACAAACCAACCCCTACCGGGCCACCACCCGGCTCGCACGGTTCCCCGCCGCATCCACGGCGATGATCGTTACCTGCCTTACCGGTAGCTCCACGTAGAAGTTCACCTCCTTGCCCTTAGGTAGGGAAAGGGGGTTGTAGCGGTTGTTGTACTGCAGGGTTACCCGGTCCACCCCCGTATCGTCGAGCACCCGGCCAGACACCTGAAGAACGGAGGTGGTGCGGGCAGGGATCTCCTGCTCGGTTCCGTCGGGCAGGGTGCGTCTTTGGGCGGGCTGCACCACCGTGACCAGCCGCTCAACCCGCTCCACCACAATTTGCGGCGGCCGGGCATCCAACACCAGCGGCAGCCGTACCGTGCGGGTCTGGCCGTGGACGTCGGTAGCCTCTACTTTCACCTCTACCTGACCAGACTGCGGGGCCTGCACGCGGAAGCTGAAGCGGACCAGCTTCTGCCCCCGGCTGGCCTCGGGTAGCACCTCCTTACCGGAAGCCCTGATGCTCTGCACACCGGAATCGTCCAGCACATACCCTTGGACCTGAAAGGAGCGCTGGGGAATCACGCCGCTTTTGGGTTGGGTAATGCCGATTAGGGGTGGCTGGGTGTCGGTAGGCCTGGTGCAGGCCGAGAGGAGGAGCAAAAGAAAAAGGGGCGCATACCGCACCCCTTCATCCTAGCAGGCCCCTAGGGCCGGAAGATTAGGCCGGCTCGAGCGCTGAAGTCCAATCCGCCAATCACGCCCGAGAGATTGCCTAGACCCACCCCAAAACCCACCTGTAGCTCCGCATAGAGGCTAAAAGGCTGCATGGGGAAGGCGTACTCAATGCCCGCCAAACCGTGGGGGAAGAGATAAACACCACTGCTTCCCGAGACTGTCCAGAACCCCACTGAGGCGCCAGCCCCCGCGTACCAGCTCAGGTCAAAGCCTGGCGCAGCTGGAATGGCCTGTTCAAAGGGAATGAAGTCGGCTCCCGCAGCCAGGCCCGCAATGGCCAGACCGCCCCCCAGCCGGAAGCCGCTCACCTGATACTGCACGCCCACCCAGGTAGGCCAGCCCGAGTAAATACCAAACCCGGTCGACTGGGCCTTGCCTACCGAGGGCAACGCCAAGACCAAAAGGACAAACAACGGAACCAATCGATTCATAGCTTTTACCTCCTAGGCCAGTCTAGCATGCCCGAGTGCACGGGAGACTCCCTTCTCCCAGAAAGCGCTTCTGGAGGCGCTCAGGTGGTGTAAAGCGCGTTGATGCGGACATACTCCTCGGTCAGGTCGCAACCCCAAGCCATCCCCTGGCCCTCACCAAGGCCCAAGTCCGCCTCCACCAACACCTCTTCAGCCCGCATGGCCTGGCTGGCCCGGGCCCGGTCAAAGTCCAGCACCCGGCCATCGTAGAGGGGAATGCCCTGAAGGGTTATGCGCACCCTGTCCATCTGGAACGCCACCCCCGATTTGCCAAGGGCCATCATGATGCGACCCCAGTTGGGGTCGTTGCCGTAGAGGGCGCTTTTCCAAAGCGGACTGGCAGCCACCGCCAAGGCCGCTTTTCGGGCCTCGCCATCGCTCAGGGCACCCGTTACCCGGACCGTTAGCAACTTGGTAGCCCCCTCCCCGTCGCGGGCCAGCTTGCGGGCCAGCTCCACCGCCACCCCCTCCACAGCCCTCCAGAACTCCTCCAGGTCCACCGGCCCCGCCGCTCCATTTGCCATGAGCACCGCCATATCGTTGGTGGAGGTGTCAGCGTCCACCGTCACCTGATTAAAGGTCCGGTCCACCACACCTCTCCAGCCCCGGCGCAGCTCCTCCTGGGGCACTGCGGCGTCCGAGACGAGGTAAGCCAGCATGGTGGCCATATTGGGAGCAATCATCCCGCTGCCTTTGCACACCCCCACCACCCGGGCCCCACTGGACAGGGTAGCCTCTGCTACCTTAGGCACCAGGTCGGTGGTCATGATGGCCTCGGCAAAGGGCTCGGCCTCCGGCCCAAGGCAGATTCGGGGCAGCCCTGCCGCCACCTTCTCCACCGGCAAAGGCTGGCCTATAACCCCTGTAGAGCTGGTTAGGACCGCTTCAGGGGCCAGCTGCAACTGCTCCGCAGCCAACTCAGCCATCCGACGGTCGGCCCAAAAACCCGCCTCACCGGTGGCGCAGTTGGCGTTGCCCGCGTTAACCACGACCGCTTGCAAGGGCTGCCCCAAAGCGAACAGCTCCCGTCCTCTCAGCACACAGGGCGCAGCGGCCCGGTTTAGGGTACCTACGAAAGCCCAAGCACACGGCATCCCCGAGACCAGCAAGGCTAGGTCAGGCCTGCCGGATGGCTTGATGCCTGCTCGAGTAGCACCCGCCCGAAAACCAATCGGAAGCCGCATGGCAAAAGCATATCCCCATTGCCCGGGAATTGGCCAGGGGAACCACAGGCTCAAGCACCAGGCTCAATCAGACCATAATTCCCATCGCGACGGCGATAGATGACGTTGATCTCCTCGGTCTTGGCGTTGCGAAAGACAAAGAAATCGTGGCCCAAGGCCTCCATCTCAAAGGCAGCGTCCTCAGGGGTCATGGGCTTCATGTGAAAACGCTTGGTGCGCACGATACGTGGGGCCTCCTCCTCTTCCTCGGCTGCCTGCCCACCCGCAACCGCCGCTTCCGAAGCAAGTTGGCGGGCACGCTGAAAGCGACGCTCCTTGTAGCGCTTGAGCTGGTACTCAATGCGGTCCACAGCCCGATCAATGGCCGCGTACATGTCGGGGTCGGCCTCCTCCACCCGCACGATGCCCCCCGGAACGTTAACCTGGATTTCAGCCTTGGCCTTGCGCTCAATGCGAGGCCCCTGGGCCATGGAGAGCACCACCTTGGCCTCGGCATTGTCGTCAAAGTGGCGGTCCAGACGGGCCATCTTCTTGTCAAGGTAGTTTTTGAGGGCCTCGGTGATCTCAATTTGGCGACCAACCAGCTTATAGACGTTCATGTCCGCCCTCCAATCCTGTGGAGCTTACCGGGCTCTGGGCGTAGGGAGCACCAGGCCACCCTATCCGAGGCTTGGCCCCTTGAGCGCCCGCTCGCCAGGTAGCCCTATACTACCACCCCCAGATGAGGGAGTTTTGTCCACCCAAGCAGCGGTTCTCACAAGCTGTAGCGCCCCTCCCTTTCATCCCGGACGAGCTGTCCAGCCTTGAGCACCACCACCCGCTGGGGGTAGGCCTCTACCAGGTCCCGGGCATGGGTGGCTACGAGCACAGTAGCCCCGCGGGCATGCACCGCCTTGAAGATTTCCAACACAGCCAAGGCGTTGGCAGGGTCTAGGTTTCCGGTGGGCTCATCTGCCAAAAGCACGGGCGGGTCCCCCACCAAAGCCCGGGCGATGGCCACCCGCTGGGCCTCACCTACCGAGAGCTCCTCTGGGTAGGCCCGCTTCCTGTGGACCAACCCCACCTGGCGCAGCACCCGGGTCACCCGGGCCTCCCACTCTGACCTGGCTACCCCCAGCACCCGCAGGACAAAGGTAAGGTTTTCCTCCACAGTGCGGTCCTTGAGCAGGCGGTGATCCTGAAAGACCATCCCTATACGGCGCCGGTGAAGGGCCACGCGGTCGCCTCGCAGGGCCTTCAGGTTCTCCCCCGCAAAGTAGACAGCCCCCTGGGTAGGCTCGAGCCGCTTCAGAATCAAGCCCAGGAGGCTGGACTTCCCCGCCCCAGAGTGCCCCACCAGAAAGACGAACTCCCCCTTCTTAATCTCCAGGTTCACATCAAAAAGGGCCTTGGTCTTGGTGCGAGGGTACTCCAGGCTCACTCGGTGGAAGTGAATCATCCATCCAAAGCCTACAACATCAGTGGTGGCGCAGTGGATCAAAGGTTCGGATGAGCAAGGCCCCCACAACGAACCCCCCGATATGGGCCCAGAAGGCGATGCCCTCCTGGCCCATAAAGTCCCCCAGGAACTGAAGCAAAAGCCAGTAGCCGAGGTAGATCACCGCTGGCACCGGAACCGGAATCCAGCCGATTAGGGAGAGGATGAGGGCCCTGGGATAGAGCACCACATAGGCCCCAAGCAGAGCCGAGATGGCCCCCGAAGCGCCAATCATGGGAACATCCGCTAGTCCGCTTATGAGCCCCTGGGCAAAGGCCGCGGCCACGCCTCCCAACAGGTAGAACAGGAGAAACCGTCCATGCCCCAACCGGTCCTCCACGTTGTCGCCGAAAACCCACAAAAACCACAGGTTACCCAAGAGGTGCAGCAGACCCCCGTGGAGGAACATGCTGGTAAAGAGGGTCGGCCACTCCCCAAGGGGGTCCGCCAAAAAGCGGGCAGGGACAAAACCGTAGGCCTGGATAACGTAGGCGGGGTCGGTGAGGAAGTAGGTGTAGAAAAAGCCCCACAGGTTCAGAATCACCAACAAGTAGAGCACATAGGGGCGGCGGTGGGCCCGGTTGATGTCGTGCAGGGGAAACATGCCCCTAGGTTACCCCAAAGAGAAAAGCCCCCTGCTTCACAGGGGGCTAGGCCCAGGCTAGGTTACGGGGTGTCGACCCGGACCTCAATCCGGCGGGGCTGGGCCGCTTCAGCTTTGGGGATGTCGAGGTAGAGGATGCCGTGCTTGAAGCTGGCCTCAATTTTGGAGAGGTCGTAGGTGTTGGGTATCACGAAGCTGCGCTCAAACTTGCCGTAAGGCCCCTCGAGCCGCCACTGGTTGGCCCCTTCGGGCTTGTTGAAAGGCCGCTCCGCCCGGATGGTGAGGGTGTTGTTCTCGGTGGTCACCTCAACCTGGTTGGGCTCCACACCCGGCAGGTAAACCTGGAGGTGAACCCCCTGGGCGTCTTCCAGTGCATCTACCAAGGGAGTGTTGGTGCTCTCCGCCGTCGGGCTGAAGAAGCTGCGCAGGAGAGCGTTTTGGAGCTGCTCGATTTCCCGGAAAGGGTTGTAACGAATCATATCAACCTCCTTTACAAGAAGAAGTATAAAACTTGAGTAATATCTTGTCAAGTATGTTACAAAGACTTCACGCCATTCCCTCCAGCGCCCACAAAAAAGCCCCCCACAGCGGGGGGCACCACCTTGAAGCTCCACTACAGATGGGGAGCCAGCTTCTGCACCAGGGCAGCTTTGGGCAGGGCTCCCACCACGCGCTCAACCGGTTGCCCGTTCCGGAAAAGGATTAGGGTGGGGATGCCCTGCACATGGTAAGCGGCCTGGGCCAGCGGGTGGTGGTCTACGTTGAGCTTGACCACCTTAAGCCGCCCCGCGTACTCCCGGGCCAGCTCCTCCAGGATGGGGGCCACCATACGGCACGGGCCGCACCACTCAGCCCAAAAGTCCACCAGGACCGGAACGCTAGCCTGGAGCTCCGGGGTAAGGCCCTCTTTGGCGTTTACCAACCAGGGCAGCGGCTTCTTGCAAGCCCCGCACACCGGCACCTGGCCCGCAGGTGGCTTTCCCAGACGGTTCTTGGCACCACACTGAACACAAGCGACTATATCCTCGCCCATAACCCAACTCCGCTAAGCTACCGCCGGCGCGCGGACCTCAAAGGTAAGCCCCAGCGGCCCAGGAGCGGCGTAGACGTGTGCCCCGTCGCTCACCTCGCCAGCGAGAATCTTTCCCGCAAGGGGCGTCTCCAGCTCCCGCTGGATGACCCGCTTGAGGGGCCTGGCCCCAAAGACCGGGTCGTAGCCCCGCTGGGCCAGGAAATCCAGGGCCTCCTGGGACAGCTCGAGGGTTATGCGGCGCTCAGCCAGGCGTTTGCGCACCGCCTCGAGCTGAATCTCCACAATGGCCCCAATCTGCTCCTTGGTGAGCGGACGGAAGACCACGATCTCGTCCAGGCGGTTCAGGAACTCCGGGCGGAAGTGCTGCTGCAAGACCCCGAAGACCCGCTCCCGGATGCCCTCGTAGCTCAGTCCGGACTGGATGCCCTCCAGGATGAGGGGGGAGCCAATGTTAGAGGTGAGGATAATGATGGTGTTGCGGAAGTCCACCGTACGGCCCTGCCCGTCGGTCAGGCGGCCGTCATCCAGCACCTGTAGAAGGACGTTGAAGACATCCGGGTGGGCCTTCTCAATCTCGTCAAAGAGCACCACCGAGTAAGGCCGGCGGCGCACCGCCTCGGTCAGCTGTCCGCCCTCCTCGTAGCCCACATAGCCGGGCGGGGCCCCGATCAGCCGGGCCACGGTGTGCTTCTCCTGGTACTCCGACATGTCAATGCGCACCATGTTCTCCTCGGTGTCGAAGAGGCTGGCGGCCAGGGTCTTGGCCAGCTCGGTCTTGCCCACGCCAGTAGGCCCCAGGAAGAGGAAGGAGCCGATGGGCCGGCCGGGGTCCTTGAGGCCCGCCCTGGCCCGGCGGATGGCGTCAGCCACCGCGCGGATGGCCTCGTCCTGCCCCACCACCCGCCGGTGGAGTTCATCCTCGAGGCGCAGGAGCTTCTCCCGCTCACCCTCCATCAGCTTGGCCACGGGGATACCCGTCCAGCGGGAGACAATCGCAGCGATGTCCTCTTCGGTGACCATAGGCCGCACGAACTTGGCGTTCGCCATACGGTCGGAGAGCTCGTTGACCTCCTGCTCGAGCCGGGGCAGCTCGCCGTAGCGGAGCTGGGCCGCCTTGTTCAGGTCGTAGGCCCGCTCAGCCTGCTCAATCTGGGTACGGACCTCGTCTAGGCGCTGCTGGGCCGCGCGGAGCCTCTGCATCACCTCGCGCTCGGCCTCCCACTCGGCCTGCTGTTTCTTAATCTCGGCCTCGAGTTCGGCAATTTCCTTTTCCAGATCAGCGAGCCTAAGCTTGCTCTCAGCGTCGGTCTCCTTCTTCAGGGCCTCGCGCTCGATCTCGAGCTGGAGCTTGCGACGGTTCAGGGCATCAATGCTCTCAGGGGAGGACTCCAGGGCCATCCTGAGCCGGGCCGCCGCCTCATCCACCAGGTCGATGGCCTTGTCGGGCAGCTTGCGGTCGGCGATGTAGCGGTGGGAGAGCTGGGCCGCGGCAATCAGGGCCGGGTCGGAGATGCGCACCCCGTGGTGCACCTCGTACTTCTCCTTGATGCCCCTGAGGATGCTTACCGTCTCCTCCACCGTGGGCTCGTCCACAAAAACCGGCTGGAAGCGACGCTCCAGGGCTGGGTCCTTCTCTATCTCGCGGTACTCGTCCAGGGTGGTTGCGCCAATCAGGTGCAGCTCGCCCCGGGCCAAAGCGGGTTTGAGCATGTTGCCCGCGTCTACGGCACCCTCGGCCTTGCCCGCCCCCACCACGGTGTGGAGCTCATCGATGAAAAGGATAATCTGCCCCGCGCTCCCTACGGTCTCCTGGATGACCGCCTTGAGCCTTTCCTCGAACTCGCCGCGGTACTTGGCCCCGGCCAGAAGCGAGCCCATCTGCAGGCTCACGATGCGCTTGCCCTTGAGCCCCTCAGGCACGTCGCCCTTTACGATGCGCTGGGCTAGCCCCTCCACCACCGCGGTCTTGCCCACCCCCGGCTCGCCAATCAGCACCGGGTTGTTCTTGGTGCGGCGCAGGAGAATCTGGATGACCCGCCGGATTTCCTCGTCGCGCCCGATAACCGGGTCCAGCTTGCCCTGCTCGGCCTGGCGGGTCAGGTCGAGGCCGTACTGCTCCAGGGCGTTGTAGGTGCCTTCGGCATGTTCCGAGTTCACGCTGCGTCCTCCTCTCACCTCGAGCAAAGCCCGGCGGACCCCCTGGGCCTGCAGTCCCCCATATCCCGTCTCGGCCAGGGCCAGCAGCAGGGTGTCCAGGGCCACGTAGCGGTCCTTGAGCTCCTCCGCAAGCTTCTCGGCGCGGGAAAACAGCGAGGCCAAGCGGCCCGACAGGTACTGGCCGCCCTCACTGCCCGAGACCTTGGGCAGCCGGCCCAGCTCGCTCTGGGCCGCCTGGTAGACGCTTCTGGGGTTCTGCCCGGCCCTGGTCACAATCTGCGCCGCCAGCCCGGCCGCATCCCGCAACAGCACCGCGGCCAGGTGGGGCAGGTCAATCTGGGAGTGGGCGAACTCCCGCGCCAGCACCTGGCTCTGCGCGATGGCCTGACGGGCCTGCTCGGTGTAGCGCTCGAGATTCATACCACCCTTATTATGAAAGTTGAGTCTTTCATTGTCAATATTGGCCCTATACCGGCCGGCGGACAACCGAAAGGGCGGCCCGCAGGTCGTCCTCGCTAAAGGGCTTGGGGATGTGGGCGACCCGGGCCCCTCGAGCCCAAAACCCCCGGGGAGGATGCTCGGCGATAACCCAGAGGGGAAGGAAACGACCTGCCGGAAGGGCCCGCAACCCACGCACCTTCGCCCCCAGGTCCTCCCCCTCGAGCAGCACCCCACCCACCTGGTGTCCCTCCAGAATCCGCCGTGCCCCCTCCAGGTCCGAGGCCAGCGCCACCCGGTAGCGCTGGCGCTCCAGGGCTACCAGAAGCAACCGGCGTATCAGGCTAGAGTCCGCCATGACCAGAATCAGCGGGTCCTGCGGGCGCACCTCGGCTTCGGTTAGGATACCCCGGCTTTTCAGCTCGTGGAGCAGGTGGTAGACCTGCTCCTCGGGCAGGTCGCAGGCCAGGGCCACCGAGCGGGCCCGCCGAAGCCCGTCCACTGCCCCCAGCACTGCCCAGGCCTCAGGGGAAAGGGGGTGGCGGGTAGGGTCGCCCACCAGCCTGAGCACCGCGTCCGGCTCTACCCGTCCCCTGGCCCACTCGTCCAGGCGGCGCAGGGCTTCCATCAGCAGGGTGCCCGTATCGGCCACCCCGGGCAGCAGCACCTGCGAGGCGTCGGGGGGCAGAGGAAGGGCCAGAATTTCCCCCTCGCTCTGGGCCAGCAAGGTGGCCAGGCCCTCCAGTATCTGGGCGTGCAAGGCCTCGGCCAGCTCATCCTCGCCAATCATTCCCAGCTGCAGGGCCAGCACCCCCAGGGGGGTGCCGGGGTTCTCCCGGGCTTGCCGGCGCACCAGTTCTTGAACCTGCTCCAGAGCCAGGTAGTCAAAGCGCACCAGGTACTCGCCCAAGTGGGGGCCAGGGTGGGTCTGCACATAGGCGATTCTTCCCTCCCGCATGTGGATACGGCCCGTGAGGCGGGGGCAGGTCAGGTGAACCACCGCGCTCCTGCGGGCCCCCTCGAGGGCCCTAAGCAGGTCGCCCAGCTCTATTTCACCCAGCCTAGCCCGCAGCACCGCTCCCTCCCCCCATGGTAGCCGCCCACGCGGGAGCGAGGGTCGGGTCCTTAGCCCTCCAGCAGGCGGCTCCTCTCCGGGAGGGGGTAGCCAAGGTGGCGGTAGGCCCGCTCGGTGGCCTGGCGCCCCCGCGGGGTACGCTTCAGGAGGCCAAGCTGTATCAGGAAGGGCTCGTGGACCCCCTCCAGGGTCTCGGGGTCTTCGGACAGGGCCGTGGCCAGGGTCTCCAGGCCCACCGGCCCGCCTGAGAAGCGCTCGATTAGGGTTTGGAGAATCAGCCGGTCCCGGACCTCCAAACCCAGCGCATCCAACCCCAGCGCGTCCAGCGCCTCTCGGGTCCGCTCCACCCCCACCACCCGCTCTCCCGCTACCTCAGCAAAGTCGCGCACCCGCCGGAAAAGCCGCTTGGCGATGCGCATGGTGCCCCGGCTGCGCCGGCCTATTTCCAAAGCCGCCTCGGGCTCAATCTGCAGGCCCAGCAGGGCCGCATCCCGGGCGATGCCCTGGGCCAGCTCGTCCTCGGTGTAGTACTCCAGGTGCTCGATGATGCCAAAACGGCTGCGCAGGGGCCCGGAAATGAGGCCAGGCCGGGTGGTGGCCCCAATCAAGGTGAAGCGGGGCAGGTCCAGCCGCAGGGTGCGAGCGGCCGGCCCTGTGCCGATTACGATGTCTATCTTGAAGTCCTCCAGGGCTGGGTAGAGGTGTTCCTCCGCGGCCTTGGAAAGGCGGTGAATTTCGTCTATGAAGAGAATATCACCGTCCTCCAGGCTGTTGGTGAGGATAGCCGCCAGGTCCCCCGGCTTCTCTATGGCCGGGCCGCTGGTTACCCGAATGTTTACCCCCAGCTCATAGGCCACCACGTGGGCCAAGGTGGTCTTGCCCAACCCGGGCGGACCGAAAAGCAGCAGGTGGTCTAGGGCCTCACCCCGGTTTTTGGCCGCCTCCAGGTAGACCCGCAGCTTCTCCTTGAGCCGGGTCTGCCCCACGTACTCGTCCAGGCTTTTGGGTCTTAGGGTGAAGTCCGCTTCCACAGCCCTCATCATAGGCCCGGCTTTCCCGGCCCGCCTAGGCTCAAGGACAGAGGGTCCAGACCGAGTCGCGGTTCAGGTGGAGGGTACGGGCAAAGCGCAGGTGACCGGGCTGACCCGGCTGGGTTCCCTCCGCCCGCAGCTCATAGCGCCCCTCGCGAAGGCTGGGGAAGAGCTTGCTCCCCCGAACGATCCCCGCAAACTCCCCGTTGATGTAGAAAAACACCGCCTGGTTGGGCCCGGTGCACTGGTTTTGTACCAGCAGATCGAAGCGCCGGGGCTCGGTTAGGCCGGGGGCACAGGCCGAAAATATCGGCAACAGGAGCAGGTAAAAGCGCCTCATCCAGTGGGTCATACCTCGAGCCTCCCCGAAATGCATGAGGGACCCGGGCCATGGAACCCCACGGGGGCCCGGCATAGACTGGACCCATGCTCTTCGACCGACTGCAGCTAGAAGCCCTGGAGGACCGGACGCTCTCCCCCTATGCGGTGCGCTCGAGCCAGACCCGCGGTCGGGCCTACCCCGAACCCGAGTCGGCGTACAGAACCCCCTTCCAAAAAGACCGGGACCGGGTCAACCACACCACCGCCTTCCGCCGCCTCCAGTACAAAACCCAGGTCTTCGTGAACTTTGAGGGCGACTACTACCGCACCCGTCTGACCCACACCCTGGAAGTGGCCCAGGTGGCCCGCTCCATCGCGCGCGCACTGGGGCTTAACCTGGAGCTTACCGAGACCATCGCCTTCGCCCACGACCTGGGCCACCCCCCCTTTGGGCACGCCGGCGAGGCGGTGCTCAACGAGCTGATGCAGGGGCATGGGGGGTTTGACCACAACAAGCAGTCCCTGCGCATCGTAACCCACCTGGAGGAACGCTACCCCGGCTTCCGCGGCCTAAACCTGTGCTGGGAAAGCCGCGAAGGCATCATCAAACACGAAACCCGCTACGACCTGCCCGACGCCCAGGGATACGAACCGCACCTGAGGCCGAGCCTGGAAGCCCAGATTGTGAACCTGGCCGACGAAATTGCCTACAACGCCCACGACCTTGACGACGGCCTCCGCTCAGGGCTGCTGCAACCGGGGCAGCTTTCGGAGGTGGAGCTTCTGAAGGACCTGATGCGTGAGCTCGAGCTAAGGCCCGAGCGCTTTGACGAGCTTAGCCGACGGACCCTGGTCCGTGAGCTTCTAGGCCTCCTCATCACCGATACCATCCAGGCCACCCACAAGCTTTTGGTGGAGAACCGGATTGAAAGCTTGCAAGCCGTGCGGCAGCACAGCGGACCGCTGGCCGGCTATTCCAGCCAGCTCGCCCGGCAGCTTGAGGAGCTAAGGGAGTTTCTCTACACCCACTTCTACCGCCACTACTACGTGGTGCGGCAGGTGGGCAAGTCGCGCTTCGTGCTGGAGAAGCTCTTTGAGGCCTATACCCACGACCCCAAGGTTCTGCCCCCCCAGGTGCAGCGAGCTGCTGAAAGCGAGGGAATCCATCGGGCAGCCTGCGATTACATTGCGGGCATGACCGACCGATTTGCCCTGGACGAATACGCCCGCCTGTTCGAACCGGAGTTCTACCGCTAATGTTCAACAAACCTGCTTCAGGTCGGCCTCGGTAACCAACCGCCCCTGACCCCCCACAGCGGTCGCGGCCAACGAGCCCGCCAGGTTCCCCAGCCGGGCCGCGGTGAAGGGGTCTTTGCCTTGCAGGATGGCGTGCGCAAAAGCCGCAGTGAAGGCGTCTCCTGAGCCGGTGGTGTCCACCACCTCCTCCAGCGGGTAGGGCTCAACGAGTTCCTGGCGGGTAGGGGTGACCACAATTGAGCCCAGCGCACCCACCTTGACCACAGCGGTATTCAGGCCAAGGGCCTCCAACCGCTGCAACCCCTCGCTGATGGAGCCTGCGCCGGTGAGGGTAAGGAGCTCCACCTGGTTCATGAGCAGGTAGGGCACGCCCCGCAGAATATCCAGCAACTCCCGCCCTGCAGCCCGCACCGCACCGGTGCCCAGGTCCGCAAAAATGGGCAGCTCGCGCTTGCGCGCCGCGTCCAGCACGTTGATGGCGTACTGGCGCTGGGGCCCCCCCACGAAGGCGTAGGCCGACAGCACCACCGCATCCACCTGGTCGAGCATCCGGCCCTTGAACTCCGCCGCATCCAGGTACCGGCTGGCCCCTCCAGCCGAAACCATGGAGCGTTCACCTCCTGGAAGCAGCAGGATGAGCACCGAGGAGGTGGTCTGCTCGGGATCTACCTGGAGGTACTTCAGGTCCACCCCCACCTGCTCGAGCTGCGACAAGGCCACGCTTCTAAAGGGGTCGTTCCCCACCCGGCTGGCCAGGTAAACCTTGTTGCCCAGGCTGGCCAGGTGGGCGGCCAAGGTGCCCCCTGCCCCTCCTGGCTTCATCAAGGCTCGCTGCGCTGGTATCTCCTCGCCGGGATCGGGGATTCGCTCAAGAAAATAGATCAGGTCTACCGATACATCCCCCACAACAAAAAACCGCATCTCGGCCACCTAGCCTTTCTACCACCCAAAGGATTTACCACAATTTACGCCGCAGTTTACGGACCTTCACTAGCCTACCCTGGATACATGAGAAATCGCTATCAAAGTAGGCTAACTGATTTTAGCCAACAGCAGCTCAAACTGCGCCAGGCTCAGGGCCTCTGCCCGCACCTTGGGAGGAAGCCCCAGGGCCTGGAGGGCCTGAACCACCCTGCCCGGGTCGTAGCCTCCGGCCCTTAGGGCGTTCACCAGGGTCTTGCGCCTTTGGGCAAAAGCCTTCTCTATCAGGCAAAAGAGGGCCGGGTGATCAGGGCGGGTGTTTGGCCAGAGAACGACCGCCGAGCTCGTCACCTTGGGGGCCGGAAAGAAGGCCGAGGGCGGTAGGTCAAACAGCCGCTCGGCTCGAGCGTGGTACTGCACCCGCAGGGAGAACAGGCCATAGGCGGGAGTAGCCGGAGGCGCGGTCATCCGCAGGGCCACCTCCTTTTGGACCAGCACCACCATCTGACGGAAGCGGCCTACCCGCAGCAGCTCGGTGATGAGGGGGGTGGCGATGTTATAGGGCAGGTTGGCAGCAAAGAGGCTGTTTCGCGGAAGGCTTTGCCAGTTGAAGCGAAGTGCATCCTCCCAGTGCAGCTCCACCGCCAGGCCAGCCAGGGTCTCCGCGTACACGGGCTCCAGCCGCCGGTCCATCTCAACGGCCACCACCTTGGCTCCGGCTTCGGCCAGGGCACGGGTCAGGGTGCCCAAACCGGGGCCTACTTCCCAAACCGTCTCCCCCGGCTGAAACCTAAGGGCCTCCACGATTCGCTTCAGGTAGGCGGCTTCCACCAGAAAGTTCTGGCCCAAGCGCCTGTCCGCCCAAAGCCCGTAACGGGCCAGCAGGTCGCGCACCGTTGCTGGGGAGGCAAGGTTCACGAAATGGAAGCCCCCGAAGCGGGGATACGGACAATCTCCCAGTCTAAGCGGTCCTCGTCTAGGAGGAGCTCGAGGTACTGGTCCTGGTCAAGGGCATCGATAAGGGCTAGTTTATCCTTGACCAAGATGCCGTTTCTCATCACGGTATGCCCATAAACCCCAAAGCGGTAGCCCATCCGCTCCACATAGTCAGTGTTGTGGAGCCACCACTCCTTGGGTTCCCGGCTGCTGTAGAACAGCTCATCGTAGGTCTGCAACCAGGGCACCGGACCCACGTGGGCGAAGTTTACCCCATACAGATTCAGCTCCTTGGGAAAGGTCTGAAACCAGCTCTTAATCTCCTGGGGAAGCTCTACCCCCCCAAGCTCAGGGTGGAACTCCCGGTGCTCGAGCTGGGCGTTGCCCAAGACCATCTCCCCGGTCAGCACCGCGTGGTCGTGGTTTCCCAAAAGGACGGTGACATACTCAGGAGCAGCCTCCTGAAAACGCTTGATGCGTATCAGCTCCCGGATCTGAGCCTTGGCCGCTGTCCGCAGGTGGTGGGGATTGAAAGGGTCGTAGTCCTCCAGGCCAGTCAACCGGCGGTAGTCGGCAAGCAGCTTGGGGTGCACCAGATCGCCCATTAGGACCACCCGGTAAACCCCTCGCCGCAAGGGATCGGAGGGCAGCCAATCTTCCCCTACCGCATAGGAGTTTTTCAGGGCTCGCCAAAGCTTGGGGAATTCGGCATGCAGGTCGCCAATGGCAATTACCTTTATCACGGCATCCCTTACGAAGTGCTTCCCTTCAGCAAAGCCCTTAGCTCCCCGTAGAGCCTGCGGGTTTCCTCGGGGTGCTTCCCGTAACCGCCGTACTTCACCACAATCTGGGCGGCCTGTCTGCCCAGGCCAGCCTGCTTTAGCCGCTCCAACAGGCGGTCTATAAGGACCTGGGGCTCGAGCTTCTCCGAAGAAGGCCCTGAGGCACCCTCCGGCAGGGTTTGAGGAGCGCCCTCCAACTCCCGGTCAACCCAACGCCTCTCTCCTGCTAAAAACCGCCCCACGCCAAACTTGAGCGCAGCCTGCCTCAAGGCATCGGCGAAAGCGGCCTGCAGACTCTCGCCCTCCCCCACATCCTCCTTGGAAACCCCCTGGATGGTGAGCCTGCACTTCACCGCGTAGCGCCCGCCCACCCCCGGGACCTGGAGCAGCTCATAGTGGTCCTGCCAGCCCTGAGGGCCCAACACCTCGTCCAGGCGATCCAGAACGGCCTGCACATCCACGCAGCGAGCCAGCAACACGCGCTTACCATCCTTGGAAACAGCCTCCACCCGCCAGCTCAGGTCCTCCGGTGGGAAAGGCTCACCCAACATCTGCCACAACTCATCCATTAGGGCGTATTTTAGCAGGAAGCCGCATCTCCGGGCGAAATATCGAGCTACACAGCACCCACCCGGCCTCGAAGCTCCTCGTTGGGCAGACCAAGGACAAAGCCTAAAGAGACCAGCACAAACAGAGCAGCGTAGAGAAATATATCCCGCTCCGCATTGGTAATACCCTGGCTCAAAGCCCCGTGAAGCTTGCGCTTGGTCTCCTCAAGCTGCTCCACCAACCGCTGCGGCACCTCCTCCAGGGCCTTCTTCTCGGCAGACCGCAAGCTCTCATGAAGGGCCTGCTCGGCTTTTTCCAAAGCGGCGGCCTGGGCTTTCCGCAAACCCTCTCGCAGCGAGGCTAGAGCCTGATCAAGGGCCCGGGCCTGGGCTTGCTCCAGTTCGGTCCGAATTTGGGCAATGGCCTGCTGGGTCGCTACAGCCGCAACCCGGGCTGCCTGGGCTTCCAAAGCCGCCTGTACCTGGGCCAGCACCATCGGCCGGGCTTCAGCGGGGGGCGGGTTATCCAACAAACCCCGAAGCGAATCCAAGCCAGGAGTCGCCTGAAGAGCTCGCTTTGCCTGCTCATCGCCCTGCAAAGCAGCCTCAAACCGGCTCAGCGTTTCCCGAAACCGGGCCCGTACCTGAGCCGCTACCCCGCCTTGGGGAATCCGGCCCTTGAACTCGCTAGGAATCCGGGGGTCCTGCTGCACAGCCTGATAGGCCTGGGCATCTCCATTTATAGCTGCGACGAGGCGCTGCTCGAGGGAACGGAACTGCGCAGGTATACCCCCTTTCACCAACCTGGCCTTGTACTCCTCCGGCAGGTTTGGGTCCCGCATCAGCTCCGCATAGGCCTCCTCGTCCCCCCTCAGCGCAGCCACCATCAGCCGCTCCATCCGGGCAAACTGCGCAGGTATACCCCCTTTCACCAAACTCTCTTTAGCCTGCGGGGGCACCTCGGAATCCCGCATCAAGGCCTCGTAGGCTAGGGTATCGCCCTTGAGGGCGGCCACAATCTGGGTCTCAAGCCTTGCGAACTGCTCATCCAGGTTCAGGCCAGCGGCCCCCTCGCTGCGCTTGACCAACGCCCCGGGCTTGCATGAGGCGTTCTCTGGGAAAACCTTACAGGTCTCTGCGGTCAGGTGATGGGTCAGCACCGTGCCCAATAGGGCAATACCAATGGTAGAACCAATCTGGCGCATAAGCTGGGTAAAAGCCGTGGCCGAACCCAACCGCTCGGTGGGCACGTTGTTCTGGGCAGCAAGCTGCAAGAGCGACTGCGCTGGGCCCAACCCAAGCCCCAACAAGAAGAAAAACAACACCGCCAGCCAAAGGGGGGTCTCTACGCTAAGCAAGAAGTGCAGGGCCAGGAAGGTCGCCAACAGCCAGATCGTGCCCAGCAACAAAAGGGGCTTGAAGCGACCCATCCGCCCCGAAAGCAACCCACTGGTGCTGGCCCCAAGCACCACCCCTAGGGTGAGGGGCAGCACCGTCAAGCCCGAAGCTGAGGCCGAAACCCCCTTTACCACCTGCAAATAAAGCGGAAGGAAAGCCACCGCTCCTAAAAAGGCCGGGCCAAAGAAAAAGGTTGCCGCCGAGGCTAGGCTAAAAGTACGCACCCGCAAAAGGGAGAGGTCGAAAAGCGGGTTTGGCTGGCAATTTTGCGACCAAACCCAAAGGGCCAAGGACAAGGCGCTCAGGACAAAAAGCCCCAGGATGGGAGCGCTCAGCCAAGGATAGGTGCTCCCTCCCCAGGAAAAAGCCAGCATTAGGGGAACAGTCCACAACGCCAGCAGGAAAGCCCCCAGGAAGTCAAAGCGCTCCCGGCGCTCTGGAGAAAGACGCGGCATGTAGCGCAGAATAAAGGCAAGCGCCACCGCTCCTACCGGCATGTTGATGTAGAACACCCAGTGCCAGGAAAGGTGGTCAGTGAGCACCCCCCCAAGCCAGGGCCCCACCGCGCTACTCACCCCAAAGACGGCCCCGAAAAGCCCCCCCACCCGGCCCCGTTCCCGCGGCGGGAAGAGCACCGCAATGGTGGTCAGGGCCAAGGCGAAAAGCGCCCCCCCACCAATGCCCTGCAAGCCACGAAAAGCAATAAGTTCGGGCATGTTTTGGGCCAGACCGCACAGGGCCGAACCCATCAGGAATACCACAATAGCCACAAGCAAAACTGCCTTTCGGCTGAACAGCTCGGTCAGTCGGCCAAAAATAGGCGCGGACACCGTGGAAGCCAGAAGGTAGGCGGTGGTGACCCATGCGTAAAGCTCCGTGCCATCGAGGTCGGCGATAATTCTGGGGAGAGCGGTAGAAACGATGGTCTGGTCTAGGGCAGCCAGAAACAACCCAAGCAGTATGCCAATTAGGGTCAGCCGCCTTTGTTGAGCAAAGCGTTCGTCGGGAACCTGGGGTATCGTTTTCATGGTTGCTCCCTTGGGGCCTGGGCATCCTCAGGCTGGGCCAGAACCTCCAGCCACTCAGCAAACCGGCGACGCTCTCCGGGGGCCAGCCGGTTGAGCCGGCGCTCCATGGCCTGGAGGATGTGTTTCCGGCTTTCCTCCAGAAGAAAGCGCCCCCGCTCGGTAAGCTCAAAGCGGTAGCGGCGCAAGTCGGTGGGGTCAAGCGAGCGCGTGACCAAGCCAGCCTGCTCGAGCCGCCTGAGCATCTGGCTAACGGTGGGAGCCGGTATCTGCATGGCCCGCACGGCTTCGGTAGGGTATCGGTGTCGCTCAATCTCGGCCAACAACCAGGGGTCGGTGGGTGCCAAACCCAGGCGTTCCAAGTGAGGTGTCACCTCCTCCCGCAGCTCCCGGGTCAACTTCCACAAATGGGTGAGGATGCCCCAGGTCATACTGGGGGTAATATATTTCCAAAACAAACTATTGTCAAGAAAAACTTTTCACTCTTGAGACGCAACCCCCAACCCTTCGGTTGCCCCAGGCAGAACCGCCGGTTAGTCTGATAGCAAGATGTCGGTATCAAAACCCAAAGACCTCCAAGCGGTCAGCAAGGCCCTTCCCCGTCTTCCCCAGGTTCAAAGGGCCTCCGAACTGCTGAAAGCCATTGCCGATCCCACCCGGATGCGCATCCTCTCAGCGTTGCAACTGGGGGAGCTGTGCGTATCGGAAATCTCCAAGGTGGTCGGGATGAGCGAGTCGGCGGTTTCCCACCAGCTTCGGGTGCTGCGGAACACCCGGCTGGTGGCCGGCCGCAGGGAAGGTCGGTCGGTCCACTACCGCCTGGCCGACGCCCACGTGCGGGCAATCCTTCAAGCCGCGCTCGAGCACGCCAGCGAGTAGCCCTCGCAAGAGGATAGAGCGCTCTCAAACACTTGAACATACGTTCATATATTGCTACAATCCGGAGTAGCCAGGCGACCGCTCCGGAAGCGGCTTCCAAGGACACGTATGCGCTTTTCCTTTCCCATACGAAAAACCCTACCCAGCGCGGCAGACTGCCCTGAGTGCCAAAGCCTCCTTCGCTCAGCCCTCCTAGCGCTCCCCGGGGTGCGGGAAGTCTCCTTTGAAGGGGGCATAGTCCACCTCGAAGCCACCCAGAACCCCAGCCCCAGGTTCCCCGAGGCCATCCGGCAGGTTCAGGCCGTCCACACCCACCAGACCTTCTGGGTGGAGGGCATGGACTGCGCCAGCTGCGCCCGGACGGTAGAGGGTGTAGCGGGCCGCATTCCGGGGGTGCGGCTACTTGAGCTCAATCCCCTGACCAGAAGAATTGAGCTGGCCTACGACCCCCGCCAGCCCGCACTGCAGGAGTTCCAGCACTCAGTGGGGCAGCTGGGCTACGCCATCAGACCGGCTTCCCCGCCCCAAAGCACCACCCCATCAAAGTCTGAAGGACGCTCTATGAGCCGCTCAGTGGCGCTCACGGGGGGTATGCTGGCCCTGGCCTGGGGCCTCTCAATGGCCAAACCAGAACTTTCCGGGTGGGCCTACACTGCCGCCGTCCTGGCCGGGGGCTGGCCCCTTGCCCTCAAGGCCCTACGGGGGGTTCAGGCAGGCCACCCCTTCAGCATACACACCCTGGTAACCGCCGCCGCTCTGGGGGCTGTCCTCATCGGCGAGGCTGCAGAAGCGGCGGTGGTGGTGTTCCTGTTTGGGGTAGGCGAGCTTCTGGAAAGCTGGGCAACCGAGCGGGCCCGCTCGAGCATCCACGCCCTGGTCGCTCTAGCCCCCAAAACCGCGCTGCTCCTAGAGGGCACAGGACCTCGCGAGGTACCTGTCGAGTACCTTCAGAAGGGAAATCGGGTGCTGGTCCTGCCCGGAGGCCGGGTACCCGCCGATGGCGTGGTGGAGGAGGGGCACTCCGCCCTAGACGAGTCGCCCATCACCGGGGAGTCAGCGCCGGTAAGCAAGGGCCCTGGTGCCGCTGTGTACGCCGGCAGCATCAACACCGAAGGTGCCCTCACGATTCGGGTGGAAAGGGCCGGGCAGGACACCACTTTGGCCCGCGTCCTTTGCCTCGTGGAGGAGGCTCAGGCCAACAAGGCTCCCACCGAGCGCTTCATAGACCGCTTCAGCCGCTACTACACCCCCTGGGTGATGTTGGGAGCCCTTCTGACGATGCTGGTTCCCCCGCTCCTCGGGGGCGACGGACAGGAGTGGCTTTACAAGGGGTTGGCCCTCCTGCTCATCGGCTGCCCCTGTGCGCTCGTCCTCTCTGTACCCACAGCCGTATCAGCAGGCCTAGCCGCCGGAGCCCGACGGGGCTTGCTGGTGAAGGGTGGCGCAACCCTTGAAACCCTCGGGCAGCTACGCATCGTGGCCTTTGATAAAACCGGCACCCTGACCGAAGGAAGACCTCAGGTAACCGATGTGATTCCCCTGGCTCTGCCTGAGGATGAGCTGCTGGGGCGGGCCGCTGCAGTAGAAACCGGCTCAAACCACCCCCTGGGCCGGGCCATCCTCCGTCGGGCCGCCGAGGCCGGGGTAAGGGTTTTTCCCAGCAGCGAGCACAGAACTCTTCCAGGCCAGGCGGCCACCGCGCTGGTAGAGGGCGAGCCCCACACAGTGGGTTCACCCCAGCACGCGGCTGAGCTGGCCCCGCTCCCACCGGACCTCCTGGACCAGATCGCGCGGCTCGAGGCCCAGGGCAAGACCGTGGTGGTGGTCCTCCGCGGCACTACCCCAATCGGCCTACTGGCCCTGCGGGACGAGCCGAGGGCAGAGGCCAAGGAAACCCTGGAGCGGCTGAAAGCTCTGGGGGTGCACAGCGTAATGCTGACTGGGGACAATCCCCGAACCGCCCATGCCATTGCCAGCGAGCTGGGCCTGAAAGCCTGGGCTGGGCTGCTGCCCCAGGATAAGCTCCACCGCATTGCAGCCTTGAGGAGAGAGGGCAAGGTAGCAATGGTGGGTGATGGCATCAACGACGCTCCCGCGCTGGCCCAGGCCGACGTGGGCATAGCCATGGGCGATGGGACTGAAGCGGCTCTAGAGACCGCTGACGCAGCGCTGCTTGCCAACCGGCTCACGGGGGTGGCGGATCTGATACAGCTCTCGCGGGCCACCCTAGGGGTTATCCGCACCAACATCGCGCTGGCCCTGGGCCTGAAGGCCGCCTTCCTAATCACCACCCTGACCGGTGCTACGGGTCTTTGGATGGCTGTTCTGGCCGACACAGGCGCCACCGTGCTGATCACCGCCAACGCCCTGCGTCTGCTGGGGTTTACCAAACGGCTAGAATAAGCCCATGCGCACAGCCGCATTGGCCCTTTTGCTGGCCTCCCCAGCAGCGGCCCAGCTCTGCGACCAACCCTTCTCCCCCACCCGGCCCGGCTGGGTATGGCAGTACCAGGTGATCGGAGAGCGAAGCTACACCTACACCATCCGCAAAACCCAGATCACCCCCAACGGCTATACCCAGGTTCGCGAAGGCCCTGGCGGGCAGGAGGAGTCGCGCTACCGCTGCACGGAGCAGGGCATCTACCCTGTGGACTTCGGCAGCCAGGGCGCCGGCCGGGCCGAGATGGGAGGGCAGCCCGTAAGCTACAACCTCGAGGTCGTCAGGGTAACTGGGGTGGCTATCCCCGACTACGACGCCTGGGCGGTGGGCAACAGCTGGAAGCTGACCCTGGAGGTACGAGGCAGCGGCCAGCAAGGCCCTCTTCGCTTTAGCCTCAGCGGCACCCTCGAAACCACCTACAAGGTGGTCGCCCAGGAGACCGTGGTCACCCCTGCGGGGCGCTTTCTAGCCTACCGCTTACAAACGCAGTTCAGCACCCGACTGCGGGCCAGCACAGGGCCTTTGAGCCTCCCCTTCAACTTCGACAGCCAGGGGACAAGCTGGTACGCCGAGAACGTGGGGCTGGTGAAGAGCATCCAGAAGACCCGCGAGGGCGAAAGCGTGACCGAGCTGGTGGCGCTCAGGAGGTAGCCAAGGGCAGGTAGGGCGCGGCGGGGAGGTAGAGGTCGCCTTCTGAGCGGCGGTCCAGGGTATGCCAGGCGGCTAGGGCTATCATGGCCCCGTTGTCGGTGGCCAAGCCTCGAGGGGGAAAGCAAAGCCGGAGCCCCATACCTTCTAGGCGGGCCCTAAGGGCTCGATTCTGGGCCACCCCTCCCGTGACCAAGAGGGTGGTGTGGCCGGTTTTCCGGGCCGCGCGTCCCACCACCTGGGCGATGTGCTCCACGACCACCTCCTGAAAGCGGGCGGCAATGTCGGCGGGGGCATAGCCCTTTTCCAAGGCCCGGGCCACCGCGGTTTTGAGGCCCGAAAAGCTGAAGGAAAACCCCTCCTGATCGCTCAAGGGCACGCTCAGGGGCACCCGCCCGGGGTCGCCCTGGACCGCCAGCCGCTCAATCTCCGGCCCACCGGGGTACCCCAGGCCCAAAAGCCGGGCCGCTTTATCAAAGGCCTCCCCTGCTGCGTCGTCCAGGGTTGCGCCCAAAAGGCGGTAAGCACCCCAGGCCGGCACCTCGAAGAGGTGGGTGTGCCCCCCCGAGGCCACAAGGGCCAAGAAGGGTGGCCGAACCTCGGGGTGCTCGGCTAGGGCTGCGTAGATGTGGCCCTCGAGGTGATGCACCGCAATAAAAGGCTTGTGTAGGGCAAAAGCAAGACCTTTAGCATAGGTGAAGCCCACCAGCAAGGCACCGATGAGGCCTGGCCCCCGGGTAGCGGCCACCAGGTCCAGCGCCTCCAACCCCAACCCAGCCTCCCGGAGAACCTCCTCCACCAACCCATCAATCACCTGTACGTGCTCTCGCGAGGCCAGCTCGGGCACTACCCCCCCGTAGCGCCCGTGCAACAGGGTCTGCGAGGCCACCCGGTTCACCACCACCCGCCCGTCCTGCACCAGGCCCACCCCGGTGTCGTCGCAGGAGGTGTCAATCCCCAAAATCCACACCCTCAATTCTCCCCCCCCTGAGGCGGTGGGTCAACCTAAGGGGCCGCACCTTATACTCAAGCCTGTGCGAGCCGCCCTAAAAGCCCTGGAAGAAACCCTAAGAAGCGTCCTTTTCGGCCAGGAGCGGGTCATCCGCGAGCTACTGGCCACTGCGGTGGCTGGGGGGCACGCCCTCCTGGAGGGGCTACCTGGACTGGGTAAAACCCTCCTGGCCAAGGCCTTTGCTGAGGCCAGCGGCCTCTCCTACCGGCGCATCCAGTTCACCCCCGACCTCCTGCCGGCCGACGTAACCGGCACCGAAATCCTGGAGGATGGGCAGTTTGTGTTCCGCCCAGGGCCCATCTTCGCCCAGGTGGTGCTGGCTGACGAGGTCAATCGGGCCACCCCTAAAACCCAGTCGGCCCTCCTGGAGGCGATGCAGGAGCGCGGGGTCACGGTAGGCGGGGTGCGCCATCCCCTGCCTGAACCCTTCCTTGTCCTCGCCACGCAAAACCCACTGGAGCTCGAGGGTACCTATCCCCTTCCCGAGGCCCAGCTTGACCGCTTCACGGCGAAAATTGCCTTCTCTGCACCGCCGCGCGCCACCTGGGTGCGCATCCTCTCCGAAGAGCCCCAAACCCCTCAGGCGGTTCCGGGGTTAGACCTCCTGGTAGCCCGTGCTGAAGCGGCCCAGGTGGTGGTGAGCCAGCCTGCCTTGGAGGCCATCGCCAACACCGCTCAGCTCTCCGGCGAGGAAAAACACCTCCGCATGGGCCTTTCCCCCCGCGGGGCCAAGGCCTGGCTGGGGCTGGCTCGAGCCCTGGCCTATCTGGATGGGCGGGCTCACGTGGACTGGGAGGACCTACGCGGCTCAGCCCTTCCCGCCCTTTCCCACCGCTTGTTGCTCACCGAGGAGGCCCAGTTTGAGGGCCTGCGGGTGGAGCAGGTAATCCAGGACCTGCTCAGACGGACCATGCCCAAGTAGGCCGCTTAGCCTGCCTGGGCCACCTTCTGGTACTCTAGAGCCGATAGGAGCTCCGAAAGACCGGAAGGGTTGAACCTCATCTTGAAGAGCCAGCCCTCACCGTAAGGGGACTGGTTTACCAGCTCGGGCTTGTCAGAGAGCGCGCTGTTTACCTCGAGGATCTCCCCCTCCAAGGGGGCGTAGATGTCCGAGGCGGTTTTGACCGATTCCACCACCGCCACCGCCTCTCCAGCCGCAACCTTCCTCCCCACTGCGGGTAGCTCCACATACACCACATCGCCCAGGGCGTCCTGGGCAAAGTCGGTAATGCCCACTACGGCCACATCCCCCTCTAGGCGCACCCACTCGTGGGTCTTGGTGTACTTAAGTTCGCTTGGGTAGTCCATGCTCGCTCCTCGCTCAAGGTTTAGTCTACCGGCTTCCAAGGTTCACCCCCACAGGCGCTTATCGCCTGAGGAAGGGTAGCTCCACCACCACCGCGGGCAAGGCCCGCCCCCGCACCTCCACCTCCAGCCGGGTGCCTGGCCCGGCCAGCTCAGCCCGCACATAGGCCATCGCAATGCCCTTTTTGAGGAGAGGGGAGTAGGTCCCCGAGGTGAGGCGGCCCACCTCTTCGCCCCCGTGCAATACCCGGTAACCCTCCCGGGGGACCCCCTCTTCCAAGGCGAGCCCCACCAACCGCTGGCCGCAGTCCTGACCCAAAAGGGCCTCCTTCCCGTAGAAGTCCTTCTGGGCCTTTACCACCCAGGCAAAAGGGGTGCAAAGGGGGCTGGTCTCCTCGGTAAGCTCGTGGCCGTAGAGGGGGAAGCCCGCCTCGAGCCGCAGGGTATCCCGTGCGCCAAGGCCACAGGGGGTCACACCAACGGACCGCAGAGCCTCCCAGACCGCCTCAGCCTCGTCGGGAGCAACAAACACCTCGTAGCCATCCTCGCCAGTGTAGCCGGTGCGGGCGAAACGCACCCACTTCCCAGCCAGCTTGCCCATGAAGGTATCGTTCTTCCTGGGCGAGAGGAGGTCGGTATCGGTGAGGCCCTGCAACGCACCCACCGCCTGGGGCCCCTGCACAGCGATCAGGGCGAAGAAATCGGAGGCGTTCTCAAGCTCCACATCAAAGCCCTGGCTCAGTGCAACCAGGTGAGCCCAGTCTTTACCAATGTTGGCCGCGTTCACCACCATCAGGTACTCGCCCTCAGCCGTGCGGTAGAGGTAAACATCGTCCACCACACCCCCTTGCGCACTGGGCAGCATAGAGTACTGGGCCCGCCCCACCCTGAGCTTGGCGACGTCGTTGAGGGTCACGTACTGCAAAAAAGGGAGGGCCCCCGGCCCCCGCACCCAGAACTCGCCCATGTGGCTCACGTCAAACATACCCGCCCCCTCCCGCACCGCCCTGTGCTCAGCGGTGATGGAGGCGTATTGCAGGGGCATCTCGTATCCGGCAAAGGGCACCATCCGGGCCCCCAGGGCCAGATGGGCCTGGTAAAGAGGGGTGGTCCTCATGCCCCCTCCAGCTTACCAGGGAGGGGGTTCATCGGTCATAATTTCACCATGAAAGCACTTCAGCTCGGCTTGGGGCTGCTCGCACTTACGGCCCTGAGCCAGTCCAGCTTCAACATTGTGGAGATGCACCTGCACGTGGCCGGCCGAGGGCATTACCTGGTCGCCGCGCCGGGGGCTACCGAACAGACCGTGCGGATCCGCGGACCGCAGGGCGAGCAAACGCTCGTCTTCCAGTCGGACACCTTCCTCGAGCTGCCCCATGGCCCAACCCAGGCCCAGCCGGGCGAGGGTCGCCGCTGGCTCTACGACGGACGATGGTTCTCCGACCAGGGCTACTGGCACCGGCAGGCCTTTGAACTGGAGTTGGCCACCCCGGTGGAGTCGGCCGCTGCGCAGGCCTGGATTGAACGGCTGGGCCTGCCCCTACCCCTGCTGGTCCTCGAGGAGGCCGGCCGGGCCACCCTGCCTCCCCTGACCTATGCCCCTGAGCCCGGAGGGGTGCTGCACACCAGCCTTTGGGTGTGGCCTGGAGAGAGCCAAGCCCTAGACAAGCCCCGTCTGCTGGAGAATCGGTCGGTACGCAGCGGTGGGCTCAGAAGCCGAGGGGGTTTCCTGGCGGGTCCGGGCGAGCTCGAGCGGCTCTGGCGAGAGCTGGGCCTGGGCGAACTCCCCCCCGCTCGGTTTGAGGCAAAGGTGGGCTACTTCTTCTCCGGGCTACGGGCCGAAAGCGATTTCCGGCTCAAGGTGGTGGGGATGTCGCTCCGGGAGACAACCTTGCTGGTCACCCTGGAGGCAAGCCGCAGCCCGGGCCTCACCGCCCAGACCAACGGGGTTGTGCTGCTGTTTGAGGCCCCACCCCGGGTTGCCCGGGTTGAGCTCCGGGACGACCAAGGCCGGCTCTGGGGAAGCTACTGAACAGCCCGGGTAGCCCCTCAGCTCGAGGCCACCCGCGAGAGCACCTCGCGGCTCACTGCCTTGAGGGTTTCAAAGACCCCCATTCCGGTGGTGGCTACAGCCTCGAAAATGGGGAAGCGCTTCTCGGGGTCTATCACGGCCTGAATCATCTCCACCGGCAGGGCATCGGGGGTGTCCCGCTTGTTGGCCTGGAGCACGATGGGGATGTCCTCGAGCTTGATGCCGTACTCGGCCAGGTTCTCGCGCAGGTTGCGCATGGACTCAGCGTTGGCCCGCAGGCGGTTGGGGGCTGAGTCGGCCACAAACACGATGCCATCCACCCCACGCAGGATTAGCTTGCGGCTGGCGTTGTAGAAGACCTGGCCCGGCACCGTGTAGAGGTGAAAACGGGTCTTAAAGCCCTTGACCTCCCCCAAGTCCACCGGGAGAAAGTCAAAGAAAAGGGTGCGCTCGTCCTCGGTGGCCAGCGAGACCATCTCCCCCTTGCGGTTCTGGGGTATCTGCTGGAAAACCCACTTGAGGTTGGTGGTTTTCCCAGACATACCCGGGCCGTAGTAGACAATCTTGAAGTTGATCTCCCTTGCGGCAAAGTTAATCGTGCTCATTTCAGTTCCCGAACAGCTCGTCTAAAAGGGCGCTCGCCCCCTCTCGGTACTCGCTGTCAATCCCCAAGGTGCCGGGGCTGACCACTGCCTCCTGGGTAATGCCCTCCAGGGCCTGCGCAGCCCGCTTCCCATACAGCTTGACCCGACCCACCGGGGCCGAGCTGTCAAAGACGATCACCAGCAGGGCCAGCTCACCCACTTCTTCCACGTACAGCCCATGGGTGGATCCCTGGTGCAGCAGCTCGTTGAAGCGGGGCTCGCCCAACATTCTGGCCAGAGCCTGGGTAGCCGCAGCGTTGCCTGCAATCAGGGTGGCCAGGGAGTCCAGGGCAGGGGGTTTAGGCGCCCACAACGCCTCTTTGTGAACCAGCACAAACCCCTTGCGGTCCAGCAGCAGGGTGTAGCGGGCCCCACTCTCCCGCAAAAGCTCCTCGAGGACACGGGCTGCCTTCTCGTAGGCCTCCCCGAAGAGCGCGACGGCAGGCTCAACCATAACAGACCCAGTCTAGCACGGGCGCACCCTGAGCCTGTGATGGATGCCGAGGGGTCAGGGGTCCTCGGCCAGGGGCTCCTCCTCGAGCCGGGCCTCAGGGTCGCGCTTCATCACCTCACGCAGCACCGCTGTAGCGTAGGCCCCCTTGGGCAGAAAAAAGGAAACCCAAACCCCCTCAGGAACCGCCTCCACATCCCACTCCGTAAGGGGCAGGCGGATGGGGCGGCGGTCGCCCCTGCGGCGGGCAAAGTGCTGGCGGGTAAGGCCGTACTTCTCCAACACCTGGTCCTCTAGGGCGCGGGCCGCGCCCCGAGCCTCCCTGTACTTCCTGCCAAAAAGGGCACCGGTGGCGCTAATCTCAAAGCGCTGGGCCCGCGGGTTCTCCGCTCCAGCGTCCTCCACCCAAAACTCCCCTCCAGTGTCGTGTTTCTTGGCCACATCACCCTCCACCACCCGGTCAAAAAGGCCCAGTTTCATCCGCAAAGCCAGCCAGTCGTTGAAGAGGAGGCTCTGCAGGCTGGCCAGCAGGAACCTCCCAAGCCAAGGGGGGGTGTGGGCCTTGCCCCGGGTGGCCAGGGCGTAGCCCTTCTGCGGGTTCAAACCGCCGAGGCCAAACCGCTGAGGGCCGTAGTAGTTGGGCACCCCCTGCTGGGCCAGCCGGCTCAGCACAGCCCTTACCCGTTCGGCCGAATCCGGCGCCGTGGCTCCGCGGATGAGGATGCGAAAACGGTTGCCCTTCAGGTGACCCACCCTGAGCTTGTGGGGGTGGCGCGCCCAGTGCAGGAGCCGAAGCCCCGGCAGCTCCTGCAGAACCTCCAGCCTGGCCTCGTAGCGAGAGGGAAGGCTAATCCACTGCTGGGTGAGGGCGTGCTTGTCTTTGAGCCCAGCCACCCCAATCTGTTCCTCGGAAACCCCTAGGCGGTCGCGCAGAAACTCCAGCACTGCCCGGGTGGTCAGACCCCTTTTTTCCAGGAGCAAGAACAGGTGCTCGCCCTCCCCCCTGGGCAGGTAGGCTGGCACCTCACAGACCTGGAACTCCTCTGGACGGCTGCGGATGACCCCTTCCACCCCAGGCAGGTCGGCCGTCAGGTAGGGATAGGCGTTAAAGTCGAAGCGCAAGGAGACCATCCTCTATAGCATATAGGCGTGGACTCAACCGACCTGGAAAGGCTCGAGGCCTGGTTCGCCAACCACCTGACCCGCCTGGTGCCCGAGGGCGTGCTGGTGGCAGCGGTTTCGGGTGGGGGGGACTCGGTAGCGCTGCTCCTCCTGCTCACCTCCACCCCTCGCAAGGTGGTGGTGGCCCATCTAGACCATGCCCTACGGCCAGACTCGGCCCGCGACGCCCTGTGGGTCAAGGCCCTGGCCGAGCGGTTGGGCTATCCCTTTGAGGGGGAGCGGCTCGAGGTAGCCCGTATCGCGGCCGAGCGGGGGGGGAACCTCGAGGCCACTGCCCGCGAGCTGCGCTACGGCTTTTTAGCCAAAGTAGCCAAAAAGCACGGCGCCCAGGCGGTTCTGACCGCCCACACCGAGGACGACCAGGCTGAAACGGTGCTCCTGCAGCTCCTCCAGGGCACCGGAAGGGGCCTAGGGATGCGGCCCAAGCGGGGTAAGGTGGTGCGCCCCCTGTTGGAGATAAGCCGCCAGACGCTGAGGGAGTACCTGAGGGGTAAGGGCCAGGACTGGCTCGAGGACATCACCAACGCTGACGTAACCCTCGACCGCAACTTCCTGCGCCAAGAAATCCTGCCCCGCCTAGCCGAGCGCTTCCCGCAAGCCCAGGCCGCGCTGGCCCGCTTCGCGGGCATCTCCCAGGTCGAGGATGAGGCGCTGGACCCCCTGGCCCGCCTGCTCCTGCTGCCCGACCGACGCTGGCCCTGCCCAGCCTACCGGGTCGCCCCTCTGCTACAAGCCCCCCCAGGCCTCCGGCGGCGGGCCCTGCGGCAGATGCTGGAGGAGGTTGGGGTGCGGCCCGAGAGCAGCTGGATACTCCAGCTCGAGCGGGCCCTGCAGGGCGAGGCCTTTACCCTGCCCGGAGGCTGGCAGGTTCGCCGACGCGATGGAACGCTCTTCCTCATTCCCCCGGTGGTGGAGAGCTTTCCCCCCTGGCGCGGCTCAAGGCTCCCCAGACCCGGGGACCAGATCCATCTCCCTACCGGGCGGGTCCGACTGGTGGATTTCCTGGCCGGGCATGGGGTGCCCCCCGAGCTCAAGCAGGTCTGGCCGGTGCGGGCCGTGGGTGAGGAGGTCCAGGAGGTCTGGAACCTCTGGCCTGAGCCCGAGGACCTCGTGTACATGCGGATGGCCCTAAGCGAAGCAGAGCGGGCCGAGAAAAAAGGAGAGGTGCCCATCGGCGCGGTGGTGGTGCAGGACGACCAGGTGCTTGCCAGGGCTCACAACCAGGTGGAACACCTGCGGAGCGCCACCGCCCACGCCGAGCTTCTAGCGCTGCACCAAGCGCTGCTCAAAAAGGGCGAAAAGGTCATACCTGGGGCTACCGTCTACGTAACGCTGGAGCCCTGTCCGATGTGCTTTGGGGCCCTGGCCGAGGCGCAGGTGCGGCGGGTGGTCTATGCGGTGGAAAACCTGAAGGCCGGGGCCCTCACCGTACACCGGCTTACCCCCCCCTTCGCCTGGGAGGGTGGCTGGCTCGAGCGGGACGCCACCAGGCTCCTAAAGGGCTTCTTTTCCCAAAAGCGCACCCCGTGACATGAGGCCTCGGTTGTGCTAGAGTCTTTATCCGGCCCGGAGGGGTGCCGGAGTGGTTGAACGGGCCGGTCTCGAAAACCGGTATAGGGGTCTCCCCCTATCGAGGGTTCGAATCCCTCCTCCTCCGCCAGCTAGGCCCCTGGAAGGCCCGCCTTCCGGGGGCCTCTCATCCGGCCATCCCGCACAGCTGGCCCTCCCTTACCCGGCGGACCATCTCCTGGACGGCAACCCGGGCGTGCTCCCGCCCGTTCTCAATGAAGACACTGCGGGTATCCGAGCCGAACCCGGCGCTGCCCGCCACAAAAAGCCCCCTCAGGCTGGTCTCGAACACCTCAGAGAGCACCGGGGCGTCCCCTTTGTAGGCCACCCCCGCAGCCCGGAGCAGACCATCCACCGCCTTGTAGCCAATGTGGACCAGCACAAAGTCGGCGGGAACAACCCGCTCCTCCTGGCTCCCCCCAGGCCCGAGCACCTCGATCCACACCTCCTGCGGCCCTATCTCCCGAACCCTGGCGTTCAGGAGAAGCCCGATGGCTCCCTCCCGCACCCGGTTGTCGAAGTCGGGCCTAAGCCAGTACTTGACGCTGGGGCGAATCTCAGCCTCCCGGTGCACCACCGTAACCCTGGCCCCTCCCCGGTAGAGCTCGAGCGCCGCCTCCACCGCGCTGTTGGAGCCCCCCACCACCACCACCCGTTGGTTCCAGTAGGGGAGGGTCTCCTCCCATCCGTAGCGCACGTGCGGCAGGTTCTCCCCGGGCACCCCTAGGCGGTTGGGGTTGTCGTAGTAACCGGTGGCGACCAGCACAAAACGGGCCTCATAAGCCCCCTCCCCCATCCGGTCGCGGTACGAGACCCGAAACCCCCCCGGCCCCGGCTGAACCGCCGTGACCTCGGTGTAGGTGCGCACATCCAGCCCTTCCACCTCGGCTACCCGCCGGTAGTAGACCAGGGCCTCCCGGCGGGTGGGCTTGGCCGAGAGGGAGGGAAAAGGGTGCCCCCCTATCTCGATGTTTCGGGCTTCGCTGAAAAACACCGTCTCTCGGGGCCAGCGGTAAATGGTGTTCACGAGGGTGCCCTTCTCCAACACCACCGCCCGTAGGCCGGCCCGCTTGGCCTCTACCGCCGCCGCGAGGCCCACCGGCCCAGCCCCCACCACGACCAAATCCCACATACCCCTATGCTACAGCCTCTGGACCGACCGGTTATCCCAGACACCCAACAGGCCTACGCGTTGATGCAAAACTACCCTCCAGGTGGACCGGCTTCCAGCTCCTTCAAGACCGCACCCAAAGCCCTAAGGAGGGAGCGGATTTTTCTGTCGGGAACCCGGCTAAGCATCCGGACAACCTGCTCCAGGATGGCCTGGTCAAACTGCTGGGTAACCGAGCGGCCCTGCGGGCTTAGCTGCACCAGCTTCTCCCGGCGGTCCGCGGGGTTTTCGGTGCGCTCGAGCAGCCCCTGCTGTACCATCCGCTCGACCATCTGGCTCGCTGCTGCCCTGGAAAGTCCGGTTCGCACAGCAATCTCGGAAACCCTAAGCGGGCCATCTGCGCTCAGTTCGTAAAGCGTGTTGATCTCACGCAGGGTAAGGCCGTGGGTCTGGGCGATTTCGGTCATCCGGCCGGTCCAGTCGGCAAAGGCCTTCTCGCTCAGCCGCCACAGGGCCTGGGCCAACTCCTGCCGCAGGGCATCCACTCCTCTATCTTAGGCCAAAAAGGCGTTCGGTTTGGCAAACCGATGCTTGTGGATTACCAAATTGTTTGACAAACCAAACTTTAGGGGCTAGATTGAGCCCATGGCGCGCTCGGGCCTGCCGTGGGTTCTGGCCATCCTGTTCGTGGACATCGCGGGTGAGGGAATGGTCTACCCCATCACGCCGGGCTTCCTACAAGCACTGGGGGGCGGCACCGCCCAGGAAGCGGCCCGTCTGTATGGCTGGTCGCTGGCGCTGTACGCCGGGCTGACCCTGTTCTTCGCCCCGGCTTGGGGCGTGCTCTCCGACCGCTACGGGCGCAGGCCCATTCTGCTGCTGTCGGTAGCAGGGGCAGCCCTGGGCAACCTGCTCACCGCCGTTGCTCAGAACCTCGAGCTCTACTTCCTGGGCCGTGTTGTCGCAGGAGCAACCAGCGCCAACCTGGTGGTGGTCAACGCCTACCTGGTCGACGTCTCGCCTCCCGAACAGCGGGCCCGCAGCTTTGGCCTTCTAGGGGCGGTCTTTGGCTTCGGCTTTGTGATTGGGCCCGCTTTAGGCGGGCTGGTAAGCGACTGGGGGCTGCGGGCGCCCTTCTGGGCAGTCGCGGGGCTCTCGGCCCTCACCTTTGCGCTGGCCCTGGCGCTGCTACCCGAATCTTTGAGGCCAGAAGATCGCAAAAAGACGCTGCGCTGGCTCGAGGCCAACCCGTTCGGGGCACTGGCCGCTCTAGCCCGCTACCCGCTGCTGCGCCCGCTGGGCTGGACC